>CAYXWB010000111.1:0-14575 GCA_964468515.1 uncultured Bradymonadales bacterium | reverse complement strand
CGCCGTCCATGATCAGGCCCTTGATCGTGCCCAAGCCCAGATCCAGCAGATAATAAAGCCTGCGCGCCTCATGATTGACCTCCAACACCTGCTGAAAGTCCTCCTTGAGCCGCGCGAACGCGTGCTCAAGCAAGCGGATGATGCGCCGCTCATCGGCCATAAAGTGCGCCCGGGGATCGTTGGGCAGCCAGTCCGCGAAGCGCGCCGCGATGTCCAGCAGCGTCTGCACCCCAAACCCTCTCAGATCATCGGGGAAGCCGCGCGCGCTAAAGGTCTGCGGCGTCACCTCAGGGTGATCATCGCCGCCCGTCATCACCCCCCACAGCGCCTGATGCTGCGCCTCGCTCAGCCCCAGCTGATCCATCATCGGCGAGCGCTCAAACTGGCTGACCAGCTCCTTGAGCAAGCACACCAGATACTCCCACGGGGTCGGCAGCACCGTCCCCCCTTGCCCTGGGATCAGCGCGTTCTCAGGAAACTTCATCTTCCAAGCGTTCCACTGACCGCCGACGTGCTCCTCGACGATCAAGTCGCTGCGCTTCTTGAACGCGTCGGTCCAGCTCTGTATCGGTCCAGTGCGCCGATCAAGCGCACTATAAGCTTGCTGCATCATGCGAAAGGCGTTCTCATAGAACCCCGCCCACACGTGCAAGCCGTGCTCCTCAATGCGCTGATGATGATCAGGGTTGCGGCCGCTTGCGCCCTTGCCCCCCAGACGCCAGCCCACCTGATACACCGTGATCTCATAATGCTCGCGCCAGTCGGGCAGCTCAGTCAGCGCCCACACCGCGGCCATCGATCCCGTGCCTCCGCCGAGGACCGCGATCTTCTTCTTTTGGGTCATCCTGGACTCCACGCCTGCGCTGAAACGTCGTGGTGGCCCCAAAGGCTCGCCAGGAGCACGCATCTCGCGTCACTCGCCACCCTCGATTCAGGTCTGATTGTGTCTCACATCAGATGCTACGACAGGCGCGCCTTGATGACAAGCACAACAAGCGCAATCACACACTCGCTCAGGGCGATCGCGCGAGCATCCATGCGCATCATCCGCCCCTCGCTGCCTCCCACTCGCTCGCCAGCAGGCCATAGATCACATGATCCACGCTGCGCTCGCCGAGGCGCTCCGCGCAGCGGATCACCCCCTCCTGCTGAAACCTCAGCCGCTGCGCGATCGCGCGGCTGCGCGCGTTGCCTGTCGCCGCCGCGATCTGCACCTTCTTGAGGCCGAGCTCCTCAAAGCCCATCGCGCACAGCGCCCGCACGGCGCGGGTCATCACCCCACGCCCCTCAAAGCCTGATCCCAACCAGTAGCCCACCTCCCCCACGCCCCGATCATGGCGCAACACGTTGAAGCCGCACACGCCCGCGAGCTGATCATCACACCGCAGCGCGAACACGCGCGACTCCATCTTGGCGTAGCCCATCAGCACGCGCTCGATAAACGCCAGCGAGTCGCCCTCGCTGCGCGACGCGCTTGGCCAAGGCAGCCACTCAGACAAGCGCTCACGCTCCGCATCGACCAGCTCGAAGAGCTCCCCCGCCATGCGGTGCTCCCACATCGCCAGTGTGACGCCATCGCCTAAAGCACGCTCAAACATCTCGCCACCTCCTGCGCTCACGCGCGCTATAAAATCAGACCAGCAGCATCAGCGCGTGCCCCAGAAAAGACAAGCCCGTAGCGCACCTCCTCACCTGGCCCAGGCGCCCTCAGCTGACCGCAGCCATGCGACGCGCGCGCGCGCCTCGCTCACACGCCCATGCCGCTGGCTCAAGCGCCAACCCTATTGTAGAGTCTCGCCACGTGCGCCTCATCGGTTGGCCTATCGTCTATGGGTGCAGATGATCTCAGCCGCGCCCAAGATCCACACGCCTCTTACCACCGAGCACCCCATGTCTGAGCCCCAAAACGCCCTCACGCGCCATCACTTCCAAGGTCAGCTCGCCCCGCTCTACCCCGAGCGCACCGATCGCCTCGTCTATGATGGCGACTGCGGCCTGTGTCACGGCGCAGTCAACTTCGTCATCAAACATGACAGGCGCGGCACCGCCTTTCGCTTCACGCCGCTGGCGAGCGAGCGGGTTGACCAAGAACTCCCTGAGCGCGTCAAGCGCGAGGTGCTGCCCGACAGCATGCTCGTCATCACTGAAGATCGCCAAGTGCTGACGCGCTCTGACGCGGTCCTCTATATTGGCATGCGCCTTGGCGGCCCGTGGCGCCTGCTCGCCACCCTCGCCAGCGCCGTGCCGCGCAAGCTGCGAGACACCGTCTATGATATGGTGGCGCGCGTGCGCCACCTGCTGTTCGCTAAGCCCCAAGAGGCTTGCCCCATCGCGCCGCCCGAGATCCGGGCCCGCTTCGACGCCTGATCGACCTCATCTTATGATCCAAGACGATCTGCGCCCCGCGCTGCGCCTCGGCGGCGTCCCTGAGCACTTCAACGCCCCCTGGCATCACGCCGTTGAGGCGGGCGACTTTGACGAGCGCCCCTATCGCTTGAGCTGGCAGGACTTCCCTGGCGGCACAGGGGCCATGGCCGAGGCGCTCGCCACGCACAAGCTCGACGCCGCGCTGATGCTCACCGAGGGCCTCGTCGCCGCCATCTTGCGCGGCCTGCCGCTGCGCATCTTGGGGAGCTATGTCAGCTCACCGCTGCGCTGGGGCATCCACGTCCACGCGCGCAGCCCTCTTCGCAAGCCCGAAGACCTCGCAGGCCGCCCCTTCGCCATCAGCCGCTTCGGCTCAGGCTCGCACCTGATGGCGTTTGTCGAGGCTGAGGCGCGCGGCTGGCTCGGCCAAGCCCCCCTGCGCTTTGTCGAGGTCGGCGGCCTAGAGGGGGCGCGCTTGGCGCTGGAGCGCGGTGAGGCCGATGGGTTCTTGTGGGAGCAGACCATGACGCAGCCGCTGGTCGCCAGCGGCGAGTGGCGATGCTTGGGCACGCGGCTCACGCCGTGGCCCGCGTTCCTCATCGCCGCGCGCGTCGACGCGCTTGAGCCGCTCGGCGCCCACATGCTCGACGCGCTCGCCATCACCAAGCGACGCTGTGACACGCTGCGCGTCGGCGCGCGTAGCAGCGTCGAGGAGATCGCCGCGCGCTTTGGCCTGGCGCGCGATGAGGTCGCGCGCTGGCTCAACCTCACCCGCTGGCAGTGCACGCCTGAGGTTGATCCGCACGCCCTGCGAGTCACCCTCGACACGCTGCGGCGCCTCGGCCTGTCTGAGCACGACGCCGCGCCAGAGTCTCTCATCGCTCGCGGCCTGTGCGCGCTTCGCGCGCCCGAGCACGCCGCATGAGCTGGATCGACATCAGCGCCCCCTTAAGCCCCACGCTGCCCGTGTGGCCCGGCGACCCGTCGCTCACGCTACAGCCGATCGCCGCCCTTGAGCCTGACGGCGCCAACGTCAGCGCGGTGTCGATGTGCGTCCACACAGGCACCCACCTCGACGCGCCGCTGCACATGATCGCGGGCGGTGAGAGCGTCGATCAGGCGCCGCTTGAGGCGCTGTGCGGCCCAGCCAGGGTCATCCAGATCGACGCACCTGATGTCAGCGCGGCGCTGCTGCGCGACGCAGGGCTGCGCCCTGGCGAGCGCGCGCTGTTGAAGACCTCCAACTCTGCGCGCGCGTGGCACACGCGCGCGTTTGATCCGGCGCTGGTCGCGCTCACCCTCGACGCCGCGCGCTGGCTCGTCAGCCACGGCGCCCCCTTGGTCGGCATCGACGGCCCCAGCATCAGCCTCGCCAGCGATGACCCCGCCCCCGTTCACATCACGCTGTTAGGGGCAGGCGTCTGGGTGCTAGAGGGGCTGGTGCTCGGACACGTTGAGCCCGGACCTTATGAGCTGGTGTGTCTGCCGCTCAAGCTCACCGGCGCCGATGGCGCCCCCGCGCGTGCCATGCTGCGCCCGCGCCCCGACGATGGAGCCACCACGCCATGACTGACCGCCCGACTGACGCCGTGGCGCTGCCCGAAGACTTCGTAGCGCGGCTGCGCCAGCTCATCCCCGCCGACCATCTTGATGCCGCGCTGGCGAGCTTTCATCAGCACAAGCCCGTGGCGTTTCGCGTCAACACGCTGCGCGCCAAGCTCGACGCCACCTTCGACGCGCTGCGCGCTGACGGCCTCACCGTCTCACCGCTGCCCTGGCTGCCTATCGCCGCCACCGTGCCCTACGCGCAGCGCGCGCTGCTGACGCATCACCCGCTCGCTGAAGAAGGCCACCTCTACATCCAGAACCCCGCCAGCATGCTCGCCCCCTTGATGCTCGACCCGCGCCCAGGCCAAGTGGTGCTCGATCTTGCCGCAGCCCCTGGCGGCAAGACGTTGCAGATGGCCGCCATGATGGAGGATCAAGGCCAGCTCTCGGCCGTGGAGCCGGTCAAAGATCGCTTCTTTCGCCTGCACGCGAACGTGCGTCGCCACGGCGCGTCGCTCGTGCGGCTTTATCAGAAGGACGGGCGCGGCGTGGGCAACGTCTGCCCCGACATGTTCGATCGCGTCATGCTGGACGCGCCCTGCTCCTCCGAGGCGCGCATGTCCACGCTGCGCCCCGAGAGCCTTGACTACTGGAGCCCGCGCAAGATCAAGGAGACCTCGCGCAAGCAGCGCAGGCTCTTAGAGAGCGCGCTGCGCAGCCTCAAGCCCGGCGGCAGGCTGCTCTATTGCACCTGCGCCTTCTCCCCCGAGGAGAACGAGCTGAGCGTCCATGACGCGCTCAAGCGCCACCCCAGCGCGCGCGTCGTGCCGCTCACGCTGCCGCCCGAGGTCGCCGCCTGTGATGGGCTGACCTCTTGGCAAGATCAGGCGCTCAACCCCGCGCTGTCAGGCGCCAAGCGCGTCTTGCCTGGGCCGCTGCTCGACGGCTTCTTTTTATGCTTGCTCACGCGTGAGCCGGACAACGCGCTGTCGCGCTGAAAAGTGCGAGAGGGTTTGGGGTGCGCTGGCGAGCGCTCGTCACACGCGCAGGCGCTCATTGAGGCTTCAAGGTGCTGAGCGCGGGAGGCAGCGGCTTCAAACCAAACCGCGCGCGGCGACGCTCAAACCAGCGCCGCCAATAGAAGCTGGCGTCCTCCCAGCCCCACGCGATGCTCTCGGTGGGGTTGCCGGACAGCCGCATGAGCACACGCTGCGCGTTATAGCGCGTGTGCTCATCCTCCCCGATGGCCATGCACAGCGGCCAGATCGCGCCGCGATCGAGGCGCTTGATGTCATGGCCTGCCGCTTGAAAGCCAGCCACCAACCACTGATCGCGTCGCTTCTTGCGATGCGCCTTGAGCCAGCCGCGCCACGCCTCCACCGCCTCTTGGGTGGCGACCTCGGTGGCGTGCTCCCAGCCGCGTAAGAAGGTGTGATTGGTGAGCATGGCGAGCGCGCGCGCGACGCGCGCGCGCAGCTGCGGCGCGTCGGCGCGCTCCAAGAGCTTGATCAGCGGCTCCACCGGACGCTCTGATTCGGAGTAGCCGAGCGCGTCGATCACCATCAGGCGCAGGCTCAGCGTCACGCGGTCGTGCACGACCACCTCACCAGGATCATCAAGCGCCTTGATGAGCGCGTCGAGCGCGGCGCGATCGCCCAAGCGACCGAGCGCGTCGATCAGCTCAACGCGCACCTCCGGCGCCTGCTCACGCGGCAGCCGCGCGCTGAGCGCGCGGCTGCCGCGTCCAAGCTCGGCCAGCGCGCGCGCGGCAGCCGCGCGCACAAGCGGCGCGTCATCGTCGAGGCGCGCCGCGATGGCGCGCTCCTGGGAGCGCGCGGACAACAGCGCGAGCCGGCGCAGCCCGGCCGCGCGCAGCGCCGGCTCGGGCGCGTCAAGCGCGCCCAGCGCCGCGCCCAGCGCCGCGCTCAGCTCACGCGCGTGCTCACCATAATCGGACGCGCGACCGCCCCGATCTTCACAGCCCGAGGCCACGTCGATCGGCGCGCAGAAGATCCTCACGTGGAAGTGATCATCGTGCGGCAGGGTCGCGCGCGGTTGGATCAAGAGCCGCGACGCAGCGCGCTGAAGCTCCAGCGGCGCATCGATCTGCGCTGCATGCTCAAGCAACATCTGACGCAGCGGCGTCGAGATGAAGATCACCTGGAGCTGGCCCTCACCCGCCGTCACCAGCCCCTCCACCAGCGCCCAGTTGCGCGCCACATCAAACAAGAACACCCCATGCTCGCCCTCATAGCGCCCCGCCTCATCGAGCGACAGCAGATCGGGCAGGTAAGCGGGCTGACCGGCCTCATCGGTGACGAAGAACGCCACATCGGCGTCGCGCCCTGAGTTGTGCGACACCGAGTAGACGATATCACCGCCACCGCGCGCGCTCAGGTTGCCAAGCCACGTCACCGCGTCCGGGAAGCGCTCCTGCACATGGCGAGACGCCCCCTCCAAGATGGCGGCCATCGCGTCCGTGGTGAAGTTGAGATGTCGACGCGACTGCACAGGCAGCACGGCGAGCGAGGGGTGCGGCCAGTGGAGCTGGCGCGCGTTGACGAGGTAGCCAAAGGAGACGTCGCCCACGGAGCGGCTGACGTGAGGATCTTCGCCCGGCAGCAGCGGGAAGTCTGGCGCGCGCGCGCCGACGGGCTCAAGCGTCCAGCGCTCATAAGCGGGCGCAGGATCGGGCAAGGCCAGCGGCGGCGCGCCTGCGGGCGCCTCTGGCGAGTCAGGGGCGTGCGCCTGTGCGGGCGCGGGCTGGGCGTACGCTTGTCCCTCCAAGCCGCGCCCTTGGCACGCCATCAGCAGGGGCACCGCCATCACCCCCCACCATCGCCAGCTCACCTGTCGCACCGCGCGCACCTCCTGAGCATGATCCTCCCCCCGATTATAGGCGATCTGCGCGGCGCATACCACTGATGTACGACGTGACGCTCAGCGCAGCGGCTCAACACCCTGACGCAGCAGCGCGTCAGCCAGCGCGTCGCTCCACCAGCGCCCGAGCCGCACCTGCGCGAGCTGCCCCACCAGCGCGGAGTTTGGCAAGCGCGCGGTGAGCAGCGCGCGCATCCCGTCTTGCATCGTGGCCAAGCGCTCCGCGAGGGGTTGCTCCGCGTGGGCGCCCAAGCGCGCGCCCAGCGCGGGCTCAAAGCGCCTCGCCCCCGCATGCACCCGCAATGAGGTCAGATCCAAGCAGTGGAAGCCGCGCGGTTGTGCGGCGAACAGCTCCTCCAGATCCTCATCATCGAGCCAGAACAGATCCGCCACGATGCCTAGCGTGTGGCAGGGGCGAAGCTGCCTCACCCGCTCCACCAAACCCCAACCGCGCCACGGCAGCGCGAGGTTGAGCTGAGTGAGCTTGGGCAAGAGCGCCGCGTCGCGACGCAGCACATCCACGGCAGACATGGACGCGCGCGTGTGCAGCTGGACGGTCAGCTGCTCAACGCGCTGGGTGAGGTCTGCCCCATAGAGCGCGGTCAACCCCGCCACGCTGAAGCTGTAGGCCCACCCGACGAGCTCCAGCTCGCGCAGCGCGTCGAGCTGATGGGGCCTCGTGAACGCCTTGACGTGCCTGTCGTGGCACCCGCTCAAGCGCAGCCGCCTGAGCGTGCGCGTCGACGGCGCGTTAAAGAGCGCGTCCCATGAGCCCAGCGTGATCGCGCGCTCATCGCTGAAGTGGACGATCTTGAGCGGCCCAAGCGACGGACACATCAGCGCGATCTTGGCCAAGCTGCCCTTGACGCCAAGCGCCTCTAAATGGAGCGCGCGCACCAAGCGCAGCTTTGGCGAGTCCTGCCCTTGGACAAGCTGCGCGACCCAAGCGAGCGGCGCCACGCGCAGCTCGCCCCACGGCGCGGTGTCCAACCAACGTCGAACCTCGTCAGGGGCGGGCGCGTCACCCAGCCCCTGCAGCCCAACGCGCGCGTCCGGCGAGCGCGGCCAGCGCTCCAAGATCGGCTCAAGATAATCCACGAGCGGCTCAAGCTGCTCGGGCTCACAGCGATCGAGCTGCGCGACGATCGCGTCCCAAGTTGGCCCGTCGGGTGGTCCATCAAGCGCGCCGCGAAGCTCCCCGATCAGCGCGTGCAGCGAGCCGCTGGGCGCGGCCTGCGGCGCGCGCTCGATCGACTCACCGCGCAAGAGCTGGTTGAGTTCTTGCTCCGTGAGCACGGGCAAACCGCGCATCAGGGCCTGGTCCACCTTCGTGTTCCAGCCCTCGCCCATCACCAGCGCGGTGGTGGTCGCGCCCAGGCCCTTGGTGACTTGGCCACCTGCGTCGATGATCGCGCGCCGCAGCGCCTCAGCGTTTGGCGCGCTGGTGAAGCTGCCCACGAGGCAGAAGGTGTGCTCTTGCAAGATGATCTTCATGAGCACACATCCTCACGAGCGCTCAGCGAGCCATGATCAGAAGCTGCTCGGCTCAGGCGCAGGCTCGGGCTCAGGCTCAGCGTCAGGCGCGGGCGCGGGCGTCGCGGCGATCAGATCGATGGTGATCAGCGCGTCGTGGGGCAAGCGGCTGACCTCGACCACCGAGCGGGCGGGCGGGTGGGCGTCGAAGTACTCGCTGTAGATGATATCTGCGCCGCGCAGATCAGCCATGTTCTTGAGGTAGAGGGTGGCGCGCATGGCGTGGCTGAAGTCAAGGCCTGCGGCGTGCAGGAGCATCTTGAGGTGCTCCATCACCAGCCGCGTCTGCGCCTCAATGCCGCCCAAGATGAGCTGGTTGGTGGACAGCTCGCGCGGCGACTGCGCCGAGATGAACAGCAGCCCGCCAAACGCGATCGCTTGGGAGGCGGGGCCGTCAGGGCCTGGGGCGCGCCCCGTCTGGATGACCGTCTTGTGATGTTGCATGATCCGCCGCGCTCGGCTCACAATGCGCCTGACTGCCAGATTACGGCTTGGCGCGATCGCGAGAGCTGTGTTACTTTTCTTGACCGGACAAGGATGTCCGCACGTGTGTTCAGCGCCTGTGTCACGATGACGCGGCGCCTCTCACTATCGCGCTCCGTTATATGGAGAGCGGGAGGAACGTCAAGGATGGCACTCCCTCTAAGCTGTGACTTACCTCTGAGTCACGACCTGCGCAACATCTTCACGCAGGCAGCTCACATGGCGCAAGGCGCGCGACAGGTCGTGACCTCCACGCACCTGCTGTTCGCGCTCTACACCGAGACGGGTAACGCCTCGGCGCTCTTGCGTGATCATCATGTCAGCCTGCAAGGCGTGGCGCGCTCCGCTTATATGTCACCCGTCGAACAAGCTGGCGTGCTTGAGACGATCGTGCAACGCAGCGAGCGCCTCGCGCGCCGCGCCCGCGCCATCGCCATGGAGCCGCCTCACCTGCTCGCCGCCATGCTCGGCGAGCCCCGCAGCATGGCCTATCATGCGCTCGCGCAACATGGGATTGATGTGGGCGCGCTCTATCGATCCGCGCTGCGACTCGCCAGCCCCGCGCGCGGCGCCAGCCTGCACACCACCGGCGAGCTGGCCATGGTGATGGACGCGACGCCCCTGCCGTTGGGGTTTATCGCGACCGCGCAGACGCCTATCACTGGCGAGTGGCGCAGGCCCAGCACCCCCGATGAGGCCCAGGTCAGCGTCAGCGCCCCGCGTCAGCGCGGGCGCGAGCGCTTGATGGAGCGCTCCAGCCCCGTGCACCCCGCCCTCCATGAGAGCTGGGTGCGCACCACCCCCGCCCAAGGCAGCCCCGCGCTCACGCGCGAGGTGGTCGCCAGCGCTGAGGTTTGTGAGGAGGTCCAAGACGCCGGGCGCAAGACGCTCAAGGATCGCTTCGCCGAGCGCAAGGCCCAGCTGCGCGAGCGGCACGCGAGCCACCATCGCACCACCACCGCCTCCACCACGCAGCCGCCTCCCCCGCCGCCCAAGCCGCCTGCCACGCGTATGGCCCAGCGCTATGCGCCGCTGCCAGTCGAAGAGATCAGCGAGGTTGAGATCGTCGAGGAGATCATCGACGACATCCTCAGCGAGCAGCCTGTGGTGCAGCAGCAGCCCGCGGCGCGCGATCCAGAGCTCGCGCGCCGCGCCGCCCTTGAGGACGCGCGCGGCGCCACCCGCAGCCTCGCTCAGCGCCTGTTCGCCAAGAAGAGCGCGCCCGACGCAGGCGCCCCCGCCAAGTCGCGCCCCTCGCGCGGGCGCCCCGATGCTCCCCTCGCGTCGACGTATCGCCTCGATCCTGACCGCTTCCCGATCCTGTCGCAGTATGGGCGCAACCTCACGGAGGAGGCCGCGCTCCAGCGCATTGATCCGGCCATCGGCAGAGATCAGGAGATCACCCAGCTCATTGACATCCTGGGCAAGCGCCGCAGCAACAACCCGCTCTTGGTCGGTGATCCTGGTGTGGGCAAGACCGCCATCGTTGAGGGGTTGGCGCATCGCTTCTGCGCGCTCGCGCGCCAGGGCAATCGCATGGGCAAGCGCGCCATCGTGGAGCTTGAGCTTGGCCGCCTGCTCAGCGGCACCCACCTGCGCGGCTCCTTCTCCGAGCGCCTCATCGCGATCAAGGATGAGGTCCGCTTGGCGGAAGGTCAGGTGATCGTGTTCCTTGATGAGCTGCACGTCTGGATGAACGCGGGCCAAGGCGGCGACGGCGCCGACGCCAGCGGCGAGCTGAAGACCGCGCTCGCGCGTGGCCAGTTCCCGTGTGTGGGCGCGACCACCGAGGATGAGTATCGCAAGTTCATCGAGTCTGATCCTGCGTTCGCGCGCCGCTTCCAGGTGGTCAGCGTCGAGGAGCCGGATCAGCCCACCGCCCAGCGCATCGCGCGCGGTGTGTCGGACCAGTACGCGCAGCATCACGGCGTCAGCTACGCGAGCGACGCCATTGAGGCGGCCGTGCGCCTGAGCCACCGCTACATCCAGGAGCGTCGCCTGCCAGACAAGGCGCTCAACGTGCTGGATTTGGCGGGCAGCCGCGCGGCGCGCACGGGAGAGGCTGAGGTCAACACGCACAACATCGCGCATATCGTGGCCGAGATGGCGGGCCTGCCCGCCGATCGCCTCACGCGCGATGATCGCGAGCGCTTCCTCGAGATGGAGGCGCACCTGGCGCGCTCAGTGATCGGCCATGAGCACGTCGTGCACACCGTGTCCGAGGTGCTGCGTCGCAACTATGCGGGCTTTCGCAGCAAGCGCCCGATCGGCACGCTCCTGTTTCTTGGCCCCACCGGGGTGGGCAAGACCGAGATGGTCAAGGCGCTGGCTGACTTCTTGTTCCACGATCGCGACGCCATCGTGCGCGTGGACATGTCGGAGCTGATGGAGGCGCACGCGGTCAGCCGCCTCATCGGCGCGCCTCCTGGCTACGTGGGCCACGATCAGGGCGGCCAGCTCACCGAGGCGGTGCGTCGCAGCCCCTATCAGGTGGTCTTGCTTGATGAGATCGAGAAGGCGCACCCGGACATCCTCAACCTGCTGCTCCAGCTCTTTGACGAGGGTTGCCTGACGGACGGGCGCGGGCGCAAGGTGGACTTCTCGAACACGCTGATCGTGATGACCTCGAACCTCGGCGCGGAGCACTTCGAGCGCCAGAGCAGCGCGCGCGCGCGCATCGGCTTTGGGGGCGCGTCGAGCGCGCCCAGCGCCGACAGCGTCCAGGCCCGCGACGCGCTCACCGAGCAGGTCCGCACCAGCGCCCGCGCGCACTTCTCACCGGAGCTGTGGAACCGCATCGAGGAGCGCCTGGTGTTCATGCCGCTCGGGCGCGACGAGGTGGCCCGCATCGCGGCGCTGCAGATCGCGGACACGGAGCGGCGCTTGCGTGAGGACAGCGGCATCACGCTCCAGTACACCCCGCAGGTCGTCGAGCTGCTCATCGAGCACGGCGGCTACGATCCTCGCCACGGCGCGCGCCCCATGCGCCAGACCATCCAGCGCCTCATCGAGAGCAACCTCGCGCGCCTGATCCTCTCGGGCAAGGTCCAGCGCGGCGACACCATCGCCATCTCGGTGGTCCGCGAGGAGCTGCACTTTGGCCGCGTCAAGGCGCCCGCGCGCGCCTGAGCGGATGCTCAACACAGCACCTCAGTGAACGGCAGCGCCGCGCGCAAGCGCGCGCGCGCCGCCACGGAGGCCCGGTTTAAGCGCAGATCGAGCGTGTCGAGCTGCTGCGCGCTCTCGCTGCGCGCGAGCGCGTCGAAGCCCGCGTCGCTGATATGATTCTGGCTCAAGACCAGCTCACGCAGGCCGCTGAGCTGGTGCGAGCGGGCGATGGCGAGGGCGACCTCGTCGCCAAGATCATCGTGGGAGAGCACCAAGCGGCGCAGCGCACGGGTCGTCGCTGATTGGAGCAGCGTGGTCGCGCCGTCATCGCCTAAGCTCGCGCCGTGTAGCTCAAGCGCGTGCAGTGAGAGGGTCGCATCGGCGAGCGCGAGGCCGCCCTCGGGGCCGATCAGGTTGTCATTGGCGTGGAGGGTGTGGAGCGCGGGCATCGCGCGAGCGATGCGCTGCAAGCTCGACGCGTCGAGCTCGCAGCCGCTCACTTCCAGCGTCGTGAGCGTAGAGAGATGAGAGGTGGCGCACAGGGCCTCGACGCTCGACGCGTCGAGCGTCACGCGCGACAGATCAAGCGCGCGCAGCGCGGGCCACGGCGCGCTGGCGAGCGCGCGCGTAAGCTCCTGCGCGTCGAGCCCCGCGCTGGCGAGGGACAAGCGCGTGAGGGTGGGGACGTTATCGCGCAACGCGTCGATCAATAACGCCGATATAACAAGATTATTGAGCGCTAGCTCCTCCCAACGCGCGCTGCGCGCGCTCACGCGCCGCAGCGCCTCGGCGACGATTCGGGTCGCGCTCAGATCAAGCGAGGTGAGCTGCGTCAGCAGCGTGGACGCGCTCAGCGCGCGCCAAGGCGCGCCGCTGAGCGCGACGTGACGCAGGGCCAACGACTCTAGCAGTGGCGCTTGCGCGCTGAGCAGCGCATGGACGCCCTCAAGCTCAAGCGTGTTATCGGACAGATCGAGCGCGCGCAGTGACGGCAACGTGCAGCCCTTCAACAGCGCGCTCGCGCTCGCGCCGCGCGAGAAGACCTGCTCCAGGTTGAGCTGGGTGAGCCGTGATAATCCGGGCCATCGCCCAAGCGGCGGCGCGCTGCGCTCCGTGAGATGATTTCGCCCCAGGTGCAGCGCGCGCAGCGCTGGCGCGTCAAGCGCATCAAAGATCGGCGCGGTGATCTCACGACCGCCAAAGTAAGGCAGCGAGAGCGCGCGAAGCGCGCCGAGCGCGGGCGCGCGCCCCAAGGTGAGCGCGCTGTCGCTGGGCACCCACAGGTTGAGCAGGTCGAGGTGTGTGACCTCAGCCATCGCGTCATCGCGGGTGAGCCAGCCGAGCGGGTCTTGCACCTGGTGCGCAGGATCAGCGAGCTTGATCGTGCGCACCAGCGACCAACCCTGCGGCCTAGGCTCACGCGCGCGAAGCGCGTCAAGCCAGCGCTGCGGCGCCAGCCGCAGCGCGTCGGGCCACGCGCGAAGCGCGTGGCTCACATAGGGCGCCCAGCGCTCCCTGGCGCCGGGCTGGCGCGCCCAGGGCGCGTCTAGCGCGGCGCACAGCGCGCGCCAGGCGTGCGGGCTCGGCGCGCGCTGGAGCGCGCTGCGAAGCTCGCCAAACCCATCCGCCGCGTCAACCTGAGGCGTCGCTGGCGAGGTTAAACGCGCGCGCCGACGCTTGGCCATCGCTCACCCCTGCGGCTCGCGGCGCAGCGCGCGCGCGCGCGCCGTCAACGCCTCGTAGAGCGGGGCCAAGGAGGGATCGTCGCTGGCTCGCAGCGCCTCGATGTGACGCGTGATCGTGCCCTCATCGCCGCGCGCCACGGGGCCAGTCAGCGCCTCGGCGCAGCTCTTGGTGGCGAGGTTGTCCAGGCATGACTGCGCCAGCGGCAGCAACATCTGGCGCGCCACCTCGGGCTGCGTCACCCCGGCCATGTGCACCATCGAATAAGCCGCGTCCATGAGCGCGACGAGCAGGTTCGCGCAGGTCACGGCGGCCGCGTGATACAGCGCCTTGTTCTGCGGCACGAGCCGCACGGGACGCACGCCCGCGCGCGCCATGATGGCGTCGAGCGGCTGCGTCGCCGCGTCATCACCCTCTAAGGTCCAGGTGCAGCGCGCCAGCGCGTCGATCGCGAGGGCAGGATCTGCGATCGCCTGGAGCGGATGCAGCGACGCGACAGGGCAAGCGAGGCCCGCCTCGCGCAGCGCCGTCGAGGCCAGCGCGCCCGCCAGATGCACCGCGCGATGCGTCGCGCCCAGATACGGCGCGAGCGCGCGCGCGACGGGCTCAATGGCGTCATCCACCACAGAGAGCCAGACCAGCGCGGGGGTCTGGGCGAGCGTGGCGCCGAGCGCGTCGAGCGCCCCATACCAGAAGACCTCCTCATCAAGCGCGGGCAGTGAGGCGCGCGCGCTGGCGCTGCTGGTCGCGTCGCGGCTCCACAGCGCGCTCACCTCAACGCCTTGGCGCGCAGCCAAGAGCGCCAGCGTGCGCCCGACGCGCCCCGCGCCGATGATCACCCAAGGCAGTGCTTCATCTGATGCGCTCATGGCGCCTGCTCGCGGCCCACATAGAGGTCATGCGCGGCGATATAGTCGAGCACCAAGTGAGGCACCCAGTCGCGCACGAGCGCGCGCGAGGCGTCGCCCTCAGG
>CAYXWB010000110.1:0-14747 GCA_964468515.1 uncultured Bradymonadales bacterium | reverse complement strand
AGTGTTCTCTATTGTATCACAATGTCGTCGCATATTCAACTTGACAACGCAATATTAGTCCGGACGAGCTTCCTCGATTTGAGAGGATTGAAATCTCGGTGACATCAGGGACGGGCAGCTCGGGGATCATGGTCCGGACGAGCTTCCTCGATTTGAGAGGATTGAAATCGGATGGCGCAGTGGATGTGGCGCGTCGTGTGTCCGGACGAGCTTCCTCGATTTGAGAGGATTGAAATACTAACCTTGATATCGTTATCTTGTGGCGTCTCGCTTGGTCCGGACGAGCTTCCTCGATTTGAGAGGATTGAAATCGCCCTCGGAGGGTGCAGCTTGGGGCGCGATGGGGGGGCCGGACGAGCTTCCTCGATTTGAGAGGATTGAAATCCAGATCCCCCCATCCGTTGAATGTGGGGATCGTCGTCCGGACGAGCTTCCTCGATTTGAGAGGATTGAAACTCCAGCTCTTTAACGGTCGCGTCCAGATCCGCGAGGGTCCGGACGAGCTTCCTCGATTTGAGAGGATTGAAACGACCGCTGACGATCTGGGCTTTGACCTTGATCGCGTCCGGACGAGCTTCCTCGATTTGAGAGGATTGAAACCGTCAAGCGCGATCACAAGTGATACAAGAACCGTGTCCGGACGAGCTTCCTCGATTTGAGAGGATTGAAACCTATCTATGATGCACTAAAGGCAAAGGCGTATGCGTCCGGACGAGCTTCCTCGATTTGAGAGGATTGAAACTGTCATAACCTTACCTCATTCATGCGCTAGCCTATCTGTCCGGACGAGCTTCCTCGATTTGAGAGGATTGAAACCATAGATAAAGAATTCAAAGGCTCAGGAGCCCAGTCCGGACGAGCTTCCTCGATTTGAGAGGATTGAAACATAATACCGCTAGCATAAGGATGACCGCAATTCCAAGTCCGGACGAGCTTCCTCGATTTGAGAGGATTGAAACGAATGTTTGGCTTGCTCCTACAATCTCATGGATACGACGTCCGGACGAGCTTCCTCGATTTGAGAGGATTGAAACTTCAGTTCAGAAACGTCATACAGATCAATTAGATATGTCCGGACGAGCTTCCTCGATTTGAGAGGATTGAAACTCTGATGGCGTTACGGATAATAGATTTGAAAATTATGTCCGGACGAGCTTCCTCGATTTGAGAGGATTGAAACACACTATGCTTAACTATTACTTTGATCTTATGTTGTCCGGACGAGCTTCCTCGATTTGAGAGGATTGAAACTGAATTGAAGAAACTAGGATAATCTACTTTGCCATGTCCGGACGAGCTTCCTCGATTTGAGAGGATTGAAACACAATCTAATCGAAATCCCTAAAAACCTTTGGCATGTCCGGACGAGCTTCCTCGATTTGAGAGGATTGAAACTAGGCGCGTGAATCGCTTGAAATGCGAGATCAAGGTCCGGACGAGCTTCCTCGATTTGAGAGGATTGAAACACTGGTGAGGGGCTGACGGGCGTTTTGACACGGCGGTCCGGACGAGCTTCCTCGATTTGAGAGGATTGAAACGCACAGGTGGTCGAGCATGATGAGGCTGCTGTGATCGAGTCCGGACGAGCTTCCTCGATTTGAGAGGATTGAAACCTAGGCTTGCCGGTGATGCTCAGGCTTAGGGTGGTGTCCGGACGAGCTTCCTCGATTTGAGAGGATTGAAACATCATCCGCGCGCGCTGCGTCGTGTCGAGGGGCAGGCGGTCCGGACGAGCTTCCTCGATTTGAGAGGATTGAAACCAGGGGGTGTTAATAGTAATAGTACTACCGTACATGTCCGGACGAGCTTCCTCGATTTGAGAGGATTGAAACACAGTAGGGTTTCTAAACTATTCATGGGGTTTGTTGGGTCCGGACGAGCTTCCTCGATTTGAGAGGATTGAAACATTACACTCAATAAGATAGTAACCATTCTTATGGTCCGGACGAGCTTCCTCGATTTGAGAGGATTGAAACCGCGAGCGACCTCCTTAGTGCATCGCCGTTCTGAGTCCGGACGAGCTTCCTCGATTTGAGAGGATTGAAATTTGAATCCCCCCAAACATCGTGCGCCCCTGTGCTATCGGGCGCCACGGTGTGTGGTGTTGATGTGGCCGACCTAAATCGAGCGGGCGTATGGTGAGGCCGTCTGGCGCGCTCGCGCGCAGCGTGCCTTGGCGGCGCTCATCGCGATGCAGGGTGGGCGCGATGTCGGCTTGGCGATCATCGCCAGCGCTCGCGCTGATGCGCCGAGTGTGGTCGGGCTCTATAGCGTGTGGGACTCGCCAGAGGCTCGCCACAGCGGTGTTGGCCAAGCCCTAGTCTCAGCGGCGATTGACGCCGCGCGTCGCGCTGGTGCCATCGCTTTGTGCTTCATGGGGGAGCTCATAACCATGCCGCGATCGCGCTCTACGCCAGGGTGGGCTTTGCGCCGACAGGTCAGGTCACGACATTGCCGCCGCCGCGCGCATATCACGGAGCCTGAGCGCGCGTTGGCGCTGTGAGTGATGGGGCAGCGCGTGAGGTGACGCTTGGCTTGCGTCTCTTGATGCGCAGACAGCGCTAGCAAGACCCCTCCTCAGCTCGATCCCGCAACCATGCCACATGCGCTGGCCTGTGGCGCCCATCGCCGCAACGTGTTTCGGAGGCGCCTGCTGGGTGGTGTGCGCCAGCGCGCGTGGATCCCCGCTGTCTGCGCAACCGCAGCGCGTGCGGTCGGCGCGCGTTGTCGTGCAGGTGTTCAGCGCCTCGCCGATTCGATGAAATATCAAATGCGCTTTAGCTGTTCGGGTCCCAGCTAGCTTCAACTGCTGGATGGCGAGGGGGAGAGCCTGTCGCGTGTAAGATGATGTCTTATAGGTTGAGCTTTGCGAGCAGGAGCGTGGTCAAACGATAAGTGATTTTTATAAAGAGAGGGTTCTTTCTATGACTGATGACGCCTTTGATAAGTTCGTCGCGCTGGTTCGCCAGAGGTATGATTCGCTCGCAGAGCAGGGTGAGCTTTTTCAGGTTCAGAAGAAGGATAAGCTGTGGCGTGTTTACCTGCAGTCTTTTCCTGCGGGGACCAATCCGGTCTATAAGGCGCGGGCCGAATATGATTGTCAACACTGTCGCCGGTTTGTGCAAAACCTCGGGGCTGTCGTCTCGCTGAAGGATGGTGAGGTGGACACGGTCTGGCGCGTTGATGATGCGCCATACCCTTTCAACATTGTCGCGAGCGCTTGTGATGCGTTTGTGCGCTCGCAAGCTGTCGCGGGCGTCTTCCGTAGCCGTGAGCGTCACTATGGCGTCGCGGTGAGCCGGTCGCTGAGCGCTCAGGGCCAGGTGCTGACGTGGCCTCATCTTCATGGTGAGGTCTTCGAGCGTCACTTCAGTCGCGCTGAGGGGATCGCTCAGGGCACCGCTGCGGATGCCGCTGCCATCTTGGGGCGCGGGCTGGAGGGGCTGACTGTTGAAGCCCTGGACGCGATCATCGCGATCATCAGCGAGGATCCCACCGCGATCTATCGGGGCGCTGAGTTCATCGGCAGCTTGCGCGCCTTTCGAGCGTTAAAGCATCGCTACGATGCGCTGGACACTACGTGTCGAGCGCGCTTTGTGTGGGAGCATGTCAACAGCCCCGTCGCGAGGTTTAAGAATACTGTCATCGGCACATTGATTCAGGACATCTCTGGCGGCGTTGAGGTTGATCGTGCGATCAAGGCTTTCGAAGCTAAGGTCGCGCCGCACAATTATCAGCGCCCCAAGGCCCTGATCACCAAGAAGATGATTGAAGAGGCGATGAAGACGATCGACGACTTGGGGCTTCGCACAAGCCTTGAGCGTCGCCACGCCAAGCTCAGTGATGTGAGCGTGAATGATGTGCTGTTCGTGGATCGTGACGTGCGGCCACACATGCGCGACGCGATGATGGACTCGCTGCTCAAGCATGTCGCGCCAAAGCCTGTTGACGCGGAGCAGCTCACCACGGTGAGCATCGCTGACTTTATGCGCGATGTGGTCCCTCGGATCACGAGCATGGAGGCGCTGGTTGAGGACCGTCACATGAAGAACCTGATGAGCGTGACCGCGCCAACACATGATGATACGCCCAAGCTGTTTCAATGGGACAACGACTTTTCTTGGAGCTACTATGGGAACTTGGCCGACTCCGACATTAAAGCGAGGGTGAAGGCCGCAGGCGGCAACGTCACCGCCCCCTTTCGCGTGAGCTTAGCGTGGTTTAACGGTGACGATTTGGACATTCACGTCCACGAGCCCACTGGGGATCACATCTACTTTGGCAACAAGCAAGGCAAGCTCGATGTCGATATGAACGCCCATACTGTGGTGCGAGAGCCTGTCGAGAATGTCTGCTGGCAGCGCCCCCAGGATGGCGTCTATCGCGTCGTGATTCATAACTACAGGCGTCGCGAGTCGATCGATCCTGGGTTTGAGCTGGAGCTAGAGTGCAACGGTCAGGTGCGCCGCTTTCACTATCCCCACACGGTCGGTGATAAGGTCCACGTCCCCGCGCTGATCATCACCTTGGCGCAGGGTGAGATCGCCTCGCTTGAGGTTGGCAAGGATGTGCTGCCAAAGAGCGCGGCGAGGGAGGTTTGGGGGGTTCAGTCGCAAGCCTTTTGTAAGGTCGCGACCGTGATGAGGTCTCCTAACCATTGGCATGGTAAGACGCAGGGTAATGAGCACTACTTCTTCATCTTATCGGGCTGCGCTAACCCTGATCCGGTGCGCTGTATTTATAATGAGTATTTGCGCCGTGAGCTGCAGCCGCATCGTAAAGTGTTCGAGGTCTTGGGCGCGAAGATGATGGCGCCTTATGCTCAAGAACAGCTCAGCGGCTTGGGGTTTAGCGCTACCCAAAAGGACAATGTGACGATCCGCGTCCGTGGTGAGCTGAACCGGCTCTATAACGTGCAATTCTGAGCTTCGCTTGCCCCGATGTCGGGGCAGACAACCCTACGAGGTGATAAGATGAGTGAGAACCTCATGACGCTGTTCGAGATCGCTAGCCGTAAGAAGTACCGCTTCGCCACCGAGCGAGGTCAGCTGGATGTCTCTGACCTGTGGGACCTCCCCTTGCTCAGCAAGGGCCTCTGCCTCAACGGCGTGGCGGTACAGCTCCACACAGAGCTGGAGGCCCTGGGGCAGAAGAGCTTTGTGTCCGCTGAGCCTCATCATCCGCGCACGGTCGAGCTGCAAAATAAGCTAGATATCGTCAAGCGCATCATCCAAGTTCGCGAGGCTGAGGCGGCGCTGGCCACACAGCGGCGCGAGCGCCAAGCGCAGCGCGCCGTGATCCTGGACGCGCTCGCCACAAAGCAAAAGCAGGCCATTGAGGGGCTCTCCGAGGCCGAGCTCCTCGCTCGCCTCGCTGAGACCGAAGACCCCTGACCCGCTCAAGGTTGTGGGGGCAGCCAGGCCGTGAGGTCTTGGCCTGCCCCTGCGTTGGCGCGCCTTGTCCCATCCCCCAGCTGTCACGACTCACGCTTCGACAGGTCACGCTGCGCGCCCGTGCTGGTAGCTCTTGCGATGGCGAGGACGCGCTCCCTCACGTGAGCGTCGCGCTCATGAGAGCGCAGGAGGCCTTATGGAATTAGTGTTAGGTGCGTGGTTTAATGAGGTGAGCTTTCAGAGTCTGGAGTTTCGGGAGGGTGATGTTGCGCTTTATAAGGTGTGGTATTGCAAAGACTCCGTCGTTGAGGGGCCGAGGATCTTGCACGCCAGACATGGCTCGATTGATGTGATCTTTGATTACGAAGATCGCTCGTTCGGCTATTATTGCGTCAATATTCGCGCCGTCGGCGCGCGGTTCACGCTGCGTGAAGAGGAGGGGTGTCTCGCGCGGCGACCCTCGGACACGTTCTGCAGAGTCATCTCGTGCGAGACGTTGGAGGCAGCGGCCTTCTTGGCGAAGTTCAAAGCCTGCGTCTTTCGCGGGCAGGCGGCGCTCGTCGGTTAGCGCGCTGCGCTGAGGCCGCCAGCTCACGCGCCGTCACGGCGCGAAGCTCGCGCGCAGGTGCGCGATGAGATCAGCGATCTCTTGGTCGCTCAGGTAGCTCCCATACGCCAACATCCCCGCGCGTCCGTAGAGGATCGCGTCGATCGCCGCCGCATCGGGGTTGCGCACAAGCCAGCCCGTGAGGTCTTTGCCCGCGCCTGCGTTGGCGCGCCCTGTCCCATCCTCCAGATGACAGCTCTCGCACTCCGACAGGTAGAGCTGCTCCCCAGCGCTCGCGTCCCCCGCTGCGTCGAGGATCGCCTGAACGCGCGGATCGCCCGTCGTCTGCCCCATCCCCGTGCTTGCCCCCATCCCGTTCGCCACCTCCGCGCCGCACGACGCGAGCAAGAACACGCTGAGCACCATAGAATAAGGGGGAGCATATCGACGCATGGGCCTGAACCTGCTTGGGGTGGTGGGGGTGAACGTGGCGTGGAGGGCGCTGCGGCGAGTCTAGCTGACGGGTGATGAGGTGTAGAGGGGTTAATGGCGGGGCGGTGAGGGGGCGGCAGCTGTCAGCGTCGCCGCGCGCGCTGCGTCTTGATGAGCGCTGATGGGCGCGCCGCTTGGCGCGCGTGTTGGCGCCTCTTCGGCGCGTGTTGCGTTGATGAGGCGCGCGTGGCGCTCGCGCCGCGCGCTCAACCTGATAGGAGGCCCCTTGCCCACGACCACCTCCCCCAAGCACGCGCTGATCGTCCTGAGCCTCGGCGCGGTGCTGCTGTGTGCGCTCGCTTGCGCCAGCGGCCCCCAGCACATCCCCCACAACTACAACCCGCAGTCCGCTGAGGGCAACGCCTGTCACAACCAGTGCGAGGGCACCGCCTTGATGTGCGTGAACACGGCCGTCAACAACTGCAAGCACACCAAGAACGATAAGCAGTGCTTCGATGATGGCCGCCTCGGCTGCTGGCGCGCGCAGGAGCGCTGCGATGAGCAGTGCCACAGGTTCCACGGCGGTGACTTCAGCCGCTCCGGGACCAGCTCCTAGTCAGCGCTTCAGCGGGCAAGACGCGAGCCCCGGCACGATACGTGCCGGGGCTCGCGTCATGTTGAGGGCGTGAGCGTGACGCGCTCATCACAACAACCTGCCTGAGCTGTCAGCGCCCTATCACTCGCCGCGTCTTCACTTGGCGAGACGCACACAGCGCTTGAACCCACAGGAGTGAGCGATGACAACGAGCTGGGACGACATGATGGACGAGGGCCTGGGCTGGTGGATGGAGCTGGACACGCCCGAGCAGGGCGGCGCCACCGAGGACGCTGGCGTCGCGTCGCACGCGCTGCTGCGCGTCAGCGTGGGGGAGCAGAGCGTGGCGCGGGCGCACGCCGTGTCGCTGTCGCAGCGCTTCGGGCTGGAGCGCGAGGAGCGCGTGATGCTGGAGGCGGTGCTGATCGAGCACGTCGGCATCAGCCAGGTGGCCAGCGGCCTGTCGCGGCTGCTGTCGCAGGGGATGAGCGTCGAGGAGGTCGCGCGCTTGCACCAGGTGCGCACGCTGTGGACGGCGCAGGCCGATGCGGCGCGCGGTGAGTCGCGCCTGGGGTGGGGGCTGGCGCAGTCGCTGGTGGCGCTGTTCCCCTGGGAGGCCGACGCCGAGGAGGTCGTGGCGCTGCTGAGCCAGCTGGAGCTGACCTGGGAGGCGCTGCGCGCGCAGGCCGAGGACGCGGCGCGCTGGTTCGGCTGGGGTGACGTCGATGTGTCGCGCGGCTTCTGGCTGTTCCTGCTGCGCTTCTGCGACCTGCACCGCGAGGGCGCCGACCCGATGGAGCTGGCGCTGGCGCTGGAGGACGCGCGCACCGCCGCGCGCTTGCTGGCCCCGCGCCGCGCGCGCCGGCGCCCCGATGACCGCTGCAGCGTCGAGGTGGCGCTCACGCGGTGGCTGAGTTGATTGATTGATCTAGGAGGTGCGCGCCGCTGAGCGCGCCTCCTCACCTGCGAGCGCGGAGCGTATGATGGGCTGGTCACATGATGAGGATGAGCGCGAGCTGGCCGAGCAGGACATCTGCCTGCGCCACGCGGACCTGATGTGGGAGCTGCCCGCTGAGGCTTTGAGCGCCTACACCCCAGCCCCCGAGCTGTACGATCCGCTCGGGTTGTCGCGCGAACCTCGTGAGGAGGCCCGCGCGCGGGCGCTCCAGGTTGAGCCGGCGCCTATGCTCGCGCCGCCCGCTGCACTGGTCGAGGTCGCACCGGTCGAGCCCACCTTCGCACCGGAGGTCGCGCGTTGGACGCCTCCCGCCGTGATCATCATGGCGCCGATCTGGGTGCGCGCGCTGCCGCCGCCGCTGCCGCCTGCGCTCGCGCCGCCTCCCATGGTGGTGGCGCCAGCGCCGCGCGTCGAGGCGCAAGAAGAGGAGGGTTTGGAGGAGCTGTCGTGGCGCGACCTGGAGGAGGTGATCGAGCAGGTGTGGGCTGGCGAGCTGTCCGCCTGGACGCCGCTGGAGGTTGTCGCCCAGACCTCGGCAGAGGTCGAACCGGCGCAGGTCTGGCCCCCCGATGAGCCTGTGGCGTGGGGCGATTGGGAGGGCTGGCACGAGGACCTGACGCCTGAGCGCGAGGTGTCGTTGATCGAGGTCGCTGACGAGCCCGCGCCTGCATCGGCGCTGTGGACCGACGTCGACGCCGCATGGATGGCCGACCTGCTGGCCGCGCCGCTGGAGGATGAGGAGGACGAGGAGGCGCAAGAACAGCCCAGCGCGCTGCTGCGCGAGCGGGAGCGTGAGGGCGATAGCGCGCGCCGCTTGGCGCTGGGCTTGGCTATGACCTTCGCGCTGAGCCGCCGCGAGCGCGTCGCCTTGGAGGGGCTGCTGCTCGGGTTTGTCAACGAGGCGCTGGTGGCGCGCCGCTTGGCGCAGCTCTTGGACCAAGGCGTCGAGGTCGAGGCCATCTTGGTCGCGCACGAGGTGCGCGAGCAGTGGCTGGAGCGCGCCTTTCATCAGGAGGAGCCGCGCCGCATCGACTGGGTCACCGCGCTGGCGCTCATCGACGCGTTCGACAGCGTCCCCGATGAGGAGGAGGTGCTGCAGGTGTTGGAGGTGCTGGAGCGCGCGTGGATCGAGGCGCTGCGCCACGAGCAGCAGACGTGTCGGCGCCATGGCAGCGCTGAGGAGCTGGACTGGGCGCTGGGCGGCCGACGCGGGCGTCGTAGGGGGATGTTGTTCTGGGACTTCTTGCGCGCTCACCTGCGCGACAGCTCCCCTGAGGTGGCGCCGCTGACGGCGGCCATGACGCGCCTGGGGCGCCCCGACGCGCTGATGGCGTTGTGGCTGGAGACGCTGTGGGATGCGCGCCCCGATGAGGCGACGCGCTTTGATCTCGACGCGCGCATGATCGTATGGTCGCAGGAGGTTTGAAGATGGTGTCCATGACAACGACGACGAAGGTGGCGACGATGACGACCATGTTGGGCATGGTGGCGGGCTGTGTGGTGCGCTACGGGGCCGAGCGCGCCACGCTCTGGCGCGTGACCAAGGTCTTGCCTGCCGAGGGCGATCAGCCCGAGCGGGCTTGGCTCAACACGATGACGCGCTCCGACGCGAAGCCGCAGCTCGTGCCTGTGACGCAGCTGCGCTGCGGCTTTCAGGAGGGCATGATGGTGCGCGATGAGCCGCGCTCGCGCACGCGCCGCGCGCTCGGTGAGGGGACCGTGCGCTCGGTCCGCACGCTGGGCGGCCGTGAGCAGGTCTTGGTGGAGTTCCCCAACGCGCGCGCCGAGCAGCGCCGCATCTGGATGCCGTTTGAGCGCCTGAGCTACTGCTTCGCCCCGCACGAGCGCTACATCTACAACACCCCCACGCGCGCCCAATCCGCAGAGCGCTTTCGCCTGCGCGCGCTCGCCCACGCCCTGGAGCAGTGGCACGAGAGCACCGGCGCGCTCACCCGCACGGAGATCGACCCGCTGCCGCATCAGCTGCACCTGGTGCATCACATCCTGCGCAGCGGCGACCTCAACTGGATGATCGCCGACGACGTGGGCTTGGGCAAGACGGTCGAGGTGGGGATGCTGCTGAGCGCGCTGATGTCGCGGCGCCTGCGCGCCAGCGAGGAGCGCCCAGGCGCCAACCCCCTCACCGAGCGCGTCTTGATCGTCACCCCTGCGGGCCTCACCCAGCAGTGGCAAGAAGAGCTGGCGTCGAAGTTTGGCCTCAATGACTTCTTGATCTACGGTAAAGACTTCCACATCGACAGCCCCGCGCTCTGGCGCATGTTCCCTCGCGTCATCGTCTCCATGGACCGCGCCAAGTCCGCGACGCACTTGGAGAAGCTGCTGAGCGCGCAGCCCTGGGACGTGATCATCTTCGATGAGGCGCACCGCCTCACGCGGCGCCGCTACGGCAAGAAGTATGACGCCTCCGAGCGCTTCGCTTTGGCCGCCAAGCTGCGCGAGCGCACCGACGCCATGATCCTGCTCAGCGCCACCCCACACCAGGGCGATCACGACAAGTTCATCGCGCTGCTGGAGCTGCTGCGCCCGCACTGGAAGGAGCAGTTCGAGCTGCTGGCCGAAGACCCGAGCGTGCTGCGCCAGTGCATCTACCGCAACCGCAAGGAGGACGTCACCGACGCCGCTGGCGAGTTCATCTTCAAGGGCCAGCGCTCCACCGCCGTGACGGTGGAGGTCGGTGACGCGGAGATCGCCTTTGACGCAGACCTCCAGCGCTACTTTCGCGCGGCGGTCGCATCGTCCGATGGCAGCCTGTGGAGCCGCGCGGTCGGGTTCGTCGTGATGACCTTCCGCAAGCTCGCCGCATCAAGCCCCGCCGCGATCCTGTCGGCGCTGGAGCGTCGCCGCGCGCGCTTGGTGATGCAGCAGCAGGAGGCGTTGGAGGCCGCGATGGACGAGCTGCGCGAGCTTCAATCCGGCGCCAGCGAGGGCGACGCCCGCTTTCAGAGCGAGCTGGAGGAGCGCTTGGCGCTCGACCTCGCCCCCAGCGCCGCGTTCTTTGACGGCGAGCTTGACGCGCTTGATGCGCTCATCCTCCAGGCGCGTGATCTCAACCGCGAGGATCGCAAGCTCGGCGCGCTGATGCAGGGCATCATCGACCCGATGTGCGCCGTCGATCCTCACGCGAAGCTGCTCATCTTCACCGAGTTTCGCGGCACCCAAGCGCGCTTGGTGGAGGCCCTGCGCGCCCGCTTTGGTGAGGAGGCTGTCGCCCAGATCAACGGCGATCAAGATCTCCAAGAAAAGCGCGCCGCGGTGGATCAGTTCCGCTATAGCGCGCGGTTTATGGTGTCCACGGAGGCTGGCGGCGAGGGGCTGAACCTGCATCATGGGTGCCACCGGATGGTGAACTATGACCTGCCTTGGAACCCGATGCGCATGGTCCAGCGCCTGGGGCGCCTGTACCGGTATGGGCAGCCGCACAAGGTGCTGGCGTTCAACCTGCACGCGCCGCTGACTGTGGACGCGCGCGTGGTCGAGCTGATGTACAGCCGCATTGATCAGGTGGTCAGCGACCTGTGCCCCTTGAGCGATGAGTACCACGAGCAGCTGCACGTGGAGATCTTCGGGCAGATCGCGTCGCTGCTGGATGTGGAGGCGATCTTGCGCGACGCCCCTGGCGAGGGGGTGGACCGCACGCAGGCGCGCATTGATGAGGCGCTGGGCTTGGCGCGTGATGCGCAGCAGCTCCAAGCGCAGTGGATGAGCGAGGTCGAGGGGTTTGACCCTGAGCGGCTGCGCGATGAGCTGACGCTCACCAAGGCGCACATGGAGGCGTTCGTGCTCGGTATGCTGCGCCTGCTCGACGCGGAGCTGCTCGGCACCACCCACCAGGGCCTGGTCCACGAGGTGCGCCTGCCGCCTGAGCTTGTGACGATCCTCGGCGGCAAGCGTCAGCGCTTTCGCCTGACGGCCTCGCGCGAGCTTGCGAACAGCCGCGACATTGAGCTGATGTCGCTCGATGTGCCGCTGATTCGCCTGCTCATGCGCCGCGCCCGCGACCTGGAGTTTGGCGGCCAGCACGCGGTCAGCGTGGGCCTTGAGGCGCGCGCCATCGCCACCGCGCAGCTCTGCTGGCAGAGCGACCAGGGGCGGCGCATGCGCGAGGCGTTCATCGCCATGCAGATCGACGATGAGGGCCAAGTGCAGACCAACACCGAGGCGCTGTCACAGTGGCTGCTTCACCCCGCACCTGACCACGCGCGCGCCGTGGACCAGCCCATCGACCGCAAGAGCCACGTGCTGGCGTTTCGCGCCACCGTGGACCAGCGCTTGGGCGCCCAGAGCGGCCCCGACGCGCACCCTGAGCTCGGCGAGCTGCTGTCGATGGCGAGCCTCGCGCGCGAGGTCTCTGGCGAGGAGCGTGTCGTGGCACCGCATGAATCCTAGGCGATCGCCCATGCGCCGCGCTGCATCGCTCAAATTACACCGGCTGCTCGCCTCAAGTGGGTGATGCTGTCAGCGCCGCGTCGGGCGGCGCGTCTTATGGCGTGAGCGCGGCGATCGCTCGGATTAGACCGGCTGATCGCCTCAAGATGAACGCGCATGACGAGAGGTGTTTATGAAGGAGCTGATGCAGATCATCCCCCACGCGGGGGCCATGGTGAGCGGCGCGAGCGGCATGATGGGGACCATCGGGCAGACCATCGCCGCCTGCGCCGACGCCGAGGCCCGCGTCAAGATCGCCGGCCAGCAGACCGAGCAGGTGCGCATCAGCTGCGAGGCCCAGCTCATCGCCCACATGGAGACGCAGCGCACCAAGCGCGCCGAGCTCGCCCTGCGCCACGACCTCATCCAGGCCGCGCTGCGCTGCGAGGACCCGGTCGAGCGGACGCGGCTGCTGATGACCATCGCCAGCGACATGACGCAGCCGCGCTGATCCGCGCCCCTCACCCCCCACCAAGCGCGCCCCAGGCGCGCCTCATCTCAGGAGCTGCCATGAGCGTCATGATCGCCATCGAGGGGGTCGCCCAGGCCGTGGGCCTGCTGGTCAAGTGCGCCAGCACGCTCGCCATCGCGCACGACGAGGGGCAGGCGCGCATCGCCGAGGCCCGCGCGCTCACCGCCCAGCTGCGCACGCGCTGCGAGGTCGCCTCCCGCATGCTCCACGACAGCAGCCAGACCACCACGCAGGAGCGCGACCAGCTGTGGACGCTGCGCGAGGCGCTGGTGATGCAGCTGACCGCGCTGCCCCCCGAGGCGCAGCCCGAGGTCCTGGCCACGCTGGCGGCCATGCCCGTCCCCCAGCGCATCGACGCTGGCGCCCTCAAGGGTCAGCTGTGGTTCGCAATGGGGCTGCTCTCCTAGCTAGTCGGGCCGCGTGGTGGCGGCGCGGCGCGGCTAGGAGCGCAACCCCCGCGCGAAGCGCGGCGCTTACTCAAACGAGGTTGCGCACCTGCCGTCAGGTGTGCGATCTTCTGTCTTATCAATCACCCACAGACAAGGCGCGGGAACCCACCATGCGTGATCCACACCATCACACCCTGCTCATCTCGACGTGCGGCACCAGCTTGCTCACCAATGGGGTCGAGCAAGAGCTTCGCAACGTGTTGAATTTTAATAGTAATCATCGCGAAGGTGAGCTGTCGTCGGACGACCGCGCGCGCTGCGAGGCGCGCCTCAGCGCGTGCCGCGCCGCGCTGATGGCGGGCGATCTGGCGCAAGCCAAGAAGATGAGCGCTGAGCTCAACGGCGCGCTCGCGTGCTTTGGCGGCGCGACGCATCGCACTGGCGCGGATCAGCACATCATCATCGCGACCGACACGTGGCTTGGCCAGCAGACGGCGCAGCTCGTCGCAGACTGGCTCAACGCTCAAGGCGCGCGCGCGCAAGTGCGCGTGGTCAAAGACCTCCAGACGCGCAGCTTGGAGGGCTTTCGCGAGGCTACCTCTGCGCTGGCCAAGTGGGCCGCCGAGGAGCTGCGCGGCTGGCAAGCGCGCGGTTACAAGGTCGTGTTCAACCTGACTGGCGGCTTCAAGAGCGTCAACGGCCTGCTCCAGAGCTTAGGCATGATCTACGCCGACGAGGTCTGCTACCTGTTCGATGACAAGCGCGTCGACCTGTTGCGCATCCCGCGCCTGCCCGTGCGCATGGACACCGCGTCCGTCGTGCGCCAGCACTTCAGCGCGTTTCGCACCATGGGCGCGCTCCATCAACCCATGCCGCTGTCCGCGCTGGCTGAGGTGCCCGAGTCGATGCTCTCCATCCTCGACGATCAGGCGCTGCTCTCCTTCTGGGGCGACGCGGCCTGGGCCGAGCACGCCCGTGCTATCTATGAGGAGGGTCTATTGCCCTCGCCGCATCCTCGCATCGTCTACGGTCCCAAGCTCGCTAAGAGCATCGAAGGCCAGCCCGGCGACCGACTGCGCACCATCAACATGACCATCGACGACCTCACCCTGCACATGCTCAGCGACGGCAAGCACAACCCCAGCTCGCTTGACTACAAGTCGATCAAAGGTGGTCACAAGGGCTCCTCGCATGAGTGCGATCTGTGGGCGAGCCATGGGGGATATCGGCTGTTCTTGCACCATGAGGATGACCCCGCGCTCGGCAAGCGCTACGTCCTCGACACCATGCACACCGGCTTGCACTGACAGGAGGTGTATTGATGTCAAAGCTGCGCGCGTTGAGCTTAGGTTTAGACGAGCTGCGAAGGGTCAGCCCCTATCCTGATGCGGTGGCGTGTCGGCTCGGCGACCTCGCGCCGTGGTGGATGCCTGCGCGCGGCGCGGCCCCCCCCCCGCCCGGGGCCGGGGGGGCGCGGGGGGGGGGGGTGGGGGCCCGGCCGGCAGAGGGGGGGGG
>CAYXWB010000109.1:0-14770 GCA_964468515.1 uncultured Bradymonadales bacterium | reverse complement strand
CCCCCCGCCGCCGGCGGGGCCCCCCCCCCCCCCCCCCCCCGCCCCCCCCCCCCCCCCGCTTCTGGCGTCTGGGCGCGGTTTATTAGCGCGCTATAAGTGACGAACGTGCGGGTTGGCTTGGCAGTCAAGCGTTTGACGCGCTAAGCTGTCGATCTAGCAGAGATGCTGAGGTGAACGTGTAAGGCTGCGAGGGCAGGAGGACACATGAGCTGGTCAGGCGCGCTTTATAGCGCGACGCTCATCATGACGCTGTGCATGATGGGCTGCACAGGCAAGCTGAGCGAGACAGCGCCCATGCCACCGGGCACCCCTGGGATGCCCAGCACCCCTGGCAAGCCGGGGGTGCCGGGGGAGCCGCCCCCTGCGGCGCGCGGTGAGTCGTTCCAGTGTGACCCTGACGCGACGCCGCCTGAGCTGCCGCTGCGTCGGCTCTCACAGGCGCAGTATGCGCAGACGCTGCGCGATCTGATCGAGGCGCTCGCGCCTGAGCGCGCGCAGCCGATCTGGCAGGAGGCCGTCGCGCCTCAGCTTGAGCTGCTGCCCACGGACCAGCGCCAGGGCCTGCCCGATCACACCCATGGCGGCTTTCGCCGCCTGGATCAGGTGGTGCAGCAGGCGCACGTTGACGTGACCTTGACCTTGGCCGAGGCGCTGGCGAGCGCGCTTGTGGCGCCGTCGGATTGGGCAGAGCTGCTCTTGGGCGAGTGTGTTGAGGCGGACGATTCGGCCGCGTGTGTGGCGTCGTTCATCCGCGAGATCGGCGCGCTGACGCATCGGCGCCCCTTGAGCGACGCTGAGGTCGCCTTCTACGAGCGCGTCTATGACGCGCAGGGCATTGATCGTGACGGCGTCCGTGACGTGCTCACGGTGATGCTGACCGCGCCCGAGCTGCTGTATCATGTGGAGCACGGCGCGCCCGATGGGGCCGACGCGCAGGTCCACCCGCTGAGCGCGTGGGAGCTGGCCAACCGCCTCTCCTATCACTTCTGGCAGACGATGCCCGACGCCGCGCTGCGCGAGGCGGCCGCCTCAGGCGCGCTGTTGACGCCTGAGGGCTACGAGGCGCAGGTCGAGCGTTTGGTCGCTGATCCGCGCGCGCAGCGCGCGATCGGGGCGTTCTTCAAGGAGTGGCTGTGGCTCGATGATCTGCCCGAGCTGAGCGCCCGCGTGGGCTCGCCGCAGTACGACGCCTTCGTGGGCGATCGCCCCGCGCCAAGCCCCGCGCTGCGCGACGCGATGATCGATGAGATCCTCGCCATGGCGCGCTATTACACCCTGGACGCGCCCGACAGCTTCGCCGCGATGATGCGCTCCCCGCACAGCTTCGCCAAAAGCCCAGAGCTCGCGGCGCTGTATGAGGTCGCGCCCTGGGATGGGCAGGGCGCGCCTCCCGAGCTGCCGGCCGAGCACAAGCGCGCGGGGATGCTCACGCGCGCCGCGCTCTTGAGCACGGGCACGATCAACACGCGCCCCATCATGAAGGGCTACATGGTGCGCCAAGCGATGCTGTGCGTGAAGCCGCCGCCGCCGCCTGACAACGCCGTCGCTATGACCAGCTTGGAGCTGACAGACAGCTCAAGCACCCGTCAAGTGGTGGAGGCGATCACGGAGCAGCCAGGCTCCACCTGCGCGGGCTGTCACCTGCTGTTTTTGAACCCGCTGGGGTTCGCCACCGAGGGCTTCGACGCGCTCGGGCGCGCCCGCGCTGAGCAGCCGATCTTCGATGAGCAAGGCCAGCTGTTGGGCGTGGCCGATGTGCGCACTGACGGCGTGCCGCGCGTGAACCCATGGGATGAGCGCGAGGTGGCTGACGCCATTGAGCTGACAGACATGATGCTTGAGAGCGGTGAACCTCAGGCGTGCTTCGCGAGGCATTATGCGAGGTTCACGTTTGGGCGCGCGGAGGATCTGACGCGCGATGGCTGCACCCTGCGCGCGCTGCATCAGCAGGTGCTTCGCGCTGACTCGCTGCAAGACGTGATGCGCGCTGTGGCGCTGCGCCCTGAGTTCCAACGCCGAGACTTTCGTTGAGCGGCTTTGCGCCCTGACACGGAGCGAGATGACCATGCGAGATCCTCTCTTGAACCGTCGCCAGCTCTTGCGTGGCCTGGGCGGCCTGAGCTTGGCGCTGCCGCTCTTGCCCTCACTCTTGCCACGTCGCGCGTTCGCTGATGAGCTGACCGACAACGCGCCGCGCTTTGTGGCGATGGCGACGCATCACGGCGGCATCTGGTCGAGCAACATGTACCCCGCCTTTGAGACGCTGACGCGCTCGCAAACCTACGCGGGTCACACCATCCGCGCGGGCGATCTGCGCCGACGCGTGGAGGGCGAGCGCGCGCTGCTCTCCCCCGTGCTCAGCGCGCCTGCGTCGCGACTCACCGAGTCGATCGTCGCGCAGATGAACGTCGTGCGTGGCCTCGACATCCCGTTCTATATCGCGCATCACAGCGGCGGCTATCTGGGCAACTACGCCCGCAATGATGGCAACGGCGGCGATGGCCAGACGGTGCAAGCCTTCCCATGGCCGACCATTGATCAGGTGATGGCGTGGTCGCCCAGCTTCTATCCCTCCCTTGATGGCGTGCCGCTTCGCGCGATGGTGCTGGGCGAGGGGCGCATGTCGTATAACTACGCCAATCCGGCCAATCGCAGCGGTGAGATCCAGCAGATCAACCCCGAGCACAGCTCGCTGGCGCTGTTCAACACGATCTTCCAGCCCAACCAAGCGCCCGAGCGTCAGCGTACGCCCATCGCGGATCGCGTGCTGGAGAATTATCAGCGGCTGCGCCAGTCCGATCGCAGGCTCTCGGCGGCCGATCGCCAGCGCCTTGATGATCACATCGAGCGCATCCATGAGCTTCAGCGGCGCCTCAACGCCACCGCCTCGTGTGAGGATGTGCCCGTGCCTACAGGCGACTCGCGCGTCGTGCGCAACACCTCGGGCTACAGCTTCACGCCCCAGCGGATGACCGAGTATTGGCAGCTCACGAACGAGGTGATCGCCGCCGCGTTCGCCTGTGGTGCGTGTTGCGTGGCGGTGATGCACTGCGGTGACACCTTCTCGACCTTCCAAGGCGACTGGCACCAAGACGTGGCCCACCAAGCGGAGCAGACCGATGGTCAGGCGCAGCAGACCATCGCCACGGCGCATCAGCGCTTCTTCGAGTCGGTGTTCTTGGATCTGGCCACCAAGCTCCAGATCACGCAGAGCGGTGGTACGTCGCTGCTGGATCAGTCGCTGGTGATGTGGGTGCAGGAGTCGGGCAACGTGACGCACAACAGCTACTCGCTGCCGGTCGTCACCGCAGGCGGCGCGGCCGGTTATTTTCGCACAGGCCAGTACGTCGACTACCGCAACCTGGATCGCGGCGACAACCTCACGATGGTGCCGGAGACGGGCAAGACGCCGGGCCTCATCTACAACCAGTGGCTCGCCAACGTCCTCATGGCGATGGGGCTGTCTCCCGCTGAGTATGAGCGCGCGAACAACCCTGGCTATGGCCACATGTTCATCGGTCAGCACGGCTGGTATCAGCAGCCTGACTTCTATCCGACCAGCGTGCAGCAGGTCGTCGGGCAGCGCCTGCCGCTGATCACCAACCCCACCTGAGCTTGGTGCGGGGCGCTTCGCGCCCCTCGCCGCGTCTTGGCTTGAGCTAGAACGCGGGCCTGCGCGCTTCGCGCGCAGGCCCGCGTCGTGTGAGCGGCGCATGAGCGGCGCTCAGCGCGTCTCGCGCTGCTTCTTGATGTAGTCGAGCGTGATGGCGGGGACGAACTGCTCTGGCGGCAGCAGGTCGCTGTCACGCGGCGCGAACTCAGGGTGATACTGCACGATCCAGTCGATCGTGTCCTTGAGCGTGGTGTTGGGGTTGCGCGGCTTCCAGCCCAGCTCACGCTGGGCGCGCGAGCTGTCGAGGTACCAATAATAGGACGCCATCTGGACGCTGACCGGATCAAGCGCGGGGCGCTTGCCGAACAGCTTGAAGGCGCTGTCCATGAGGCGCGCGCCCGCCTTCATCGCCTCATCGGGGATGGGCAGCCAGGGCGCGCGCACGCCGCTCAGCTGCGACAAGCGCTTGAAGAACTTGTCGAGCGTGAGGTTGCACGCGCCTAAAAGGTAGCTGCTGCCTGGGGTAGCGTGATCCATGGCGAGGATGAACGCGGCGGCCGCGTCGCGGGCGTCCACAAACGCCAAGCCGCCCTGCATCGAGGCGGGGATCTTCTTCTGCAAGAAGCGCACGACGTCGCCCGTGGAGCTCTGGTGGCGATCGCCAGGGCCGAGCAGCAGGGCGGGGCGCATGATGACGATGGGCAGCTGGTGCGTGTCAATGAACCTCTGACAGACGCGCTCGGCGTAGATCTTCGAGAGGTAGTAAGGCCAGTCCTTGACGAGCCCCTCGGTGGTGGGCGCGTCCTCATCGGGCAGGGCGTCGGGATCCGCGCTGACGGCGACGGTGCCGCTGGTAGAGGCCACCACGATCTTCTGCACGGGCTGCTCGCGCAGCGCGTCGAGCAGGCGGCGAGTGCCCTCGACGTGCAGCTCATACATGAGGTGCGCGTCGCGCGGGTCGCGCTCCACGCGACCCGCCAAGTGGTAGACGTGCGTGACGCCATCAATGGCGCGGCGCACGGCGTCAGCGTCGGTCAGCGAGCCCTCCACGAGCTCCACGCCGAGGTCTGCCAGATCGAGATCAAAGCCGCGCGCCAGCACGCGCACGGACTCGCCGCGCGCGACGAGCTGCTGGACGAGGTGGCGGCCCAAGAAGCCAGTGCCGCCAGTGACGAGGGTGGTCATAGTGTGTCGCTCGGTGAGGCTTGGCGCGAGCTTGAGCAGGCGCCCAACGCTTGCGCGTTGGGCGCCTGCTCAAGCTCGCGCGATATCACAGGCCGAAGACGGCCTGAAAGCGCATCAGCAGGTCAGGGGCGTTGGTCTTGATGACGCCGCTCATGAACTCATCGATGGAGGGGGTGTAGCGCTCCTCGATCATGCGTCGGAACAGCTCTGGGGTGGTCTTGATCACGCAGTCGGCTTGGCCATCGGCGGGCTTGCCCGCTTGGACCTTGCAGCTGTCGCGATCGACCACGACGGTCCACTTGCCGTCATCTTGGTTGCCCAAGCTGAAGTAGTAGCTGACGCGCGCGTCGAGCTGATCGCGCGAGAACTTGGCGTTGAGGCTGTCGAAGATCGGCTCAAGCGCGACGCCCTTGGGCTTCTTGCGCTTGCCCTCGATCTCGCCATCGCGCAGCGCCTCAACCGCGCGCTGGGCGCGATCGGCGATGAGCTGGTAGCGATCCATCGGGCTTAGGCCCTCGGACTCGCGCAGCAGCTCGTGGATCTGCAGCGGCTTGCCGATGCTCACGCGCAGGTTGCGCGCGGTCGGGTCGGGCAGCTTGGCGCCCTTGGGAAACGCGCGGTGCGTGCCCTCAATGTAGACGGGCACGATGTTGACCTGCTGTGAGGCGGCCAAGTAGCCGATGCCGCGTCGAAACGCCTGGATCTTGCCGTCGCGCGAGCGGGTGCCCTCGGGGAAGATCAGCAGCATGTCGCCAGCCTTGACCGCCTGCTGCGCGTGGCGCAGCGAGCTCTCCAGCGAGCCTGAGCGCTCGATCGGGATCAGGTTGGTGAAGTTGCGGAAGTAGGTCTTGCGGGTCTTATCTTTATAAAAATAATCGGCCGCCGCCAGCGCCCGGATGTTGGCGCCGTAGCTCCCGAGCGCGTACTTCACCAGCCCCATGTCCAGGTGGCTGCTGTGATTGGACACGACCAGCACGTTGCGATCGTGCAAGGGCAGGTGATGGCGGCCCTCGACCTTGACCTTGAAGAAGTTCTGATAGGAGCCCATCTGCGCGCGATGCAACAGGCGCTTGCCGAGGCTGGCGAGGCTGTCCGGGACGTCATACGCCTCGACGCGCTGGAGCGTGCCTTGCGGCACATGCACCATGGCGTTGGCCTGCGCGTCGCCGCCCAGCGTGTCACGCAGCGCGGTGATCGTGTCGAGCTGGCTGAGCTGCTCGGCGGAGATCTTGTAGCCGCGCGCCTCCAGGATGCTGCCAAGCTCGACATACATCAGGCTGTCAAAGCCCAGGTCGTCTTGCAGGTTTGTGCCAGCGTGGACCAGCTCCAGGTTCACATCGGCCAAGCCCGCGATGAGGCGATCGAGCCACGCCCACTCGGCGCTCGTCTCGTCGCCCTCGGGCTGGGCTTTTTGCTCTGCGGCGATCAGGCGGTTGAGGATCTCGACGACCTCTTTGCGCTTGATCTTGCGGGTGGGGGTGCGCGGCAGCGGCTCGTCCCAGAAGCGAAGCACTTGCACGCGCTCGTGGCTTGCCACGCGCGAGCCCTCGACGCGGAACCACTCGCGAATCAGCGCGCGCGCCTCGATGACCTCTTGCGAGGTGGCGTCTTCGCCAAGCGCGGGGCGCACGAGCGCGGCCACGCGCTCGCTGCCACGGCCATCATCCAGGCCCACCACCGACAGCTCCTCAATGGCGCTGTGCTTGCCGTAGAGGTCTTCTAGCTCGTCGGGGTACACGTTCTTGCCGCCGGAGGTGACGATCACCTCCTTGCCACGCCCCACGATGGTGAGGTTACCCTTGCGATCGAGCTTGCCCAAGTCGCCCGTATGCAGCCAGCCATCGCGCAGCGCGCTGCGGGTGTCATCGTCGCGGTTGAGGTAGCCCAGCATGATGTTACCACCGCGCGCGATGACCTCACCGACGCCCTCGGCGTTGGGGTCCTTGATCTCGATCTGCACGCCTGGCAGCGGCTTGCCCACGCTGCCGGGCAGCAGGCCGCGATCGGGGCGGTTGACCGTGAGCACGGGCGCGGCCTCGGTCAGCCCGTAGCCCTCGTACAGATCAAAGCCCATGCCATAGTAGCTCTTGAGCAGGTCGCCCGGCAGCGCCGCGCCGCCCGAGATCAGGTAGCGGATGCGTCCGCCGAACGCGCGATGGATCGCGGCGAAGACCGTGGGGCCGATGTTCACGCCGAAGCGCTGGCGCGTGGCGCGGTTGAGGCGCAAGAGCTGGTTTAAGAGCCAGCGCGCCGCAGGCGGCGCGTCTTGGACGCGCTGATCGATGCGGCGGTTTAACAGCTGCCACAGCGCGGGCACGCCGATGAGCGCCGTGATGGGCGTGGCGCGCATGGCGCCGTTGAGCTGCTCGCTGTTGATCTCCTCGATGTAGGTCACCGTGGCGCCGCGCGACAGCGGCATCAAGAAGCCGCAGGTGAACTCAAAGGTGTGATGCAAAGGCAGCACGCTCAAGAACCCGTCACGCTCGCTGATGCGGAAGACCTGCTGCATGCTGTGCAACAGGTGCGTGAAGTTCTGGTGCGTGAGCATGACCCCCTTGGGGGCGCCGGTGGTGCCGCTGGTGAAGATGAGGCTCGCGAGCTGATCATGCTCCAGCGCCGCCCAAGGATCGACGCCCTCGGCGTCGGGCGCGGGCGGCAGCTCGGCCTCAGCCGCAGGCTCAAAGCCGAGCTGCAGCGCGAACAGCTGCGCGAAGTTCACCACGCGCACCGGACGCCCAAGCTCCGTGAGCAGCGCGTCAAGCTCGTGGCCAAGGCGCGCTTGGACCTCGGCGCTGACGATGATCATGCGCGCCTTGGCTGAGCGGGTGAGGTTGAGGATCTTCTCCGCGCTGCTCTGCGGATCGACGGGCACCGCCACACCGCGCGCCTTGAGGATGCCAAAGTAAGCCATCCCCCACTGCGGCCGATTCTCACTCACAATAAGCGCGCACACGCCAGGGCCCATGCCCAGGCCCTCAAGCATCGAGGCCGCGCGCTCTGCGTACGCGCGCAGCTCCGCATAAGTGTAGCGCTCGGTGAGCACGCCGTCATGGTGCTGGAGCGCGACGCGGCTGGCGTAGTTGTTGGTGCTCGCGTCGAACAGCTCGATGAGATCCTGATACGTGTAGCTCTCCTTGTTGCTGGCGGTGAGCTTGGCCTCCAGGTTCGGGAACACGTGGCGCGCAAGCCCCGGCATGTGGATGCCGGTCCAGTAGTGGCGCCAGTCCAGCGCCGCGATGTCGCCGCCGTAGAGGTCGTGCTCCTCCTCGGGCAGCATGGCCGCGAGGTGATCAATGGCGCGCGCGCGGAACGTGAAGTCGTTGTGATAGATGAACGGCATGAAGATCTCGAACATCTTCGCCATCGTGCCCGTGGCCTTCTCTGCGCCTTGCGCCGCCTTGCGCGCGGCGTTGATCGCCGTGCCAAGGCCCCCCATCGAGCGGGTGGGCAGCTTGCTCAAGAAGCTGTCCACGCCCTTGAGCGCGCGGTTGACGCCAGGGGCGCTGCGCCGATCGAAGGTCTCCTTGGGGACGGGATACCCCTCCAAGGCGTCCATCACGAGCTTCTTCCAGCGCGACGTGTGCAGCTCGCCGGCGCGGATCTGGCGCGCCCCAAGCGAGGTCAGCTCTAGGATGCGCCCCATGCGCAGCGGGTTCTTATCCGATGAGCCCAGCTGATACACGGGCGCCGCGCGCTTGGCCATCAGCGCCGCCCCGATCGCGAGCATCGCGCCGCTGACCGTGTCCACCGGGATGATGTCCAGGCGCAGCTGATCATGCGTTGGATAGTAGCGGTGGCCCTTGTAGCGCAGGTACGCCAGCGGCGCGGTGGTGTTGATGCCCTCGTTCCAGCCCTTGACCGGGAAGCTCACGCCGCTCTCAATGATCGCCGGGCGCACGATCGAGAAGTTCACCTTGTCACGATGGGCCGTCAGCAGCCGCTCGCCCATGGACTTGCTATAAGTATAAATGTTGGGCCAGCCCCAGTGCGCGGCGCGCTTGCGGCCTTGCTGCGACAGATCCTTCTTGATCCACTCGCTGCGCGCGTGGCGATAGGCCCGATCATAAGCGGCGCGATCGTGCGGCGAGAGGTTGTGCTTGCGCAGGTGCTCGCGCGCTTGCTGGTCGAAGACGCTGCTCTGCTCTTGATCCTCAGCCTGCTGCTTGGCGTGGGCGATCATGCGCTCGCAGTCGGCGATCTCGCGCTCCACGTCGAACTCCGTCTCCAGCTGATCGGAGTTGGGATACAGCCTGGGGTGGGGCAAGACCTCCTCCGCGACGCGGCGCGCGTTGCCCGCCACGAAGCAGGTGGAGACGTGCAACAGCGCGGCGTGGTAGTCGCCAAGCCCCAAGAACTCCAAGATCAGCCGCTCTGAGAGCGTGTTGATCGTGAGCGCGCTCTCCAGGTTCGGGTTGAAGTTGGTCAAGCCTGCGGAGTTGATGAACAGATCCACCTTCGCCGACAGCGCGGTGGCCTGCTCAAGCTCCAGGCCGAGGTAGGGCAGGGTGATGTCGCCTGACAGCACGGTGACCTTCTCGGCCAAGAAGTCCTTGAGGCCGGGGCCATAGATGGCATGCAGCGGCTCAAAGGCGCCACACTCCACAAGCTCGCTCTGAAAGCGCTCCTGGGCGGTGGCGTCGCGCCGACCACGGATGAGCAGGTAGAGCTGCGCCATGTCGGGGTGATAGCGCAGCAGCATGGCGGCGACGACCTTGGCCAAGAAGCCGGTCGAGCCCGTCAGCAGGATGTGCTTGTCGGTGTAGCTGCGCGCGACCGAGAGCTGCTGCTGGAGCGCGGCGATCGTGTCATCTTGACCTGCGCCTTGTGCGGCGACAGGCGCATCGGGCGAAGCGGGGGCGGCGTGTGTGCCAGCGGCGACGCCGTTGAGGGTATGCTCGGACATGATCGTGTGCCTCACCAGGAGAGCCTATGGCGCGCGCTGCACGCGCGCGCCGCTTCGATAGGGGCGTTGTCGCGGGGTGTGGCTGACGATCAGCGCACATCCGCGATCACAAACGGCGGGTGGTGCAGCACCGTGATGGAGGTCTCCTCGCCGCGCTCCTCGCGCGACATGGCGATCGCCTCATCCAGCGTGCGCGCGCTCTCCCAGCCCAGCCGCGCGGGCACGTGCTCGTTCTCCGCGCCGACCACGATCACTCGCCCCACATGCGCCTGACCGTTCTCACACCAGTACCACATGTAGAACGGGTGGACGCCGTGGTAGGCGTTGCCGTGGCGGAACATGTGGACGTAGTTGGGGTTGGTGGCGAACTCCTCCTCCCAGTGATGGGCCATCTTCTTGGAGGAGCGCGTCTCGGGCAGCACGCGGTTGAAGAACTCAATGTAGCTGGGGTGTTGGATGGGATCGAACTCATCATAGCAGGGGTGCGTGATGATGATCGTGCCACCCTTCTTCACCAGCGGCTTGCCGCGATACATGTTGAAGAAGTAGCCCAGCGCCATGACCCGCACCAGCAGCGGGTTGAGGATCGAGTTGACGCTGTAGGGGCTCGCGAACGGGATGCCGTAGACCACCACGTCGGCTTGACCGTCGACCTCGACCGCGTGCTGCTGCCAGCACTTTTGCAAGGTCTTCTCGTGGACCGCCTCGGTGTCACCGGCGAAGACGCCGATGATGCCGTAGTCAGCGGGGATGCTGAAGAACATCTTGCGCTTGGCCTGGCGCGGCAGCTTGCCCAAGGCCCACTTCATGGACTTAAACTTGAGCTGGTCTGCGGGCGACCAGTCATCCTCGGGGGTGGCCAAGAAGGCGAGGTTGGGGTCGTACATGGCGTTGTTAAGCGCGGTCTCAATGTGGAACACGTTGACGTGCTCCTTGAGCAGCTTGCCCTGGCGCACGTTGGACGCGTAGAGCGCGGAGCGGCTCGGGTCCATGTACGAGTCAGAGTTGAGGATGGTCTTGGGGTTGTGGTGGTGGCGGATCGCCTGATAACCCGACATGCCGGTGCCGATCGACTTGTAGCCACCGTTCATGGGCACATAGTTGATGTTGACGTAGATCAGCAGGTCGCTCTCGGCGACGCGCCGCACGACCTGCACCTCCTCGCCCTGGTCGGTGACGCCGACGATGACCATGTTGTCTCGGTCTTCCGCGTCCATGTTGTAGAGGCGCTTGGGGTAGTGCTTGGCGAAGACGGCGGGGCCGACCATGCGCTTGATCTCGTCCTCGGTCATGCGCCGGTGCAGGGCGAGGGCGACGAGCAGCTCGAAGTCCTCGACGCCATGCGCCTCGAACATCTCAAGCAGGACCTCTAAGATCATCTGGCGCGCGTCGGGCAGCTTCATCTGGGGCAGCGGCACGGAGATGTCATCAATGGCGATGGTGACCTTCATGCCGGGCTTGAGCTGCGCGTACAGCGGCGCGACGCCCCCTTCGGGGTTGTTCAGGGCGTAGCGGATGGCGGCGCGCGGGTTCTGGATCGCCTTCATGGGGCGGTTGGGATAGATGACGCGCGTGCCCGCGGGGAACTTGTGCTGGATGAAGTCCTCCCCATAGTGCAGGTAGATGGGGGCGGAGTCATCATCAAGGTAGCGCACCGGGTTGAAGGGCTCCAGATCGTGCTCTTGCATGCGGCGTCCGTCTCTTATGAGGTCATGGGCTGATAGGCTCAGCGCTTGATGTGTCTTCTATCAATGCAGGCAGGGGCAAAGTGCGCGCGCGCCCAAGCTCAGCGATCGAGGTCGATGATGGGCCAGTCGTAGGCTTGGGCGGTGGTGCGCATGCGCCAGTCGGGGTTGACCGCGCAGGGGTTGCCCACGACCGAGAGCATGGGCAGATCGGAGCCGCTGTCGGCATAGGCGAAGCTCTGATCGAGGTTTAACCCGTGACGCTCGCCATACTGACGCATCAGCAGCGCCTTGTTGGCGCCGCCGATGAACGGGCGGATCAGGCGCCCGGTGGCCACGCCATCCATGTACTCGAGCCGGTTGGAGAGGGAGTCATCCATCCCCAGATAGGCAGCCAGCGGGGCGGTGATCTCAGCGATGGCGCCGGTGATGAGCACTTGGCGGTGACCCTGCTCACGCGAGCGCCTGACCAGCTCCGGCGCGCCCTTGAAGATGGAGGGCTTGAGGATCTTCTCGAAGACCTCCTCGCCCAACAGCACGAGCCGATCTTCGCTGAAGCCCTCATAGTTGCGATAGAAGGCCTCGTTGAACAGCTTGCGGTCGATCTTATCAGCGAGCCAGTACATGGGGAGGCTGGCGACCAGGGCGGCGGTCTTGGTCACGCGCTGACGCACATGCTGCGCGTTGAGGGCGTAGTAGGCGTAGGCGTGGACGACGTTGGCGCTGATCAGCGTCCCGTCCATATCGTAGAAGGCGGCCGTAGCGGCGCGAGGTGTGCTCGACATGCTCGTGTGACGTCCTGCGTGGGCGAGGGCGGGCTGCCCGCGCGCGAGGTTCGTGCGCGTGCTCTCGTTAGCGCGCGTGCGCGCCTGAGCGTGCGCGCTGGCGTGGTGGCGCCAGACTGCGGCGCCCTGTGTGATAGGAGGCGCGCTAAGTTATTGTCAAGGTTCAAGTTTGCTGTGACTCGCGAGTCAGCGCGAGGTGCAGGGCGATTCCTGAACACTTGCGATGGGTTGGCCCACACCACCGCCCCCTCTCGCCGCACCTTTTGTGCGCGTCGCGCTGGTTTGCCTTGCCTTCTGCCGTGTGTGTGTTCATCATACAAGGCAGCGGAACGTCACCCCCCAATCAGGCGCTTGCCTCAGAGGGATCTCACCCCTCGCTCATGTCCCTTGCGCGTCAAGGGCTACGGCGAGAGCGCTATCTTACCGCTGACAAGACAGGTTTGTGATGGACGACAGCTTGCGCCAGACCTTCACCCATAAGCTCAACCCCCAGACCCCCGATGTCCTCGTGGACGCGGTCGTAGACATGCTGCGCCAGGGCGTCCCGCGCGACGAGATCCTCGTCGCGCTTGATGACGTACGCGGCGGCCTCGACGAGCCCAGCGAGGAGATCGTGCTGGACGTCATGGATCGTCTGGAGGGTTACTGTCCCCCGTCGCGCCGCCTCTGAGCACGACGTCTCACACAAGCGCGCTCGTGGCTGCGCGAGGGCACGCCTCGGACGCGAGCTGATGCGCGCGCCTGTAGCTGGCTGGTGGTGAGCCCACCCAGCGGCGAAACGCGCTCGAGAACGCCGCCTCTGAGCCGTAGCCCGTGGCCTGCGCGATCTCGCTCATCGGCGCGCTGCTCTCACGCAACATCAGCTGCGCGTGGTGCATGCGCAGCCGCGTCAGATACCTCAGCGGTGGCTCCCCGAGCTGCTCGCTAAAGCGCGCCGCGAACGCCGCTCGGCTCATCCCCGCCACCCGCGCCATGCTCGCCACCGTCCAGCGCTGCGCGGGCTCGCGATGCAGCTCCCCTAACACCCCTCCTAAGCGCGCATCATGCAAGCTGCCAAGCCAGCCTGCGCTCGGCGCGCGCTTGGCGTGATGGCGCAACAGCTGCACCACCAGCGCGTCCGACAGCCGCGCCGCGAGCAGCGCTGAGCCTGGCTGGCTGTTCAGCACCTCATCGCCCAGCGCCAGCAACAGCGCGTTGATCGCGGGCGTCGCCTCATCGGCGCGCAACACCAGCGCCTCGGGCAGCGCGTCAAACGTCAGACCATGCACCACCTCATCAATCACAAACTCACCACACAAGAGCATCACCTGCTCCCCCTCGCCGCCGTGGCGGGTTGGGGACACAGGCGCTGGGCCGAGCACCGCGTCAATCGGCGTCGGGCGCCCGCGCGCCCCTGGCGAGCGCAGGTGGTGGGCTCGTCCGGTTGGCATGACCACCAGATCGCCGCCCGAGAGCGGGATCGGCGCGCCGCGCCCATCCGCCCAGCGCAGCTCACAGCGCCCGCTCATGATCACATGCACCCCGCGCTCACCGGCTGAGTAGCTCAGCGCCCAGGGCGCCCTCAGGTCCAGTCCACAGTAGCGGGCCGAGCGCAGCCTCAACGTGCTCAACGCCTCGCTCAACACATCGCTCATGGTTTAGACTCCTGCGAAATTTATCTGGACGATTCATTATGGATCGTCTCGTGATGGCGCGCAATATCCTCCTCGTTCACGGCGCATGGCGCGTCGTGGGTGAGCACAGAGCAGACCACAGGAGCATGTGATGAGCGACGCGAAGATCTTGGTGTTGGGCGCGACAGGGCAGGTCGGTGAGGGCGTGGTGAAGGCGCTGGCTCAAGCGGGCGCGCAGGTCGTCGCCGGGGCGCGCGAGCCCAGCCGCCTCACGCTGCCTCAAGGCGTCACCTCGGTGCGCTTTGATTACACCGAGCCGGCCACCTTTGGCCCCGCCTTGCAGGGCGCCACGGCCTTGTTCTTGATGGCGCCTCCCTATATTGTAGACAGCGCGTCGCTCATCAGCCCCTTCCTCACCCAAGCGCTCCAGCAGCTCAAGCGCGTCGTGCTCATGACGGCAGCTGGCGTCGAGGTGGATGACAACATCCCGCTGCGCCAGCTGGAGCTGCAGATCGAGGCCTCAGGCGTCGACTACGCGCATCTTCGCCCGAGCTGGTTTATGCAGAACTTCCACACCGCTTGGTTTGATGGCATCCAAGCCGCCGGGCAGATCTTCGTGCCCGCCGCCGACGCGCGCACCGCGTTCATCGACGCGCGCGATATCGCTGAGGGGGCGGCTGCCGCGTTGCTGACGCCGCAAGCGCCCAATCGCGCCTTCACGATCACTGGCCCTGAGTCGCTCACCTACGATGAGGCGGCCGCGCTCCTCACCCGCGAGACAGGCCGCACGATCGGCTACACGCCCATCTCTGAGGCGCAGTTTATCGAGGGGCTCATCGGCGCGGGCTTTCCCGCTGACTATGCGGGGATGCTCGCAGGCCTGATGAGCGCGGTGCGCGCGGGCGCGGCGAGCCACATCTCGCCAGACTTCAGCGCGCTCACGGGCCGCGCGCCTCGCACGGTGGCCGACTATGCCCGCGAGCATC
>CAYXWB010000108.1:14071-14946 GCA_964468515.1 uncultured Bradymonadales bacterium | reverse complement strand
GTGCGCACGCTCCGAGGCCCCGCAATGTGGCGAGGCATGAGCGGTGTTGTGACGTCGCATCGCACCTTAAAGTGCAAAGGTTAAGCTCATGAGCAAGGCACTCATCGGTCGCAAGGTCGGCATGACGCAGCTGTTCGACGATGTCGGCAACCGCATCCCCGTGACCGTCGTTGAGGTCAAGGGTAACGTCGTCGTTCAGAAGAAGAGCGAGCAGGGCAAGGACGGCTACAGCGCGATCAAGATCGGCTATGGCGACGTCAAGCTGCTTGAGAAGGAGGGCGCCGAGGCCCGCTTCCGCCTGTCGCGCCCCCGCGTCGGCGTCTTCACCAAGGCCGGCATTGACGCGCCGCGCCGCTACGTCCGCGAGCTGCGCGTCTCCGAGGACACGCTCGCTCAGTACGAGGTCGGGCAGGTGCTCGGCGCGGATCACTTCACCGCGGGTGAGTGGGTTGACGTCGTCGGCACCAGCAAGGGCCGCGGCTACACCGGCGTCATGAAGCGTCACAACTTCGCGGGCGCCAAGGGCAGCCACGGTGTCCACGAGTTCTTCCGTCACGGCGGCTCCATCGGCGCCTCCGCGTACCCCTCGCGCGTGTTCCCTGGCAAGAAGATGGCCGGTCAGTACGGTAACACCCGCGTGACCATCCAGAACTTGCGCGTCTACAAGGTCCTCAACGACGACAACGTCCTGCTCATCAAGGGCTGCGTCCCGGGCCCCAACGGCGGCATCGTCATGGTCAAGACCGCCGTCAAGAAGGCGATCCGCTGATCTCTCCCTCAGTCACGCGCCTTCACTGGCGCGTGAGCGCGGGGGCGGGGGGGGGGGGGGGGGGAAAGGCAAGCGCCCGGCGGCCGGGCTTTTATTGGGGCCGCGC
>CAYXWB010000108.1:0-14061 GCA_964468515.1 uncultured Bradymonadales bacterium | reverse complement strand
CCGGGCCCCGGGCGCGCCCCTCCCGGGGGGCGTGACCACGTGGCGCCGCGGGCGGCCCCGTGGGTTTTCGCCGCGGCCCCGCTCGCTTTCTTGTCTCTGCCTCAGGCGCGCGTCACGCAGAGGCGTTGACGCCGCGCGCCAGCGCGCGCCCTGCAACCCAACCGCTCGCTTGGACGAGCCCCGCATACAAGCTGCTCCTGCGAGGCGTCGCGCGCGAGGTTGTGTGTGAGCGAGCCGTCGCGGCGAGCCGAGGCATCGCTCAAGCGAGGCTTGTCCCCAGGGCGCTCACGCGCCCGCCCAGGATGCGGCCCGCGCTTCGCGCGGGCCGCATCCTGGGCGCCAGCAGCTCAGAGGTTCACATCCGGGGCCAGCGCTAATTCCCAGCGCAAGGTGAGGGTCTTCTGCCCATACCCCTCAAGCGCGATCTCCCAGCTCACCATGCCGTGCGCGTCGAGCGTGTAGCCTGGGGTCGTCTCCTGCTCGATGATCGTCACGCGCGCGTGCTCGACCTCGGAGACGGGGATGCGCTCCGTGACGACCAAGCGCTGCGGCTGATCCTCCAGGTTGCTCAAGAAGAGCATGACGTGCTGGACCTTGCGGCGCCAGCGATCCACCGCGTCCACCCGATCCGAGATCGCCTTGGTGTGACGCACCGCGCGCATCGACTCATGCGGCCCAAACCCTAGCTCAAAGCGCTCGCCAGGGGCGACGAACAGCGTCTGCGTCTGGCCCACGGGGCCCGCGTCACGGATGAGCGACACGGGCCCAGCCAAGATCGGCTGCGCGCCCGTGTGCGCTTGGACGCTGCGGATCAGCACCGCAGGCTCAAGCTCGGCCATCAAGATGGCCGTCACGTCGGCTTGGAGCGTGATGCGCGACAGCTCCACGAGGTTCGCCTGACCATCTGAGCGCAGCGTGTGCAAGCCCTCTGGGCGCAGCCGCTGGATGTCGCCGCCGTCATCGACGCCGGGCAGCTCCACGCCAGCCGGCGGCGGCGCGGACGCACCGCCGCCGGCCGTCTGCACCTCGACCTCGCGAAAGCTCAGCGTGGTGTGCTCTTGGCGTCGCTGCACTTGCAGCAGATCGTCATGCAGGTAGGGTGGATCAATGCCCAGGCTCGTGCGCGCGGTCGAGAAGACGAGCTTGGCGTCCTCCCAATCCTCGCCAGTGCGCTGCCACACGGCCGCTTGGCTGATGAAGGTCAGCGTGTTGGCGCCGCTCAGCGCGGCGATGTGGGTGGGGCGCCACATCGCGTTTGGCGAAGTGTAGTGGACGGCCAGCGTGATGGGGCCGGGCTCATCGACGGCCAGGTCGATCGTGATCCAGGCGGCCAAGTGCTGCTCGGGGCTGTCCATGGCTTGCAAGCGGGCGACCTCGCGCTCAACCTCGCGGGCGATGTCCTCCATGCTGTGCGTGTGCGACAGCGCGAGCTGATCAAGCTCACGCGCGCGCTCGCACAGGCTCGCGAAGCTGTCGCGCCAGTCTTGCAGATCGCCGCTGCCCCAGGCGACATCTTGCGGCAGCTCGCGCGCGCCATGCTTGAGCATGGTGAGGATCTTCTCGCGCTGCTGCAGCGCGCGCGCGCGAGCGCGCTCCAGGCGCGTGTGATCGCGCTGCAGCTGAGCGAGCGCGTCTTGGGCATCGGCCCAAGGCTTAGGCTGATGCGCGCTCTTGACGCGCACCGCGCGATGCACGCGCGCGTCGATCACGCGCGCGCTCCCCGCCCGCACCTCGCCGCGCGCTGACACGTCTTGCAGCGTCGGCGCGACGCCGCGCACGGCCAAGCGGTGCGTGCCAGCCTCAAGCGTGAGCGTGGCCTGGCGCGTGATCTGGGCGCGATCCTCAAGCAGCGTGACCTCATCGACGGGTGCGTCGAGCTCGCGGCGCTCAGGCTCAAGCGCCGGGTAGTCTTGGTGTGTGATTGCGCTCATGCTCATGCCTCCCGCCGGTTGCCGCCGACCAGCTCATTGTTCGCGTAAATCTTGACGACATAGTGGGCCTTGAGCGTCTGTGAGGCGCCCGCAGCGAGCGTGATCTGCCACACCTTGCCGCCCGCCAACAGATCGGCCTCGGGGCGATCGTGCTGCATGTAATCCTCCCACGCCGGGCTGACCTCTTGCTCCTCGACCACGACCTCCGCGTCGGGCGCGGGGGAGGGGATGCGCTCGCGCACCTCAAGGGCTGCGGGCCGATCCAGGTGGTTGACCAGCTCGACGCTGATGGTGTGATGCAGCTCGGCGGTGGCCACCACGGCCGCGCCGCTGCGCGCCTCGCGATAGGTGGTGTTGCGCGCGCACTTGATGGCCTGCTCGACGCCAAGCCCCATCGTGAACCGCTCGCGCGGTCCCACGCGCGGCAGCACCGTGGTCAGCACATAGTCGCCGTCCACATAGACCTCGGCCTGACCCGCCAACAGCGGCTTGCGCGACGGGTTCTCCAGCTCCGCCACCCGATACACGCTCGGCTCTTCGCGCGGCACCGTGATGTAGCGCACGCGACAGCTGACCTCGCGCGTGTGCACGGGGATGGCGTGAAAGCTGCCATCGGCGGGCACGTCCACGCGATCTTGCGTCGCATAGCTGAAGTCGAACTGATCATCGGGCTGGCGCACCGCGAACGCGCCTACGGGCAAGCCCTGCGCGCTCATCCCCGCGCGCTCGCTCGCGCGCTGGAGCATCGCCTCCAGATCAAAGCCGTAGCCGCGCCCCGCGCGCGCCAGATCCTGGCGGTGACGCTGCCGGGCGTCGATGGGATGCAGCTTGCCACGGCGGCGCTGATCGAGCGGCTCGCCAAGCTCAAGGCTCGCATAATCATCGGGCGCGCCATAGGCCTCAAGCGCACCCTCATCCGCGTAGCCGCCGCGCCCGCCGCCTCCGAAGCCCTCAGCGTCCTTGCTTGCGCCGAGGCTAGAGCCGCTCTCGAGCGCCGCCATCTTCTTGGCCATCGCGCGCTCCCTGCGCATGGGCGCCGCTGGCGCCGCAAGAGGCGGCGCCGCAGCGCGCGCCTGCGCAGGCATCGGCGGCGGCATCGGCGGCGCCATCGGCGCCGCCATCGCGCTGGCGCTCACCTCATAGGAGATGCCCTTAGCGCGCTCCTCATGCATCGCCGCGCCCTCATCATATGACGCGCTATAGGCGCGCGGCGGCTCAAACGGCTCAATCGGCTCAAGCTCAAAGGCGGGCCAAGGCAGCGGCGAACGGTAGAGGTGAGGAGACTGCCAGCCGCGCGCTGGGGGGAGCTGCTGGCGAGCCTGCTGAAGATCGCGATCCATGTCGCGAAACAGCGCCTCGGCGCCGCGCGGCGGCTCGCGAAAGCCGGTCTTCTGGGCAGGCGCGGGCTGCTGCTTGCCCAAGCGCAGGCTGGCGAGCTTGGGCAGCTCGGTCCAGCGCGTCGGGTGCGCGGTGGAGAGCGTCAGCGCGACGCCGCGCCAGTCCTCACCGCTGGCCTGCGACACCACGGCGCGCAGCTGAAGCTCAGCCTGTGCGCCGCCGCGCGCGAGCCGCACATGATACTGCGGCGCCCAGCGCGCGCCCGGCACAAAGTAAGCCAGCGTCAAGGAGACGGGGCCGCGCAGCGGCCCCGTCGCGCGCAGCGTGGCGCTCACGCTGCGCGTGACCTCGCTAGGCGCGATGAGGCGCGCCTGCTCATCGCGGCGCACCTCATCCTCAAGCCGCGCGATCTCTTTGGTCAGCACCTCCAGCTCACGCTCAAGCTCATCGCGGGCCTCATCGCGCGCGTCCTGTGCTTCGTGCAACACCAGCTCAAGCGCTTGGCGCGCGGCCATGGGGGAGGCGGGCGGCGGACGCAGCGGATCACCTTGGGGGCGAGGCGGGATGGAGATGGCGTGCAACAGGCCAAGCTCGCTCTCCAGATGCGCGAGCGCGCGCTGCTTGCTCGCTTGCTCACGCTTTGCCACACGCAGCGCCTGCTGCGAGGGCGCCTCATGCGGCGCCTGCGCGTTCGCGACATGCACGCCCACGCGCACGCTCGTCGCCATCAACCCCGCGCGCTGCCCCGCCTCATCGGCGCTCAACCTCACGCTCGCCGCATGCAACGCCAGCGGCAAGCCAGGGATCTCGATCTGTGCGGGCAGCGCGCCCGAATCATCGGGGGTCAGCGTGATCACGCGACGCACCGTCGCGCCTCGATGATACACCGTGACCGCGTCGAGCGCTGAGGTGACGACCTGCGTCATGCCATGCTCCTGAGTGTGAGTGGGCCCTAGAGGGCCTTCGCGTCGTGAGAGTTGCCCTGTTGTGCCACGGGCCCAAGCGCGTGGCAAGCGCTCCTGCCAGGAACGCGCTCAGGCTCAAGAAGGATCTGCGCGTCGCACCGCGCCAGAGCAGGAGCGCGCCGATTGCGACAATTTGCGCTTCTCCCCCACCGACTGGGCGCCCACCGTCGCGCCCGCTGTCCCCTCAGTTGACGCGAGCGACGCGGTCGGCTAAACGCCCTCTGGCGCCTGACGCATCCTGGCGCGTGACGGACCAAGGGAGCGTGATGGAAGCCAGACAGCAGAAGCTCGTGATCGTGGGTTGTGGTGGCATCGGCGGCGTGTTGTGCGGGCACTTAAGCCGCGCAGGACACGCCGTCACGATGATCGCGCACAACCCCGAGATCTTGGCCACCGTGCACGAGCGAGGCATGCGCGTGGGCGAGGAGCCGGCCACGCAGCTGACGCGCCCCGAGGTCGTCTTAGACTGCGCCTCGCTTAGCAGTGAGGCGCCCTTTGACATCGCCTTCTTGGCCGTGCCGCCGACCGCCGCCGAGCAGGCCGCGCGCGACGTGCTCCCGCTGTTGGGCGAGTCAGGCCAGCTCGTCTGCTTGCCCAACGGGCTGATGGAGGAGCGCTTGGCCGCGCACATTCCACAACACCAGCTCTTGGGCGGCGTCGTCGGCTTTGGCGCGCGCATGTTGGCGCCAGGTCATGTCATGCAGACCTCCTCGGGCGGCGTCGTGCTCGGCAGGCTGCGCCCCGAAGGCCCCGTCTCCGCAGACCAAGGACTGCGCGAGGTGGCCGAGGTGCTGGCGTGTGTGCAGGGGCCGATTCAGCGCACGGACAACCTGCGCGGGGCGCGCTGGAGCAAGCTCGCGATCAACTGCGCGGTGTCAGGCTTGGGCGCGGTGGGCGGCGAGCGCTTGGGCGTGCTGATGCGCAGCGCGATGGTGCGGGCGCTGGCGCTGGAGATCATGACCGAGGTGGTCGAGGTCGCGCGCGCGGAGGGCGTGCGCTTGAAGAAGGTCGCGGGTACGCTCGACCTCGACTGGGTGGCGCTGCCGCGCGATCATGCGCGCAAGCGCGATGTGTTCGTGCGTCACGGCGTCCTGCTGGCCGTCGGCGCCCGCTTTCGTCACATGCGCTCCTCCATGCTCGCCTCACTGGAGCGCGGCCGCACCCCCCCTGTGGCGTTTCTTAATGGTGAGGTCGCCTCGCGCGGTGAGGCGCGTGGTATCGCCACCCCAGCCAATGATGCGGTCGTCGCGATGATTGAGGCCATCGCGCGCGGCGAGCGTCGCAGCGGCCAAGAGGCGCTGCGTGAGGTCGCCGCCCAGGTCTTTAATAAGTGAAGCTCACGCCCAAGCCCGCGCGGGGTTGACCTTGCGCGCCGAGCAGCATCGTTGGGCTCACGAGCACGCGCGACCCGTCGACGCTCCCCTCGACCGCGTCCACAGAGCCCGACCACGCGTCATAGCCCCACCACAGCATCCCGCCGCCCACGGTCGTGACGATGACGCCTTGCGCGAGGGTCTGCGCGGCGATGAATTGGTTGTAGTCGTCATTGCCTGCTGACGCGACGAGCACAGCGCCTATCGCGATGATGAACACATGTGTCCCGGCCAGCACGGCGCCGATGGTCGCGACCACATTGCCGGGGTGATCGATGTCAACGATGTCCGTGCGCTTGATCAGCGTGAGCGGCTGATATTCGCTGCGCTCGACGTAGATCGCCTCTGCATCGCTGCGGATGATCGTCCCCTCGACCAAGCCGCTCGTGGTGGTGATGTTCGCTTGGTGTGAGCAGGCGGACAGCGTGGTGAGCGCGAGGAGGGGCGCGAGGGTGATGCGTTGAGACATGATGCGCCTGTGCGAATGAGCGGTGAGGCGTTCAATGTCTCACCGCCTCCTCGCTCAATCAAGCGTGCGCCTTGCAGGCGCATCAGCTCATGACTTGCGCGGCGCGCTGCGCTGCTGCTCAAGCGCGCTGAGCGCGCGCTTGATGGCCTGGCGGGCGGCTGGCTCATCGCGCAGCGTGGGCGCGAAGTCCACCTCCACGAGCTTCCCCGTCAGCTCGCCGCGCACCTCGCTCACGCCCTCAATCGCGCGCAGCGCGGCGACGGTCTGATCGACATCCTCTTGGGAGCGCCACCAGGTCACGCGCTGGCTGGTCTGGCGCTTCGCGGTCGCCTGGCTGGGCTTCTCGCCCTTCGTGGGCTTCGCCTGCTTCGTGCGCGCCTCACCCTCACAGGCCGCGCCCCCGCACGCCTGCTCCTCGCCGTGGCCATGATCGCCGCACGCGAGCGCTAAAGGCGCGGCGATGAAGAAGGTGAGGCTGAGGGCGAGGCTCTGGAGGAGGATGGTTCGGATCATCGCTGAAGCTCCTGCGGGTGAGTGAGTAAACGCTCCTTCATGATAGCATCATCACGATCACCCACGCCATGACATCCCGCACGCGCGCTAGACCCGCCCCCAGCGCGGGTGTAGGATCTTGGGCTTCGCGCCGCACGATCCTCTAGCCCCACGCGTGATCGACCGATGCATGAGACCCTCCAACAGTGCCTCGCCAACCTGATGCGCGAGCTTGAGCAGGCGCGCCCGCGCGACGCGTTTCGCATGGATCACCCTGTAGGCGCGCTGTTCGATGAGGTCGCGCAGCTCATCACCCAGCACGTTGAGGCGTCTGCGCGCGATCATTTGCAATTGCAGTGGTCGATGGGGCGCGGCGCGCAGTGGGCGTCGGTGCCGTGGCTCGCGCTGTGGGATGAGCGTGTCAGCCCGCGCGGGCGCGCGGGTGCGCACGTCGCTTATCTGCTGTGCGAGGACATGCGCGGCCTCTACTTAGCTTACCTGCACGGCGATCAGGCGCTGGTGCAAGAACATGGTCCGCGCAAGGGGCGTAAGATCCTCTCCCAGCGCGTCGAGGTGCTGCGTCAGCAGGCGCGCGCGGCCGCCCCCCAAGGCTTCGCCTTTGAGGGGGAGCTTATGCTGCGCGAGGACAAGCGCGGTCGGCGCGCCAGCCCTGGCGAGGTCATCGCGTACAAGCGCTACGCGCTTGACGCGCTGCCCGAAGACCGCGCGCTGCTTCGCGACTTAGACGAGCTGCTTGATGTCTATGAGGCCCACGCCCAAGGCACAAGCCGAGCGCCTGTGCGCGCGTGGCTGGTGTCCTCGCTCACCAGCACATGGCCCGCGCAAGAGGTCGCGCCGCGCGCGGGCGAGGTGGCCTTGGTGTGGGAGGATGACGCCGTGGTGGCGCGGGCGCAGATCGATGAGGTCACCTCGCAAGGTCGCAAGCTCACCGTCTCACTCACCGATCGAGAAGACTGGCCCGAGCGCGTCATGCGCGATGAGATCGAGGCGTTCGAGCCGCTGCGCGGCCTCTCACTGCCCACCAGCAAGCAGAAGATCGTCGCGCTGAGCGTGGCCCAAGAACAGGCCTTCGGCGCGCTGCGTCGGCGCGCGCTGGAGCGCTTTGATCTCGGCGAGGCGGTCGTCGCGCTGCACGGCGCGATCCTGGCGCGCGGTTATCTGTTTGAGCCCTGGCAGATCGCCGCCTATGTTACCGCCCTGCGCACCAAGCCGCTGGTGATCCTCGCCGGCATCTCAGGCACCGGCAAGTCGCGCCTGCCCGCGCTCGTGGCCGAGCTGACGGGCGGCTGGTCCCAGCTCGTGCCCGTGCGCCCCGACTGGAGCGACAGCGCCGAGGTGCTGGGGTTTGTGGATCTGCAAGGGCGCTTTCAGCCCGGTCATGTGCTGCGCGTCGCGCGTCGCGCGTCGCAGCAGCCCGAGCGTCACGCGGTCTGCGTGCTGGATGAGATGAACCTCGCGCGCGTGGAGCAATACTTCGCCGAGCTGCTCAGCCAGATCGAGGCGCGCGAGCCCGCACCCGGCGGCGGCTGGCACACGGCCCCCTTGTTGCAATCACCGCTTGGCTTGGCCGATCGCGACTGGGCCGAGGTCCGCATGCCGCCGAACCTCGCCATCGTGGGCACCGTGAACATGGATGAGAGCACGCACGGCTTCAGCCGCAAGGTGCTCGATCGGGCGTTCACGCTGGAGATCAGCGAGGTGGATCTGAGCCAGTGGGAGACGCGCGCAGAGCGCGCGCCCGCGCCGCCCAGGCGATGGCCGCTGTCGGCGTGGACGCCGCTGGCCACGCGCGCAGGGGAGCTGCCCGCGCTCAGCGCCGCGCAGCGCTCAAGCGCCGCGCGCGTGGTCGAGGCGTTGCAGCAGATCAACCGCTCCTTGCAGCCCGTGCAGCTGCAGGTCGGCTACCGCGTGCGCGATGAGCTGATCCTGTTCGTGCTGCACGCGCGCGAGGTCGCATCCGCGATGCGTCAGGCCGACGGCGCCGCAGTGGATGCGCTCGATCTGGGGATCATGATGAAGGTCCTGCCGCGCCTCACTGGGGCGCACGCGCTGCTGCGTCGCGCGCTGCTCGGCCTGCTGGGCTGGGCGGTGAGCGGCGCGGCGCTCGACGATGACGCGCGCGCCGCAGAGCTTGTGGAGGCCTGGGAGGAGGCTGGCGCGCCGTGGGCCTTGGCCGACGCGGCCATGCCGCGCACCGCCGCGCGCCTGTGCCTGATGTGGCAGCGCCTCGCCATCGACGGCTACACCTCTTATTGGCTCTCCTGAGCGAGGTTCACCGTGGCGGCACTGTTTCGCGTTGAGACGCAGCGCGTCAGCTTGACCTGGAGCCTGCCGCGCGGCGGCGCCCCTGCGGTCGTGCCTGGCCCCACGAGCCCGCCCGGCGGCGTGCGCGTGGAGGCGCTTCGCGAGGGCGCCAAGGTCCAGCTTGAGGTCTGGCCCGAGCAAGAACGCGGCCCCTATGTGTTCGAGCAGACCGACTACAAGCTCTACGCCCGCGCCAAAGATGCGGCCACCCCGCTTGAGCTTCGCCACCGCGATCCTGTGGTCACGCAGGAGCTTGAGCGCGAGGAGGGCGGCGCCGTGCTGCACGGCGTCTTGAGCTTCGGCGCTCAGGTCGGCATGGCGCGCTTGGTGCTGGTGGTGGGCGGCGTGCCTGAGCTCGCGCTCACGCTGGAGGTCTTCCCCAGCAAGCTCGACTATCGGCGCGACTATGACTGGCTGATGGAGGACGTGCAGCGGCTGCTCACGGGCTTGGCGCTGGAGTATCTGCGCGGCGCGATGCAGCGCGGGGAGGTGGCGCCGGTGCCGCGTCAGACGCCGCTGGAGTGGGTGGCGCTGCTGCGCGGCGTGTTCACGACGCTTGAGCGCGCGATGATCCAGGTGCAAGCGCAGCCGCTGCGCGCGGCGCAGCGCGAGGTGTCGCAGGTGCGCGCTTCGCGCGCGCGTCGCGTGGACGCGCCCTTGAGGCGCGCCCTGCGGGCGGGTGAGCCGCTGGCTTCACGTCTCACTGTGCCGCAGGTTATGGCCAGCGCGACGCTGGACACACCGGAGCATCGCTGGATGGCGCGGGAGCTTGAGCGCGTCGCGCAGCGCCTGAGCGCGCTACGCGCGCGTGAGGCGCGCCAGCCGCTGACCGCGCGTCGCGCGGCCGCGCTCGCTGAGCTAGACGCCATGCGCGCGAGCGTCGCGCGCTGGCTGGCGAGCGCGCCGCTGTCGCAGGCGCGCGGCGGCGCGGCGCCTGCGCCGCCGGCCCGGCGCGCGCGCCGCGCCGCCGGCGACCCCGAGGCGCTGCGCGCCAGCATGACCGTGCAGATGGGCGTGTTCGTGCGCGGCGGCCCGCTGGAGCTGTCGGTCAAGGACCTCTCACTGCTCTATGAGTACTGGTGTTATCTGGCCTTGCTGCGTCTGCTCGCGGAGCTGCTCGGCGCCACGGTGCGCGCCGAGTCGCTGCTGCAGATCGACGCGCGCGGCTTGGTGGTGCGTCTGCGCCAAGGCCACGCCAACGCCACCACGGTCGCGCTGCCCGGCGGCGACACGCTCACGCTGGTGTATCAGCCGCACCTTGAGGGGTTAACCGGCGCGCAGCGCCCGGATCTCTTGCTGACGCTGCATCGCGAGGGCTGGCCCGCGATGCGGCTGGTGCTGGACGCAAAATATCGCTTAGAGGGCGACGGGCCGCCGACTGACGCGGTGAACGCGCTGCATCGCTACCGTGACGCGCTGGTGGCCAGCGATCCTGAGACGGGCGCGCTCAAGCATGACGTGGTGCAAGGCGCGGCGCTGTTCCCATGGCGCGACCCGGCGCACGCGCCGGGCGCGTTCGCGTCGCATCGGCTGTGGCGCGCGCTCGATCAGCTGGGCGTGGGCGCGATCCCGCTGCTGCCTGGCAGCGAGGACTACGCGCGTCAGTGGCTGACGCGCGCGTTGGGGCGCGGCGGCTGGGGCTTGGCGCAGGCCGCGCTGGGACATGTGGCCAGCGAGCAGCTTGAGCGCGCGCATCGCCACGCCGAGGAGATCGCGCTGATCGGGGTGCTGCGCGCGGGCGATGAGCAGGCGCACCTGGACTGGATCGAGGACACCTCCCTCTATTATGTGCCGCTGACCGGCGCGCGCGATCGTCAGCTTGAGGCGCGCTGGGTGGCGCTCTATCTGCCTGCGGCGCTTCGGCGCCCTGGGGCGGTGTTGCAGGTGGCGCAGGTCTTGAGCGTGGAGGTCAAGGCGCGACATACCATCGCGACGCCTTGGCCCACGCGCCGCGACCCAGACGCGCTGCGAGCGCTCTACACGCTGTCTCCTTGGCAGGCGCTGCCTCAACCCATTGAGAACACGCGCGGTGAGCGCGTCTCGACGCCGCGCTGGACGACGCGCCTGGCGCTCAATCGCGCGCGCAGCTTGGAGGAGCTGCTGTGGCGCGATGTCGCGACGTGGCGCTTGGTGGACGCGCTGCGCGAGCGCGGCACGCGCGCGTCGCCTGAGCGCGCGAACTCAGGCTCAAGCTGGGTGGTGACGCGCTCAGGCGCGGCGCGTCCGAGCGCGCGTGACGGCGCCTATCTGCTGCGCGACGGCATCGCCCCTCTCACCCTCGCTGAGACGATCCTCGCCTTATCGGCTGCCGTATGAGCGCGCTCGGGCGAGCTTGGGCGAGGTCTAATTCAAGCGATGCGGCGCGCTTGAAGATGCGCCCGCTCACACACAACCTCCCGAGCGGTGCGTCGCAGGGGTAGATTTTATGCGGAGATCGTCCAAGTCACGCCTTCAGATGCGCGCGCTGTGATGAGGCCACGAGCCCTTGACTAAGCCTCGCAGGTGAGGGGAGCTCGCCAGCGCGCGGGCGCCCGCTTCGGTCAGCGGGTTGTGCGACAGATCCAGCTCGCGCAACCCTGGGAGCTGCGGGGCGTTGGCGATGGCGAGCGCGCTTAGGTCGGTGCGCTGGTTGTCCGAGGTTTAAGCGCTCTAGCGCGCGTATGCGCGCGGGGCAGCGGCTCAGGTGGTCCTGTGCGTAGGGCAGCGCGATTTCTTGCATCCGATCGGGCATCCACAGGCGCAGCTGCTCTACGAGCGCGTCCCAGGCCTGTGGCGAGGGAGGTTGTTGCAAGATGCTGCGCATCTCACCGTGGCGAGCGTCTGTCATGGCGTAGCTTGGGGTGAGCGGTCGAGGGCTCAGCGGATCATGCGCCACGATAGGGCGCGATGGTCGCGTGTTCAAGGGCGTGATGGCGCAGAATGTGCACCTGTCGCTTGTATTTAAGGATGCAGGTGTGAACAATAACGCGCGACACGATCAAACCGCGCCGCCTGCACTAAGTGCCAACAATGTAAGCGAAGCTCAGGCGGCGGCGCTGCGAGGAGAGCACGATGCGAGTGAAGGTAGCGCTGACGTTGTGTGCTGCGCTGATGGTGAGCTGCGGCAAGAAGGAGTCTGCGTCGCTGACGCTGGACGATCCGATCGGCTTTGACGTGGTGGTGCCGCAGACGGCGCTGCCTGGGCTGGACATGGCGGCGCAGGATCTGGTGGAGGCGTTCGCGCAGATCCGCGGGGTCACACCGCAACCTGGCGAGCACACGCCGAGGGAGCTTGGGCAGGCTGACGCGTCGCGCGTGGTGATGGTGACGATCCTGGCGCAGCCCGACGCTGCGATTGGCGAGCAAGGTTACAAGCTCAAGCAGCGTGATTTTGGCCAGGGCCGCGCGGGCGTGGAGGTGCAGGCGGCGACGCCCGTGGGCGCGATGTACGGCCTCTACGACTTAGCGGGGCGTCTGGGCGCGCGCTATTACCACCCCGAGCGCACGTTCTATCCCACCAACGCCGCGCTGGAGCTGCCCACGATCGCCACTGAGGAGGTGCAATCACCGCGCTTCACCACGCGCGGCTTCCACGAGCACACGCAGCACCCGATCATCATGAGCGACGCGCTCATGGTGACGGGCAATGACGCGCTGCGCGGCTACGCGTCGAACTACCTGAAGTGGCTGGCGCGCAACCGCCAGAACGCCTCCTCGTTCCACCTGCTCAAGACCGTGAACCTGGAGGCGTGGCGGCCTTACATCAGCGACATCGTGGCGCAGGGCCAGGGCTACGGCGTCAAGATGGGCGTCACGCTCAGCTTCGCGGATCAGCAGCAGAACAACTTTCGCCTGATCGGTGAGGAGTCGCAGACGGGCTCCATGGACGTGCCGACGCAGATCCGAGGCGGCCTGGACAACCTCTTGGCGGCGGGCTTTGACTTTGTGACGATGCAGATCGGCACGAGCGAGTTCACCAAGCCGACCGATGAGGAGGCGCTGGGCTGGATTGACACGGCTTACAAGCACCTGCAGGCTGAGCATGAGGGCGTGGAGCTGTTGACCTGGATCCACCCCCCCTGCGATCTGGAGGCGGACGGTGAGGGGCTGTTCTTCCACCTGCCGCTCCAGTCTGATCCGGGCGTGGGGGCGCTGGTTCACACGACGATGTTCTACACGGTGGAGCACCCCGCGCCGGTGTATGGCTGCGAGGACTTTCGCCATCAGCAGGAGTTCATGCGTGAGGCCGACGGCAAGCGCCGTCAGGTGTTCTACCCCGAGACGGCGTGGTGGCTGGGCTTTGACAACAACATGCCGCTGACGTTGCCCGTGACGGGCTGGTCGCGCGCGTATGACATCCAGCAGGTCCTGTCGAACCATGACGTGGAGGGTCATATCACCTTCACGACGGGTCGCGAGTGGCTGTATTGGCAGTATGACCACTACCTGACGCAGGTGACGTGGGACGCGTCGATCGGCTGGGATGACTACCTGCGCTGGATCGGGCCGATGTATGGCGAGGGCGGTGAGGCAGTGGCGAGCGCGCTGTCGACGTGGACCGAGGCGCAGGTCGAGGACTTCTATGAGCTTGATCCGCTGATCTACTTCTACCTGGCTGGCGAGCTGGTGCAGGATGAGGTCGGCGAGCAGGCGGGCGTGCTGGCGCGTCGCCCGAAGCTGTCGTATGACCGCGTGCTGGCGATGGATGACGCGGCGTTTGAGGCGTGGACGCGCGATGATCTGGACCGTCTGCGCGCGATGAGCGCGCGCTATCAGCCCGCGCTCGATCAGCTTGAGGCGGCGGCGCCCGCGCAGATCAACGACCGCTGGCAGGAGCTCTTGGCCGCGCATCGGCTGTATGTGATGCGCATCGCGCACGCGGTGGCGCTGTATGAGGGCGTCTCGGCGCTGCGCCCTTGGATCGTGGAGCGACGCGCGGCGATCGCGCAGAGCCGCGAGCCCGATGAGGCGATCCGCGAGGCGGCGCGCGAGGCGGTCACCGAGAAGCTCATGGCCGCGCGCGCCATCAGCGCGCAGGCGCTGGAGGCGATCCAGGCCACCGAGGCGACCTACCGCTACCCGCTGGAGTGGCTCGCCAAGCCCAAACCTAACAGCCTGACCTCGTATAAGATCGGCTACCTGGAGGAGACGAGCCGCGCCTACTTCTGGACGCGCCGCGATGATCAGCT
>CAYXWB010000107.1:0-14953 GCA_964468515.1 uncultured Bradymonadales bacterium | reverse complement strand
CACGTACCGAATCCAGGGCAACACCGTCGACGCCCGGCTCACCGGGGACACCGTCCGGGTGGCGGTCCGCGCGCCGGTCCGCCTCCGCGTCTGGCGCGTTAGCGGGTGAGGTGTGCTTTGGCCTCAGCGCTCAGGCGCGCCGTCTTCCAACGCGCGCTGACCGCCGCGCGTGGCGATGGACAGGCCGCCCAGCGTCATCAGCGTGTCGCGGTCGTGGAACGCCTCTGCGCGGTTGATGTGCGGCTTCATGTGCACGCCCGTGTCCATACGGATCGCGTCACAGGGGCACGCCTCCACGCACAGGCCGCACACGATGCAGCGCAGCTCATCGATCACGAAGACCTTGGGGTACTTCTCGATCGTGGGATCGTCGTGCTCGGCCGCCTCAATGTGAATGCAGTTGGCCGGGCAGATGGTCGAGCAGCACATGCACGCCACGCAGCGCACTTGGCCATCCTCGCGCAACATCAGGCGATGGCGCCCGCGAAAGCGAGGCTTATAGTGCGACGTGCCCGACTCCGGGTACATGATCGTGAAGGTCTGCTCGGTCTTCGGGTTGAGGTTGCGGAAGAAGTGCGCCATGGTCACGCCCAACCCGCGCGCGATCTCGGGGATGTAGCTCTTCTCCCAGAGCGTCTTCTTGTGACGCTTCACGGTCTTAACGGTCACGGTGCCCATGAGTGGCTCCTCAAGGTGGCGAGGCGAACAAAGGCGCCGGTTTCAGAAGATGGCGGCGAGCAGCGCGGTCACGAACAGGTTGGCGATGCTCAGCGGCAGCAGGATCTTCCAGCCCAGCGTCATGATCTGATCATAACGAAAGCGCGGCAGCGTCCAGCGCATCATGAACTGCAACCACACGAAGAACAGGATCTTGATGACCATGCTGCCAATGCGCAGCGCGATGACGGCCAGGTAAGGCAGCGCGATGTCTGGCGTGCCTGTGATCGCGCCGAAGTGGAACCCATCGCCGTACAAGAAGGGCACCTGCCAGCCGCCGAAGAACATCACCGCCACCAGCGCGGCGATGAAGATCGTCGCCGCATACTCACCAAGCTGCATCGCGCCAAAGCGCATCGAGCTGTACTCAGTGATATAACCGGCCACGATCTCCGACTCGCCCTCGGGCACGTCGAACGGCGCGCGCTTGGTCTCGGCCATGCCCGCCAAGAAGAACAGGAAGAACGCCACCGGCTGCAAGAACACGCCCCACATCGGCAGCCAGCCCCACAGCTGACGGCCTTGCAGCTGCGCCATCTCGTTGAAGTCGAGCGTGCCGTACAGCAGGATGATGCCCGCCAAGCTCAACCCCATCGTGACCTCATACGAGATCATCTGCGCCGATGAGCGCAGCCCGCCCAGCAAGCTGAACTTGCTGTTAGACGCCCAGCCCGCGATCGCCGCGCCGTAGACTGACACGCTGGCGATGGCGAACGCGTACAACAGCCCCGCGTTCAGGTTCATGATCTGGAAGTAGTTCTTCCACTCACCGCCCACGCACTGCTCTTGGTAGTTGGCCAGCACCTCAATGGTGCCCGTGCAGTACTGGTCGCTGAACGGGATCACCGCCCAGCCAAACAGCGCTGGCAAGAACACCAGCATCGGCGCCAGCAAGAACAACCCCTTATGCGCGCCCTGCGGGATGGTGTTCTCCTTGAGCACCATCTTGATCCCGTCCGCGATGAAGTGCGGGATGCCGGTGCTCTGCAAGAACCTCGTCCCGAACAGCTGCGCGCGGTTGGGGCCGACGCGGTTCTGGATCTTGGCGGACTGCTTGCGGTCCCCCAGCACGGTCAACAAGCTCGCGACGGCCATCACGAAGCCGAGGACGATGACGGAGATCTTGATGATCGTGATCAACCACTCAGGCATGACTCTTACTCTCTCCAACGGGCGCACATCGCCCGGCTGCTGTCATCACGCGGCGCTCAACACACCGCGCGCGTTGAGGCTCACTCAGCGGTCTGATGCTGCGGGGGCACATCGGGCGTGGGCAGCGGCGCGGGCTTGGGCGCGAGCGAGGCCTCATACGCCACCAGCGCCTCCTGCACGCGATCCTGGATCTGATGCAAGAAGGTGAACGACAGCGGCTTGCCCATCGCCTTGGCCACGCGCATGAAGATCTGCCAGTCCGGCAGCGACGCGCCATGCGGCGCGAACGCCTGCGCGAAGCCCTGCGCCAGGCCCGCCTCATTGATGAACGTGCCCTCCTTCTCCGCGTGGCTGCACGCGGGCAGCGCCACATTGACGCGCTCCATCAAGGTGTCGCCGCCGCGCTGCATCGACTGCAACACCACCAGCTTCGCCTTGCCCAGCGCCGCCTCGAACGCCACACGCGCCTCACCGCTCACTGGCAAGCGCGCGTCCATCATATACACCGCCTGCACCTGGCCCGCCTCAAGCGCCTGCGTCAGCGCCTCGATCGTGCCAAGCTCGCCTGCGCCCGCGAAGATCGCCTCCACGCCCTTGCGGTTGGGGTTCTTATCAGCGCGTCGCAGCAGGTTGTCCGACTTGCCCGGCGGGTTGCCGTTGATGAACAGCTTGGCCTCACCGCCCAGCGCCTCCTTGTGGAACAGCTTCGCCAGCAGCAGATCCTCACACGAGGCCTGCGGCGAGAGCACCAGCGCGATGCTTGAGCCGCCCGTGGCTTGGACGATCTTGTTGAGCTTCGCGGAGACGTTCTCCAGCGCCGTGTGCCAGGTCGCCTCCGCGCCGTTGATGCGCGCGCTTAAGAGCCGATCCTCGTGGACCGTCTTATAGGTCATGCGCCCCGCGTCACACATCCAATAGTCATTGACCTGCGGGTTGTAGCGCGGGCGATAGCGCTGGATCTCATTGCGGAAGTGATCCAGATGGATGTTACAGCCTTGGCTGCAGCCGGTGCAGATGCTCTCGGTCGAGGTCAACAGCCACACGCGGCACTTGAAGCGAAAATCACGGCTGGTGAGCGCGCCCACGGGGCAGACGTCCACCGTGCACAGCGAGTAGTCGTTGTCGAGCGCGAGGCCTGGGAACGTGCGCACCTCCGACTTGTCGCCGCGATCCACAAGCGTCAGCTCGCTCGTGCCCGTGATCTCCTCACAGAACCGAATGCAGCGCGTGCACAAAATACAACGCTCGCCGTCGTACACGATGCGCGGCCCGATCGGATAGACCTTGACCTTGTGCTGCTTCTCAGAGCGCATGCGCGACTCTTGCGCGTCATACGCGAAGTAGTAGTCCTGCAGCTTGCACTCGCCAGCCTTGTCGCAGATCGGGCAGTCCACCGGGTGGTTCACCAGGATGAACTCCAGCACGGCCTTGCGCGCGCGGATCACACGATCGCTCTCGGTCTCCATGACCATGCCATCGGTGACCTCGTTGTAGCAGCCAGGCAAGAGCTTGGGCGCGCCCTGGACCTCCACCAGACACATGCGGCAGTTGGCGGGGCGAGACAGGGCGGGGTGGTAGCAAAAGTGCGGCACCTCATGGCCCGCCATCGCGGCGGCGCGCAACAAGGTGGTCCCCTTGTCGACCTCGATCTCCGTTCCGTTGATGGTCACCTTGGGCATCGTCGTCTTCGCTCCTTGCGGGCCTGGGCGCCTGAGAGGGCGCCCAAGCCGGGCGCGCGTGGCGCCTGGATAGATCTTATACTTTAGCGTGGCTTCTTGAAGGGGCAGGCGCCCCTCAGCGATCGCACTCGCCGCCGATCATGTTCACGGTGTCAAAGGTCGGGATGAGGTCGGCGATCATCGCCCCCTCCAGCATCTTGTGGATGCCGCCCATGTGGATGAAGCTTGGGCTGCGCACGTGGATCTTCCAGGGCTTGCCCGTGCCATTTGACACGATATAGAACCCCAGCTCCCCGTTGCCCGCCTCCGTGTAGCTGTACACCTCGCCAGGCGGCACCTGGATGCCCTCAAACACGATCTTGAAGTGGGAGATCATCCCCTCGATGGTGTTGTACACCTTCTGCTTCTCGGGGAGCATGGCGCGCGGGTCATCCGTGTTGACGGGGCCGGGCTTCATCTTGGCGAAGCACTGGTCGATGATGCGGATGCTCTGCGTCAGCTCCTCCATGCGCACCAGGTAGCGATCGTAGTTGTCGCCGCGCGTGCCGACGGGCACGTCGAAGTCAACCTCTCCATACTTGAAGTAGGGGTGATCCTTGCGCACGTCGTAGTCCACGCCCGTCGAGCGCAGCATGGGGCCGGTGTAGCCCCACGCGATCGCCATCTCAGGCGTGAGCACGCCGGTGCCCTCCATCCGGTCGATGAAGATGCGGTTGCGGGTGAGCAGCTTGTGCGTCATCCCGTGGATCTCAATGAGGCGCTCGCGCACGACGCGCCACTCGGCCTCAAACCCCTCGGGCAGGTCATCCTTCACGCCGCCGATGCGACCATAGGTCACGGTCAGGCGCGCGCCCGTGACGGCCTCAATGAGGTCCCACACCAGCTCGCGGCCCTCGATGGCGTACAAGAAGGCGGTCATCGCCCCAAGCTCCAGCGCGCCCGCGCCCAAGCACGTCAGGTGATCGCTCAAGCGCGCGATCTCACCCATCAGCGTGCGGATCCAGTCGCAGCGCTCAGGCACCTTGATGCCCATGAGCTTCTCAACCGCCAGCGCGTAGCCGAAGTTGTTGAGCAGGGGGCTGACGTAGTTGAGGCGATCGGTGTACGGGAAGGCCTGCGTCCAGGTCTTGTTCTCGCACTCCTTCTCGAAGCCGCGGTGCAGATAGCCGACCTCGGTGTCGCACTTGATGATCGTCTCGCCATCAAGCGTCAACGTGAAGCGGACCGTGCCGTGGGTGGCCGGGTGGCTCGGCCCCATCTGCAAGATCATGGGCTCGGAGTGGATGTCCTGATCGATCGTGTCCAGAATATGCTCGGCCATGGCTGCCTACTCGTCGTGTGCGGTCTTTGCTGTGGACGGGCGCGCGCGCGCGGGCTGTCTTAGAGCTGGTCGCGGCTGCCAGCGGCCTCTTCTTTTTGGTGCAGCTCGCGGAACTCCTCGACGGCGTCACGCTCGCGCGCGATCAGCTCCGTGCGCGGCTGCGAGGCTTGGATCGCGTAGTCTTTGCGCAGCGGGTGACCCTCGAACTCCTCATACAGCAGCACGCGGCGCAGGTCCGGGTGACCTGTGAAGGTGATGCCGTACATGTCCCACACCTCGCGCTCCAGCCAGCCCGCGATGAGCCAAAGATCAGCGACCGTGGGCACGTGTGGCTTGGCCTGCTCGACGATGACGCGCACGATGAGCTGATGCTTGAGCTTCATGCTGTAGAGGACGTAGACGACCTCAAAGCGCGGCACGCGGTGCATGTAGTCGACGGCCGTGATGTCGCGCAGCAGGTTCATCTGCGCGCGCTCATCGTGGCGCAAGAAAGCCATGAGCTGCGCCAGCTGCTCAGGGCGCGTGATGATGGTGTCGTCGCCCAGGCGCGAGTGGCTGTCCACCACCACGTCGGGGAGCTGCTTCTTCACGAGATCGATGAGCTTCTTGGCCATGAGCTGTCTTGTGTCCTGCGTCAGTCAGGAGCGCGTCGCACGCGACGCGCCCGTGGCAGCCTCATTTTAAAGCGGGGGTGGCTTCAGCGCGCGACGGGCGCGATGAGCGGGGGCGCCTCGATGATGCCCTCCAGCTCACGCGCGCGCTTTTTGCGCTCATAAGCGTACTTGGTCCACGGCTCGCGCTCGATCTTCTCTTGGAGCTTGAGCAGCCCATCAAGCACCTGCTCGGGGCGAGGGGGGCAGCCGGGGATGTAGACGTCCACGGGGATGATCTTGTCGATGCCTTGCACCGTGGCGTAGTTGTCGTAGAAGCCGCCCGTTGAGGCGCACACGCCAAAGGCGATGACCCACTTGGGCTCGGCCACCTGCTCATAGATGCGCTGCAGAAACGGCGCGAGCTTGTGGTTGATGGTGCCCACGACCCAGATGAGGTCCGCTTGGCGCGGTGAGAAGCGCGGGATCTCCGCGCCAAAGCGCGCGAGGTCATAGCGCGACGCGGCCGTGGCCATATACTCCATGCCGCAGCACGCCGTGACGAACGGGTACTGAAACAGGGAGTTCTTGCGCGCCCAGTTGACCGTCTCGCTCAGGCGCGTCGTGACGACGAGGTTCTCAGGGATGCTGTTCTCTAGTCCCATTCCAGGCCTCCTTGCTTCCACTCATAGACGAGCCCGATGGTCAGGACCGTCAAGAAGGTGATCATCACGCCGAGCGCGTACAGGCCGTGGCCTAACACGTCATTCTGCTTCCATGCCACCGCCCAGGGGATCACGAAGATCGTCTCTAGGTCGAACAGGATGAAGCTGATGGCGATCATGTAGAACTTGACGCTAAAGCGCGTCTGCTGCGGGCTAGAGCCGATCGGATCAGAGCCCGCCTCATAAGGCATGACCTTCTGACGCGTCGGGTTCTTGGGCCCGAGCAAGCTCGCTAGGCCGCTGAGCACGACCGCGATGATCGCGCCCAGCGCGAGGAAGATCATCAGGGCGGAGTAATCTGCGATTTGCATGGCGCCTCGCCAGACAGTGGGATGCGACGACCGCGACCATGCGGGCGACGCTTATCATCCAGATCGGTGGAGCGGGGGACGTGGCTCTCGTGCCCCGTAAAAGGCCCCAATTTCAGGGGTAGGTGTCGCCCGATGCGTCGCTTGTCAGGCGGCTGATCGGGAGCACCCATCGTTTCGATGTGTGACCCCGGACCTCGGGTGCGTCATGGACTAGCACGCGAGCCGGATTGATGTCAAACGCGCGATGCTCCACCTCCTCGCGCGCACCCTCATAACACCTGCGCGTCATGGTTTATTTACGCGTTGACCGATCAACGCTTGTTCAGTAAGGTTACATGTGTTCACCTGGGCCTATTGTTAAGCCTCTCACGGAGCCAGCCCATGACCTCACCAGCCATCTCCTCCATCAAGAAGCTCACCAAGCGCCAGCAGCTCGTGCTCAGCTTCATCATCGACCACATTGAGCGCTGGGGTTATCCCCCCACCATCCGCGAGATCGGTGACCACTTGGGGATCCGCTCCACCAATGGCGTCAACGATCACCTCAAGGCCCTTGAGCGCAAAGGCTACCTCACGCGCCATGACGCCAAGAGCCGCGCGCTGCGCCCGCTGCTCACCCCCCAAGGCCTCACCTTTGAGGATGACGCGGCCCAGGCCCCTGCGCCTCAAGCCCCCATCCAAGAAATCCCCATCATGGGTCGCATCGCTGCGGGTCAGCCCATCTCCGCCATCGAGCACGTCGAGGAGATCTTCCGCATCAGCCAAGACGCCTTCGGGCGCGTCGGTGAGGACATCTTCGGCCTCGTCGTCAAGGGTGACTCCATGATCGAGGATGGCATCCACGACGGTGACACCATCTTCGTGCGTCGCCAAGCCAGCGCCCGCAATGGCGAGATCATCGCCGCCATGGTCGACAACGAGGCCACCGTCAAGCGCATCTACTATGAGGGCGATCGCATCCGCTTGCAGCCCTCCAACGCCGCCATGCTGCCCATCTACGTGCACAAGAGCGAGCACCGCGAGACCTGCGTGCTCGGGCGCGTCGTCGGCGTGTTCCGCAAGCTGTAAAGCCTGCCCGCTTCAAGCTGGTGTGGTGAGCGTGAGCGCTCACCACACCAGCTTGCCCTGCGCCCACAGCGACAGCACGTCCATCGTCAGCGCCACCGAGATGTGGATCGCCACCCCCAGCCAGATGCTGCGCGTGAACAGCGCCATCGCCCCCAGCACCAGCCCCGCGAAGATCGCCCCCAGCGTCTCCGGCAGCGGCTTGCCATAATGAATCATACAATAAGGGAGGATCGGCATCAGGATCGCGTAGAACCCTAATCGGGCGCGAAACCCCTGCACCATCACGCCCCGAAAGAAGAACTCCAAGCTCAAAAACTGCAACCCATACAGCAGCTCCCAGCCCACAAAGTCCCCCCACGTGCGCGCCGCGTCCTGATAGAACGGGTAGGTCCGCTGAAAGCTCGGCAGCCGTGACACCAGAATCACCGCCGGGAGCACCAGCCCGTACATCGCCACATACAGCCACGCGTGGCGCAGCGTGCCGCGCACTTGCAACCCAAAGTCGCGCAGCCGCCCGCGTATCACCAGCTTCACATACAGCGCCGGGAGCACCATGTAGCACAGCGCCGTCATGCCCGACCAATAGCTCAGCCGCCACAGCCGCGCCCGCTCGCTGTGGCGAAACACCGACTCAAGCCACGCGCCGCCACCCTCCCAAAGCCACTCCAGCGGCGCTTGCAGCTTGAACACGTCGTTGGAGCTGCCAAAATACTCCTGCACGCTCAACACGAAGCCGCACAAGATCACCAGCCCTACCACCTGCCAGTCCACGCCTTGGCTCGGCGCGCGCTCGGCGTCAACCCGCGCCACCGCGCGCTCAAACGCCCCGTACCATGATCTGATCTGCTCTCGCATCCGCGCGCTCTCTTTGCTCATGGCACACTTTATAAGCCTCAACCCTGTCGCGCCCCTGTTCTGTCTTGAAGCCCACGCCAAGGTCAAGCCGCACCCACATCTGGCGTAAACAACGATCGTCAGCGCGTGAAAACAACCCAATCATTCGCCCCGCTCACACGTTATCATCACGCCTCTCCACGCGCGCGCTGCTCACACCGCGCGCTCATCCTCGCCGCTTGGAGCGCCCCTCATGGCCGACACCTACCGCAACGCCGCCGCGCGCCACGTCGCGCACACGCCGCGCCCCGTCAACGTGCTGCCCCCGGAGCTGGCCAACCAGATCGCCGCCGGTGAGGTCGTCGAGCGCCCCGCGTCCGTGATCAAGGAGCTGGTCGAGAACAGCCTCGACGCGGGCGCCACCCGCGTCGAGGTCACGATCGAGGACGGCGGCCGCGATCTCATCCGGATCGAGGATGATGGCTGCGGCATGGGCCGCGAGGACGCGCTGCGCGCGCTGGAGCGCCACGCCACCAGCAAGCTCGTCAGCGTCGATGACCTCTTTAACATCGGCACGCTGGGCTTTCGCGGTGAGGCGATCCCGTCGATCGCGTCCGTGGCGCGCCTGGAGCTGAAGACCAAACCTCACGGCGCGCTAGAGGGCACCCGCATCGCCATCAAGGGTGGCATGATCGAGGTCGTCGAGGACGTCGGCATGGCCGCCGGCACCTCCATCACCGTGCATGACCTGTTCTTCAACACCCCCGCGCGCCTCAAGTTCATGAAGACCTCCGCCACCGAGGCGCGCTACATCTCGGAGATGATGATCCGCTTGGGGTTAAGCCGCCCCGATGTGCGCCTGATCCTGCGCCGTGATGGGCAGATCAAGATTGATCTGCCCGCCGTCGAAGACGTGCGCGATCGCATCCTCGCCATCATGGGCCGCGAGGTCTATGATCACCTCTACCCCACCTTTGAGTTCCCCGCCGTCAACGGCATCGTCGCGCGCGGCTACTTCTCCAAGCCCGGCCACCAGCAGCGCACGCCGAACAACATCTACACGTTTGTCAACGGCCGCTATGTCAGCGATCGCACCATCCGCGCGGCCATCCAAGGCGCCTATGGCGCGCTCATGGAGAAGGGCCGCCACCCCAGCGTGGTGCTGTTCTTGGAGGTCCCCTTTGACATGGTGGACGTGAACGTCCACCCGGCCAAGATCGAGGTCCGCTTCCACGACACCAACGCGCTGTACCGCGCCGTCTATCACGCCATCGCCGACGCGCTCGCCACTGGCCCCTGGGTCAAGCGCGAGGCGTCCAGCGAGGCGCGCGTCTACAAGCTCGCACGCGCTGAAGACGCGGGGGCGCCCGCGGCGCCGTTCGCGCCGCCGAGCGGGCAGGGCGCGGGCTCAGCCGCCGCGCGCGCCCCCGCCATCGATCCGAGCAGGCTCACCCCCGCGCGCTTTAACTACCGCGATGAGGCGCCCGCTGGTCTGACGCAGGTGCGCGTGCATGACCTCTCAGGCGCACAGCAGCAGGGCTTCAGCGCCCAGGGCCTCTCACCACTGGTTGAGCCCACCCAACGAGCGCGCTACCTCGACGCGGGCGCCCCCCCCCGCGCGCCCCCCGCGGGGGCGGGGGGGGACGCGCCAGGCGGGGCGCCCCCACCCCGCCCCCCCGGGGGGGCGCCCACCCCAGGCCCGCCCCCCCCCCCGGCGGCCGCCCCCCCCGGCCCCCCCGCGTCTGGATCGGGTGCAGACGCGCCTGTCGGCGCGCCCCATCCGGACGCGCCTGTCGGCGCGCCCTCTGAGCAGGCGCCCGCGCCTGACGGCGCGGGCTACTTCTCATCGCTGCGCGTCATCGGCCAGTTCAAGCGCCAGTACATCGTGTGCGAGGACGCCTCAGGGCTCGTGGTCATCGACCAGCACGCGGCGCACGAGCGCATCGGCTACGAGCGGCTGCGCGGGATCTTCGCCTCGCATCACAAGGAGTCACAGCCGCTCCTGTTCCCCAAGCGCCTCGAACTGGACACGCTGCGCGCGGACACCATGGGCGAGCATCTTGAGTTTTTCGCGAAGGCCGGCTTTGAGATTGAGCCGTTCGGGGGGCAGTCCTATGCGATCAAGAGCGTGCCCGCGATCTTGCAGCGCGCGAACATTGAGAAGATCCTGCGCGACGCGCTTGATGACCTCTCCTACCACGGCCGCTCCACGCGCATGGACGAGGCGATGGACGCGATCTTGAGCAGGATGGCGTGTCACTCGGTGGTGCGCGGCCCCACGGAGCTGAGCGCGCAGGAGTGCTACGCGCTGTTTGCGCAGATGGACGCGATTGACTTCGCCGCCAACTGTCCGCATGGTCGGCCCGTCTATTTCAGGATGCCGCTCATGGAGCTTGAGGCGGCGTTTGATCGCCGCTAGAGGTCGCGCACGCCATGTCACAACAACCTCGTGAGCCCATCATCCACGAGGGCTTGCCGCGCATCATCGCGCTGTGCGGCCCCACCGCCGTGGGCAAGACGGCGCTGTCGATGTCGCTCGCCGAGCAGCTTGGCGCCGAGATCGTCAACGCCGACAGCGTGCAGGTGTATCGGCAGCTGAACATCGGCGCGGCCAAGCCAAGCCTTGAGGAGCGCGCGCGCGTCCCGCACCACCTGATCGACCTGTGCGAGCCAGACGAGGAGCACAACGTGGGCGACTTCGCCGCCCGCGCGCGCGCCACCATCGCGGACATCCACGCGCGCGGCAAACACGCGCTCGTGGTGGGCGGCACCGGGCTGTACCTGCGCGTGCTCATCCACGGGCTCGTCGAGACGCCGCCGCCCGATGAGGCCATCCGCGCGCGCCATCAGCGCGAGGCTCAAGCGCATGGCGCCCCCGCCTTGCACGCTCAGCTGGCCACCATTGATCCGGAGCTCGCCGCGCGCGTTCACCCTCACGACCTCATCAGGATCTCGCGCGGCCTGGAGCTTTGGGAGCAGACGGGCCAGACCCTCAGCAGCATGCAGCGCGCGCATCAGTTCGCGCGCCCGCACTACCAAGCCTTGAAGCTCGCGCTGGTGCGCCCGCGCGCGGAGCTGTACGCGCGCGTCAACGCGCGCGTGGACGCGATGCTTGAGGCGGGCTTCATTGAGGAGTGCCGCGCGCTCTACGCGCGCTATCCGCGCGACGCGCGCGCCTTGCAGAGCCTCGGCTACCGCCAGCTCGCCCCGTTCATCTTCGAGGAGCAGCCGCTGGAAGATTGCGTCACACAGATGAAGCAGCTCACGCGCCGCTACGCCAAGCAGCAGCTCAACTGGCTGCGCGGCGAGCCGGGCGTGAGGTGGGCGCAGGCGCCTCAGACGGATGTGTCGGGCGCCGCGCTGCCTGAGGTCGTGCGTGATGTGGGCGCGTTCTTGGCGGGTGATGATCCTGCCTTCACCTGGGCTGACGCTGATCCCTATCAGTGAGCCTCGCCAGACGCCATCGCGCCAGTCAGGCGCGATGAACGCTCGCTTGTGCTCCCCCACTTTTGGACGATGGGCGCCTCATTTAAGGGCCATCGCTCACACACAACCTCCCGCGCGGTGCGTCGCAAAGGCTGATGGTGAGCGGGGAGCGTCCAAGCGAGCGTGGCGCTTGCAGCCTGCGCTTGCTTTGAGCGTGCTCACGGATCGATGGGGGGCAGGGCGCTGGTGAAGCGCTGGCCGACGGTGAGCTTGGGGTCAGCCTCCACGAGCAGGTCGATCGTGTAGGTCAAGTGCTTGGTCCCCTCGCACTGGAGCGGAGCGGTGAGGATCAGGCGGACGGTGGCATGGGGCTCAAGCTGCTCACAGATGACCTTATAGACGCTGGTGGCGAGCTGGTCCACGAGGCTCCCGCGTGGATCGTGATCGTTGGCATTGCGCAAGGGGCGCACGTCAAACGTGGTGGTGACGCTCACCGTCAAGCGAGCGCTCGGCGTGGTGTCATTGACCCAGAGCGCCTCAGCGAGCGCCTTCTTGCTCTTGGTCTTGGTGTTCAGCCGGGTGCAGAGCTTGCCGACGGTCGAGGTGTCGAGCGGGCTCAGGTCTTGGGTCGCCTCAGCGATGGCGAGCGCGGCCTCATCAAGCGGCTTGGTCGTGACCTTGAGCTTGAGCAGCCTGATGAGATTCGCGAACTTAAACCAGTGATGCTGCTGCAATAACATCGCGCGCGTCTGCGCCTGATCCAGCGGCTCAATGGCCTGCACCGTCAGCGCGAAGGTGTCGCCCTCGACGCGGGGCAGCGTGGGGGGCTTGTGCAGCAGCGGCTCCAGATCGAGCGGCTCGCTCAGCGGGGTAGGCGCGCTGTTCCTGAAGATCATCTGGCGGCGCGCGTCGAGCCGGAAGTGGTGGTTGAGCAGGCCCTCCAGGTACGACTCAAAGCGCAGCTCACGGCTGTCCGTCCAGCACGCGCCGTGATCATCACCCAAGATGACGGGAGGATCGGCCTGGGGCGGGTCCATCACAAAGCCCACAGGATAATACTGCAACCCCGCCTCACACACGCGGATCGCGCGCTCAAGCGACTCGCCGCGCCACTCACGCCCATAGGCGCCGCGCGTCTCATGGTCGCTGATGACGTTGTAGGCGAAGCTGTAGTAGCCGCGCTCCTGTTTGAGCGCGTCTGCGATAGGGAGCACCCAGGCGATGCCGCCAAACTCCCAAGGGAACGACTCGACCTCAGAGGGTTGAGGCGCGCGAAGGCGCGAGGGCTGCTCACCGATGGCGATCATGTTGAGGTAGAAGTGGCGTCTGTGCGGATCCCAAGACTCCTTGAGGTTGGGCATGTTGCCATCAATCCAGAAGACGCAGAAGCCGTCGGCCTGCAAGTAGAGGTTGCGGATCGCAGGAGAGAAGCTGTCCAACCCCCACTTCTTGGCGAGCTTGTCGATCCTGTCCGCGCTCGCACCAGGCGCCGCGTAGTAGCCCGCGATGATGCCGGGTCGCGCGCGCATGGCGCTGACCCAGGCGTCGAGCCGCGCCATGTAATCGTGGAGCGGCCCCTCAAGCGGCGCGCGCTCTACCTCGCCATCGCCGCCCGCCAAGATGTCCATCAGCCACGCCTCATCCTGAACCTGGACCTTGAGCGACTGGGCCTTGGCGATCTTTGAGCCAGCCTTGTCACCGCAGATCAGCAGATCGGTCTTAGCGTTGAGCGACTTGGCGATCGTGGCCCCGAGCGCGGTGAGCTTGGCCTCGGCTTCGGCGCGTTTGAGCTGGGTGAAGGTGCCGGTCAGCGCGATCGTCTTGCCTGCGATGGGGCTTGTCATAGGGCTTCCTGAGGTGAGCTGTTGCGGTGATGTGCGCGCATTTTGACATGCGCTTGGGCTTGGTGCTAGGCTCTCGGCGCTGTCTTCAAGATCAAAAATAAGATGCACCTTTTGGCGTGCATCTTCTGTGATCCGATCAGCGCGACGGGTCCTAGTAGGCCCGAGCCTCCTCCCTCAACAAGTTCAACAGTTTCTTAATTTAAGGGAGCTTACCTATGCGTCATGAGCTGTTCACGTCTTCTCTGATCCTGAGCGCGATGTTTGGCCTGCTCGGCTGCACGGTCGAGGATGATGATGATGACGATAACCCTGGCATCGTGCGCATCTTCGACGGCGGTGAGCTGACCGGCGAGGTCACCTGGGATAACAGCTGGGAGGTGCGCAGCGGCATGACCGTCAAGGGGACGTTGACGTTGCAGCCCTGCACGACCGTGCGCATCAACAGCGGCGTCATCTCGGTGCGTGATGGCGGCGCGATCAAGGCGCTCGGGACCGCTGAGTGCCCCGTGCGCATCATCAGCGCGAAGGCCGCGCCTGCGGCGGGCGACTGGGAGCGGATCGATATCTATGGCACGGCCTCCAACGACACGATCTTGCGTCACACTGAGATCGCGCACGCCAAAGGTGGCAGCTATGGCGCCATCTGGGTTGAGGGTGGCGCGTCGTTGAGCTTGGATCAGGTGAAGCTGTCGAAGATCCAAGACGCGGCGATCATGTACGAGAAGGACGCGCGCGTGCAGCAGTTTGCGGGCGTGAGCTTTGACGACGTGGACGGCGTGCTCATCAAGCTCCCTGGCGATCTGGTCTCGTCGCTCAACCCTATCACCACGACCAACACGACCAACCCGCGCGTCGTGCTGAGCGGCGAGGAGATCACGCGCGCCGCGTCGTGGAAGAACCTCGGCGTGCCCGTGGAACTGCCCACCGTGACCATCAGGGGCGGCGCCATTGAGGTCGAGGCTGGCAGCGCCCTCAAGATCGCCCCTGCGGCGGTCATCAGCGTGAGTGATAGCGGCGCCCTGCGCACGCTCGGCACCGCTGCGAGCCCCGTCACCATCAGCTCCGCCAAGACCACGCCAGCGGCGGGTGACTGGCGCCGCATCGATCTCTTCGACACCGCAGAGAGCACCAACCTGTTGCGTCACACCACCATCCAGCACGGCGGCGATGAGGCCTATGGCGTGCTCTGGGTTGAGCAGGGCGCAGCGGTCACCTTGGAGAACACCACCTTCTCCGCGAACTCCAGCTGTGATGTGACCGAGGATGGTACGGTCACGAACACCGCC
>CAYXWB010000106.1:0-15003 GCA_964468515.1 uncultured Bradymonadales bacterium | reverse complement strand
TTCTTCATGGAGCTTCCCTTGTCTTGTGGCGCGCGTGGGATGGGCACGCGCGCGTGAGCAGGTGTGACGCGTTTAACGTGCGAGGCGCTCAGAAAGATCTCGCGATGAGGTCTCATCGCATCAGAGCGCAGCAGCATCGCGTCATGCGCGCAGCATGCCACGCCCCCCGCGATTGGTAAAACAGGTTGATTAAAGCGCGCTGTCGATCAGGCGGACAGCGCTCGCTCGGGCGCTGTCGCGGGCGCGCTCGGCGCCTCATCGCGGGTGAGGTCAAAGCGGCGCAGGCGCATCTGGGCGTCAACGCCCATGAGCTGCCCCAGCGGCAGCGGCGTCCAGACGTTCTCACCGCTGAGCTGCTCGCTGGAGAACAGCATGTGGTTCACGCGCCCCGACGCGCGCTCACCCTCACACTCGGGCGCGAAGCTTGGGCAGGTGTCGCGCTCGGGGCAGCAGACCTTGAAGGTGCTGCCATACAGCTCCTTGCCGCCCTGGTGCGCCACCATCAGCTCGCCATTGGTGAGCACGAACGACAAGAGCAGGCGCGGCGCTTGCGGATCGTCGGGCGGCTGGTGACACGACCAGCCGGTGATGCGCTCGACCTCGCGGATGGTGTCACGCGCGGCGGCCGCGATCACCTCCAGCGGCACGTCGCGCTGCGACAGCGTGACGCCCTGATCGCCGAGGCGTCGCGCCATGTGCCCGAGCAGCATATAGAAGATCACCTCGCTGTCGGTGTCCCCTAAGATGAAGCGACGCAGCACCGGGTTGACCTGCGCCACGAGCGCGCCACGGTGCGAGGCGAAGTCGGGGATGTCGCCGTTGTGCGCGAAGATCCAGCCGCCATACTGGAACGGATGACAGTTGATCAGGCTGTTCTTGCCACGCGTCGCCTTGCGCAAGTGCGCCACCACCGTGTGCGATGAGACGATGCCCGAGACGCGCCGAAACAGCGCGTCATGGATCGCCGTGGAGTCGCTCTTGATGACGTGCGGGAAGTGCCCCACGTAATAGGCCACGCCCCAGCCGTCTGGGTGGCAGGTGCTCTGCCACACCAGCGCGTTGTCCGCGCTGATGAGGCTGCGGTGCACTTGGCTGGGGATGATGGAGCGAAAGCCGAAGAGGCGACACATAGGCTTGCTCGGTGGCGATGCGCTGACGGGGGTGGCGATCTCCTACTCAAAAAGTAGGATATATCTGTTCAAGTTGCAAGCGCGGCTCATTGAGGCAGCGCGCACAGGCTTTGAAGCGAGGTGGCGACGTTGTCATCCTCACGGCACTCATTGTGACGCTGGCCGCCCTCACCATCATCATCGACCGCGACGCGCACATCAAAGCGCTCGTTCGCTGCGGCGACGCCCGGCTCCCAGCGCACGGTGACCTGCTCTGAGCCGCCCGGCGGCAAGGGCTGCGTGTTCTCGACGGTGGTCAGGCGCGTCTCCTCGCCGCGCAGCGTGATGTACACCGTGCTCTGGAGCGCGCCCGCGCGCGCGCCGATGCTGCCCTCATTGCGGATCGTGAAGGTGATCTGGACGCCCGCCAGCGCGCAGTTTTGCGCGCGCACCTCGTCCACGCTCACCACGAAGTTTGGCGCGTTGAAGAGGCTGCCGCCTTGCACGTTCTGGCGGAAGTTGTTCAGCCCCGGCTCCTGCCAGTTGACGCGCTGGCTCAGCGGCACGGTGCCGTCCTCCTCAATGTTGGTCACATGGTAGGCGTGCTGATTCCAGATGCGGCGCGTGGCGACCCAGTTGTCCTGCGCGTCGCGCAGCACGCGGATGCCCTTGGTGGGCGAGCCAGGGGTTGAGTAGTTGTTGGCCGCGACGACGATCTCGGCGTTGCCGTCGTTGTCCACGTCGACGATCAGCGGATACTCCAACAGCGTGCCCGAAGAGTTAGGGATCTCCAGCAGGATCTCAGGATCAGGGAACCCATCGCCGTCCTCATCGACGCCCTTACCGCTGCCGCTATAGACGCGCAAGAAGCGCTCATCGTTGTAGACGACCTCGGCCTTGCCATCGCCCTCGAAGTCGAACACGGAGGAGCCAGTCACGGCGCTGGAGAAGTCTTGCGTGGCGTGCGCCCACAGGATGTCACCTGCGGCGGTGTAGACGACATAAAACCAGCGCCCGGCCACGGCGATGTCCGCGCGCCCGTCGCCGTCGAAGTCGGCCACGGTGGGCGCGCCGCCGCCGGGGCTGCACGCGCCATTCTTGGCGCAGCGGCCCGTGCGACACTGCCCAAGCGGCGCGCCACACGCGGCGTTGGTGGTGCAGGCTTGGCCCTGGGAGGGCAGCGGCGCGGCGCAGTCCGTGATGCCATAGAGCGACAAGATGCGCGGCGCATCCAGCGGCAGCGGGCGCGTCCACTTGAGCGCGCCGTCGTGGTCCATGAGCACCACGTCGCCGCCCACCACATGCACGAGCTCAGCCTCAGGATCATCGTCGAGGTTGGCCACGGCCAGGTAGCCGCCCGCGCTGCCCTCTTGCACGCGCGTGCAGCCGGAGCCATCGGAGGCGTCGGGGTTGGTCATGCGCCAGAGGGTCGCGCCGTGCACGATCTCAAGCTGCCCGTCGAGGTCCACATCCGCGGCGATGGCCAAGCTCGATGAGGTGGAGAGCAGACAGATCAGCCGCCCATCGGCGCCGAGCACATAGTTGCTGCCGATGATCTCGGGCGGCCCCGCGCCATCGAGGTTCGCCACCGACGGCCCCGCAGAGCCCATGCTCGCCACCTGCGGCTGATGCCACAGGATCGCACCATTGTTGCGGATCGCGTAGAGGCCACCGCCGACCGTGGGGCCACCGGAGATGAGGATCTCCATGACGCCATCGCCGTCGATGTCGGCCAGCGCCGGGATCGTGCCCCCATGCGAATAGAACGGCTCGGGCAGCGCGGAGGAGGACCAGTGCTCCATCCCATTGTGACCGCTGATCACGCGCACCACGCCATCATCGTTGTAGCGGTTGCCCGCGAACGTCACGAACACGATATCAGGGATGTCCTGCTCATCGATCGCGCCGTCGAGGTTGTCATCCGTGAGGTTGCCCACGGCGGGCATCATCATGACCTGATCAAACTCAGGGGAGATCGCGCTGGCGGTCCAGGCCCACGCCTCGACGGGGTTAAACTCCCCCACAGGCGGCACATAGACGCAGGCGTTGGGATCCGCGCTGCGCTCGACGCAGCGGCCTTGGGTGGGCTCACAGAACTGGGTGTTGGGGCAAGGCTGCTGATCGCTGCACGCGCTGCCGAGCGCGACGCAGCCGTCAAACAAACAGGCGGTGTCTTCGGCGCAGCACAGCGGCCCAGCCGAGGTGACGCAGCGCGAGGCGCCGCTGTCACAGCTGACCACGCACGCCCCGCTGACGCAATCCTCGCCCGCGCCGCAGCATGTATCGCCGCAGCGATTATCACAGCCGACGCACTGGTCTGCCTCACAGCGCTGGCCCTCACCGCAGTGCAGCGCGCCGCACACAGGGCCGCTTGTGCGCGCCGCGCACGCGCCGCCCACGCACACGCCAGACGCGCACTGCGCGCTCGCGCTGCACGCGCCGCCCACAGGCAAGCCCTGCGTCGGCGGCGTGTCCGTGGGGGTGTCCTGCGCCATGTCCGCGCCAGGCCCAGTCGGCCCCGCGCCCGCGTCATCACTGCACCCGCTCGCCAGCGCCAAGCCCATCACCAGCATCGACGCCAGCGCGCACCATCGACCCATCCGCTCGCTCATCTTTCCACCTGAGAGTTATCTCGCGCCCGCTTCAGCGCGCATCATCGTTAGGAGCACTTGCTGTGCGCAGCGTAACATAACTTGCGGGCGCGAGCACCCGCGCTGCGCGCCAAGGCGCCATGACACCTATGTCACGCCCTCCCCTGCATTGGACAAAGCGCCCACCAGCGCGCGCCCTTGTGGCCCCAACCTCTCGTCACGCTCGCCATGCGCCCCTTTGGGGCTTAGATTGGCCTGCAATCCGCAGGCGCGAAGCGCTGGGCACGGCGCGTGCATGTCACGCGCTACGTCAGCGACGTCATGAGGCGTCGCGCCGTCACACTTCTCAAGGAGAGCGTCATGTCATCGCAGAGCTTCCTCGCGCGGGCGTCCACCGTCGGGCTCGCCACCACCATCCTCTTGAGCGTCGGCTGCACCGCCAGCACCACTGGCGAGGAGGGCAACCTGCGGTTCAGCTACACGACGGAGGTGGCGGGGACTGACTTTGATCGCCCCATCGCGGTCGGCGCCAAGCTCGATCTGCGCGCTTATCGCGCCAACGTCGCCGCCAGCGAGAGCAACGACGTCTCGCTCAACAACGCCGACTCCAGCGCGCCTGCGATCCTGGAGGTGCTGAGCGCCTCGGGCAACACCATCGTGCTGGAGGCCAAGGGCGAGGGCCAAGCGCGCATCTCGGTCGACACCGCGCAAGGCTTGAGCGACGCCGTCACGCTCACCACGCGCGCCGCTGAGGTCGTGCGCTCGCACCATGTGTGCTTGGGCGAGGATGGCGCGCGCGGCGCGACCTATCTGGCGGGACAAGAGATCTTCTTGCCGTTCGTGCTCGGCCTGAGCGACGGCTCGAACCTCGTGGGCTACGGTTATTATCCGCTCACCGCCGACGACGCGGGCGTCACCGTCAAGCCCAACCAGCGCGAGATCGGCTTCGTGACGCTCGTCATCGGCCCCGACGTGAGCGGCCCCGTGGCGCTGACCAGCAGCGTCGACGACGACTTCACCATGACGCTCAACGTGGTGAGCGAGGCTGACATTCAAGGCGCACGCTTGGCCAACCCCAGCGCGGTCGTGGGGGTGGGCAACGCTGACATCTTCAGCGTGCAGCCCACACTCGCGCGCGATGAGCCCCTGTGCCAAGCCGACGCCACCTTCACCGTGGCCACCACCACGCCGGAGATCTGCGACGTCGCGCGCCTGCAAGGCGACGAGGAGAGCGCCGCCATCGCGCTCAGCCGCCAGCTCGGCTGGATCAGCGTTGAGGGCAAGCAGCTCGGCGACTGCGAGCTCACCCTCACCTATCCCAACGCGGACAACGGCGCTGGCATCACGGCTGAGGCGCGCGTGAGCGTGCAGAACCTGGCGCAATGAGCGCGCTACGGCGCGGGCGCGTACGCCTGACGCCACACGGCCTCGGCGGCCTTGCCGCGCGGTGAGAAGCCGTCGAGGCCCTCCTCATCGGTGTGCGGGTCGGTGAAGATCTTCCACAAGAAGAGGCCGCGCACGTTGTGCGCGGCCGCCTCCGCGAACAGCGCATGGTACGCGCGCGCTTGCAGCGCCTCATCGACCTCGCGCGCCCCCTCTTGATGCTCAGGCCACGCATACGGGGCGCTGGCGGCGGTGGGCGAGGCGCGGTAGCCGACCTCGGTGAGCACCAGCGGCTTGTTCGCCGCGCGCGCGATGTCAGCCCAACGCCTTAAGTGTGGGCGCAAGCCCGCGCGCATCATGCTCACATCGGGGTCTGGCGCGTGGCTCAGCGGCGCGTACAGCTGCACCCCCACCATGTCCAGCGCGGCCCACACCTCGGGCGCCACCTGCTCATCCCAGTTCGCGCCGTACAGCAGCGGCCCATCGTAGACCTCGCGCACCGCCGCGATGGTCTGGAGCAGGCCTTGGCCTCGCGCGTGTCCCACCGCAGAGGGCAGCTCGATGGCGACCACCAGCGCGTCGAGCTGATGGCGCTGCGCGAAGCTCGCGTAATACAAGATGAAGCCACGATAGCTGTCCCACCACGCGTCCCACGCGGGCTGGCCCGCCCCATCGCGCGGCGCGACGTGGCCTTGCCAAGCGCCGCCGCGCACCCACAGGTGCGGCTTGAGCATGACCTTGACGCCGCGCGCCTTGGCCTGCGCCACCGCCCCCTCCAGTCGCGCCGACGACTCACCGCCCCCTGGCACCTCCCCCGTATGCTCGCCGCCGATGGTCACGCTGTGCAGCTCATCCAGCCAGCCAAACGGCGTGAGCGACACCCAGTCGGCGCCCACATCGACGAGGTAGTCGAGCGTCTGCGCGCCCGCCTCTGTGCCATAGCCCGCGCGCCCGTTGCCTTGCCAGTTGTGCGCCAGACACACCCCGCGCCACGTGGCCTCAGGCAGCGGTGCTGCCACGCGTCCGGTGTCATCCTCGCGGCTGACGCTTGGCGGATGCTCACACCCAAAGCTCGCTAGAGCGCATAAACACAGGAGCGCGCGTCGTGGAGACATCATGAACCTCTCAAGCGCAGGCGGGTGTGTTGTGTCAGGAGACGGGCCGTGACTTTAAGACAACCAGCGCCGAGCACGCGGGCAGCGCACATCAACATACATGCCTTGACTTATGACAGCGCCCTATACTAAGTTCAAGGCTGTTACCCATCAGCGCTGATGTGGGCGGAGAGCACGACCTCACCTAGAGGTCTACAGATCCTCACAAGCTGGCATCACCACGCGCTGCTCACGCCTAAAATTAAGCAAAGCACGACTCTCATTGAGGGGGAACTATGAAGCGCACGAGCCAGAAGTACACGCGTTACACCTTACACCTCGCGCTCGGCGCGCTCTTACTGTGGGGGTGTGGCGGCGAGGATGAGGAGCTGCGCGATCCCGACGCGCTGCCTGGCATTGAGCGCGGCGCGTGCTCCGTGATGACGAGCGAGGAGGAGGGCCAGAGCGTGATCCGTTGCCCCGATGGCAGCTCCGCGCTCGTGCGTGATGGGCGCTCAGGGTTTAGGGGCGAGGATGGTGCGCCTGGCGCGGCATGTGTGCTTGAGGCACGCTCTGATGCGGAGTCCGTGCTCCGCTGCCCAGACGGGAGTGAGGTGACGATCACCTCCAATGCCTGCACGATCGTGGAGGATGGCGACAACACGCTGTTGCGCTGCGCCGATGGCACGGAAGCGAACTTAGGTGGGGTGACGCCCACGATGCCACCTGATGAGGGTGACTGTGAGGTGCTTCGTGGCCATCTGTGGATTCAGAACGCGCTCGATCTGGAGCGCGTGGCGCGCGCCGGCTGCGTGGAGGTGACGGGTGATGTGCGCGTCGACGCGTTGGATCTGCCCTCTCTGCAAGGGTTGGGCACCATCACGACCATTGGCGGTGCGCTCATCATTCAGAACAACAGCGCGCTCACAACCCTCAGCGGCTTGGAGCAGCTGACCTCGGTAGGTCGCGACATCATCATCGTGAACAACGCTGAGCTGACCTCACTCGCCGCGCTCAGCGCCCTTGGCAGCGCGAGCCCCTTAACGCTCCACCAGCTCCACATCGCACACAACCCGAAGCTCGCCGCGCTGCAAGGCTTGGCGCAAATTGAGCGAGTGCACACGCTGACAATTGAGCACAATGACGCGCTCACCACCCTGCAAGGCCTCGACGGGTTGCGCGCGCTTGAGCCAGAGGGTGGCGCGCTGATCCTGCGCGCTCTGCCCGCGCTGACCACGCTCAGCGCGCTCGGACAGCTCAGCGGCGATCCGGCCATACTTCACCTAGAGCAGCTGCCTGCGCTGCCTAATCTGCAAGGATTGAGCGAGCTCAAGGCCATTGGCACGCTCCACGTTGAGCGCGCAGACGCGCTCACGACGCTCGCAGGCCTCGCGCCGTCGCACATCTCAGACCAGCTCATCGTGCGCGCTAACGCGGCGCTGACGAGCTTAGCGGGCATTGAGACGATGAACTACAACGTGCTCAGTGATGAGCCTGTGCGCTTGGGCGACCTCATCATTGAGCACAACCCCGCGCTCATCACGCTCGACGCGGTGAAGGTCATCAACGAATTGCGCGGCGATCTGATCGTCCGTGGCAACGCGTCGTTTACGACGTGGTGGCCTGACTATGAGGGCCCCTCAGGCGCGCAGCGCTTCATCATCGATGACAATGACGCGCTGGTCGCGAACGCCGCCTTCCCGACGATGTATGGCATCCAAGAACTCATCATCATGAACAACGATGCGCTCACCGAGGTAGGCTTCACAGACCTGTTCTTACCGATGAAGCGGTTCGTAGTGATGAATAACTTCGGCTTGGTCACCCCCACCATGACGACGGCCTTGAACGAGGTTGAAGAGCTGATCATCGAGCGAAACTTCCGCCTCACGACCCTGAGCTGGCTGACTGGCGAGCGCGACATCCGCTCGCGACTGCGCGTCGTGTGGAACCTCACGCTCGATGTGTGCGAGGTCAAAGCGCTGGCCCAGCCTAACATGATGGGTGAGCAAGTGAGCGTCGTGGAGCAGTGGTCCAACAACAACACCGACGCCGCGCTGTGCCCCTGAGCGCCCCCTAAACACATGCACTGAGCGCCTGACTTATCCCTCAGGCGCCATCACCTGGAGAGGAGGCGCCGATGCGTCACACCCCGCTCATAGCCCACCGCTTTTTAGGCGCTTTGCTCTTAGCGCTCGCCGCGCTTTATGCTCCAGAGGCGCAGGCCTTCAAGGTCAAGATGCACGTGCGCACGGCCAACGTGGCGATGTACGACGCCATGGACGGCGCCATCTGCATGCCCGGGCTGACACAACACGCGGCTGAGGAGGGGCAGCTGCCGCCGCAGCTGCCGCTGGGCAACACCGCGCTCCAGCACTTCTTTAGCGAGTATGATGAGAACGGCCAAATCGAGACGAGCTATCGCACCTGGCTGCTCCAGTACGCGCCCTATGTGCGCGCAGGCTCGATCGGCCCCGATGGCTTCCCCGACATGATCATCGGCCAGCTGTTCGTGCACGCCAACCACGCCAGCCCCTATGACTGCGAGAGCCTGAGCGATGGCGACTGCCTCGACCTCAACCGCTTTGATGAGGGCCCCAACGCCCTAACACGCGCCTTTGATTTTGGCATCTCACAGCTCGGCGCCTTGATGCAGTTCGCGCCTGAGTCTGAAGCCCCGCGCGATAAGAACGAGCCGAAGCTCAGCCTGCTCAAGAAGACCTTCTTGGGCAAGCCCGAGTGGCGCAGCATTGATTGGGCGCATGAGGTGCTCTATCGCGCGTTGCACTACCATGATGACGTGCTGCTCGACGACAACGGGCTGCCTAACCTTGAGCTCACCTCACAGCAGCGCAACTTCTACTTAGAGGAGAAGCGCGCCGCGATCGCGTTCGCCATGGGCTACTTTATGCACATGGTCGGCGATGGTCAGATCCACACCTTCATCAACCGGCTCGTCGCCATGCCTTGGAGCTACTTCGACACGCGCACGCCCAAGCACCCAGTCTATGGGCCGATGTCGATGATGCAAGAAGAGCTTCAACATATGGCGCTGGAGCGCTACATCTCAGGTCTGTATCTGCCAGGCACGGAGCCCGCTGAGACCATGCGCCACGTCGATGGCTTGGCCTGCGCGCCGTTTGTGCCTGCTGACAAGATCGAGGCGCAGTGCATCCCTGATGAGGAGCTGCGCCCCATCCAGGTCGAGAGCTGCAACCAGTGCAACCCGCTGCGCAGCATCAACCCCGCAGATGTGGACTCGCGCTGTGACCACTGCTTTAAGGGGTGCAACCCTTGGAAGCGCATCTGCCCCCCGACGCTCCCTACCGGAGGGATCATCTGCCCCAGGGATAAGGAGTGTAGGAGCCTCGAAGATGAGCGCGAGAGCTGTAAGAGCACACACACCACTGACGTGAAGGCGCTCAACGCGTGTCTCTACAGCGCGGAGGCCACCTGCACCGACAAGGTGGAGCGCTGCGCCTGCAATCAGTCCATCAAGGTGCTCAAAGACATGAGGATCATCCCTCAGGATCAGGTCGAGGGCACCTGTTTGAGCGATCTCTCACGCACGCTCTCTGAGGAGACCAGAGCGCTGCTCGACAAAGCCGCAGAGCTCGCCAGCGACACGTTCAAGGATGAGACCTACACCCCTGAGGTGCGCGAGTCACTTGAGCGCGCCCTCACTGAGGGATTCTGTGATACGCAGCCGCTTGATCAACACCGCGTGCTCGGCGCGGGCTTCGTGCCCACAAACCCGATCGACATCCGCGTCCCAGATGAGCAGGGCAACCATGTTGAGGACGCCACCTTCGATCCTGCGGGCATCCTCCTCGATCTCAATCAGAACGGGCGCGCGGATCTGCTCAACGAGTGCATCCTGTTTAACTGTCGCATCAACCCGCACAGCTGCCCTTACAACGCGCTCGATCGCGACATCCCGGATGATCAGGCCACCGACGCGATCCCCTGCCGCACCATCGCCAATGCGCAAGGCTTTGAGCATTTGCGCTACGATCCTAACAGCTGTGACAGCGGCCTCTACGCGCCCACGGCGATCGACGTCGACGTCAACAAGCTGATCAACGCGCCGCGTGACGCCCCCATCGTCGAGCATTTTCTCAACTCCAACTACATCGCCGCTCCCAAGAAGTTCTTATCCTCAGTCTTCTACAAAGATCGCCGCTACCACGACCTGCCCCAACGCCCAAGTCACATGGCCAATGGCCCCGGCGCGTCGCCGCGCCAGCCCGCTGATTACGCCCCCACCTTGGAGCCCGGTGAGCTGGGGACCTATAGCTTGGGCGGCTATCCGGTCAACGCCGTGCACAGCATGATCGATCTGCTGAGCATGATCCGCTTCTATACGCGCGTAGGCATCACCGATGCCATCGGGATGGCGCGCCGCGCCGATCCTAACAACACCGTCTTCAGGTTCCTCGATCGCGTCCCCCAGGTCATCGACGCGGGCATCGCCTACCTCAAGCAGGTCGCCAAGGCGCTGCGTGAGTCCACGGTGCTCAACTTCGAGATCCGCAACCCCTTCACGGGCAACGTGCTCGTGACGGTCGATCTCGGCCAGCGGCTCGCCCGCAGCACCCTCATCATCGCCGATTACCTCGCCCTCATCATGCCTGCGCTCCAAGAGGGCGCCGATCGCCTGATGAGCGGGATCACCTCAGGTCTGTCTCTGCGCATGGAGCGCCTCGACGCCCACCTGACCACCGAATGGCCCAAGATCACCACCTGCATGGCCGAGTTCGCCAACAGCGGCGGTGGGCGCTTCTACGCCATTGATCGCGTCAAACAGTTCATGATGGACGCCATCAACATCATGGTCACAGGCGCCACCACCTGCACGCAGCCTCAGCTCGTGCGCGATATCATCCGCGGCAACGTGCCCAACATCCGCTGGACCAGCCAGAGCGTCAACGAGCTGATGCAGTCCTCACAGTGGGTCAGCTGCGAGGTCGAGCGCGTCATCCTCCAGCGCTTCTATATGGAGGTGCTCTTGCCCGCCTTCAGCAAGCTCTACGAGGAGACCGCGCGACGCTTCGTCTGCCCCATCGTCGGCATCGACGCACAAGACGGCAAAGACCTGCTCGCGCGCTTTGTCCAAGGCTTCGGGAGCCATGACTCTGAGGCCGTCCGCGAGATCCAGCGCCGCAGCGGCCAGACGCCCGACACCAAGGCCGGCATCGACAAGCTGTGTGAGGAGGCCGTGGAGCTGCTCTTTAACCCCATTGAGCTGATGAACCCGCTGACCGAATATGTGCTGGGTCAGTCCCCCTTCCAGATCTCCAATGACCCGCCGCTGACGCTGCGCGACTTCTATCGCAACATGCGCGTCATCACGACGGGCACCTGCTGGGACGGCGACCTAGGCCATGAGGTGCTGCTCGATCGCGATCGTGTCCGCGCCGCCTTTGGCGACTTCGCCATCACCAAGCCCGACGGCACCACCGACGCCTGCCCTGACAACCAGCAGTTCTTCAGCGACCTGGGCCTGAGCCAAGCCAACGAGGCCGCCACCCCAAGCGGCGGCGCGCTCACCCTCGACGACCCCAGCCTCGTCGACGATCCTGTCTGGAGCCCCATCCGTCGCGCGCTGGCGCAAGAATTTGCGCCTCAGCTCATGCCCACGCGGCCCACAGAATACAGGGGCGAGTGGACCGCCGCGCGCACGCGCTTCAGCGGTGAGACCTACTCGCCGTATCGTGATTTCATGAAGCCAAACGCGTATGATGCGCAGAATCCGGCGCGCGTCCCCTGGATCTACGAGCATCCGTGGGAGTTTGACAGCCGCCCCGGGCCGCCACTGGTCAAGACGCTCGATCGCATGATGAACGCGCCCGATCCTCACTCTGAGCTGCTGCACGAGCAGCTGTATTATGATGAGATGGAGCGCAAGTTCGCCAAGAAGAAGGTGCACCTGATGAACTCGGTAGGGTTCACGCCGGTCTACAACACCATGCAGCTCAACAAGCTCAGCTTCATGGGCCCCGGCTCACCGGTTCGAGGCAGCTGCATGATCGACGAGGCGCAGTGTCTCAAAGACCACGCGCGCGATCCCCAGCGCTGCCAAACCCTGCGCGTGGAGTGTGAGCCAGGCTCGATCGTCTCAGCCGACCTCTCTAAGGGCACGGGCCTCTACAGCATGATCATCCACGGCAACAACCTCCAGCCACAGCAGCTCGGCTCAGGCCAGCAGGGCTGGCGCGATCCGCGCGATCTGTTCCACGACATCGCGCCCATCAAGGCCACCGGCAGCAAGGATGAGGTGCTCAGCGAGTTCTTCCAAGAGCAGTACCTGTCCACCCATCAGCCCGACGTGAGCCACCCGGGCTACCGCAGCTGCAAGTCGCTCGACTACCACCCGCTGTGCAACAGCATCTACGATCTGGATGATCCGGATCAGTACTGCCGCCAGGGCCACGCGTGGGCTTACTTCTTGATCAAAGGCCTCGAAGACCTCGAGATGCTAACGCGCAGGCTAGTCAAAGAACAATTTGGGGTGACACTGCCGGATCGTTCTAGGCGCACTTATAGAAATGAAATTGACCGTACAACTGAATCTCTATTCGCAGCATTTTGGCCCAAGCGCAGCCATGATCAATGCGCTTGGCTTAGCAACAGTGACAACACAAAATTAAGAAAGCACATCAACAATCAGTCTACAAACTCAAACCTAGAAATTAATCTAGCAAAACCTTATACCCCCAATAAATCTAACAATGAACTCACAACCGACCTAAGAAATAGGAATAAAAACCAAGAAATGCTCACCTCCTGGTTAGGTAACGAGTCATGGGGCCATGCAGATCATGCACGAGATTATGCACCTACGACGCGCTCTTTCATTCTCGATACGACAAGGCGAACATTGGAGCAAAGCGCTCTACCTGAGATTGCAGAAAACGGCGATTACAGACCTGCTCCATCTACCCACAGTCATAATCCGACGCGCTTTTCTTTAGCAAACAAAGACAGCCACATTTCGCGCATCTATAGCAAGACTATGTCGCCACATTATTGCCCGCTCTCTCCCGATCAGAAAGACACTGACTGCGATGGTATACCTGACCTATGTGACAACTGCCCCATGATCTATAATCCCGACCAACAGAACTCCACAGACCGCGGAGCATGGAGCCACCAAGGTGATGCGTGTCGTGGCCTTGACCCGATCATACAAGATCTACGCTGTGAAGCGCCTGTTCCAACATCACCTACGCGACCAAATGATACTTGTGAAGGGAACTGTTGCTGCCAAACCGTCCAGACGCCTTCAAGTGCACCAACCCTTCTCTTTCTATTCGCTTTCATAGCCCTTCTTACTCGAAAAAAATCTAACCATGTCAAAACGCAAGGAGTCTTAAAATGAGACCGTTCACCTCAGTCATTCAAGCGCTCGGTGCTATGTTCGTGCTCTCAAGCTGCGGTGGAGGTAAAGGATGCGCCTATACTTCTAACACCGATGCACACACTGACATCCACGCCGAGAACATTGACATCAACCTCGGCGTGATCGACGGGCGTCATGTCGAGGATGGGCGCATCATCGTCAGGATGACCATCCCTGATGATGCTAAGGCAAAGCTTCAAACCTACTTCGACCGTGCCTCTATGAAGGAAGGCTTCGAACCTCAGCTCGCCCATCTTGCTCAGGGAGCGCTTGTGCGAAAGAGTGAGGCCAACCTCCCCTTTGGCTCAAAGAACGTCAAGGATTGGGGCGAGTACTTCTGCTCTGATCTACGCTTCTTTCTCATTAAGGATAGTGACAAGCAATACCTCGGCGCTCAAACCGCTGCTCGTGTGATTGGACTCCGAAACTCCACCTCTGTTCACTCCGAAGAGTTTCGCAGCCCGCCACCTACGCGTCGTGACATTCGCGAGCTCTTCCCAGACTTCTACGAAGGGGAGTTTGATATCGCGATTGAGGCCGGCACTGTCCTACTTCCCGATGACCGCAAGGATGAGGAGTTAATTTTTAGGTTCATCCTCACTACACTCACTTATACTTACGACAGTGGAAGCTTCTTTAATGATCCCGGATGGCCGGAGCAGAGCCCCCTGTGCGGCCCGTACGTCACAGATGATGCGGACATGGGCAGCGATGACATGGACAGCGATGACATGGCGCCTCACGACATGGCGCATGACCTCGCTCCAGACCTCATCGACACCGCCGACATGAGTGATGACACCTTCGACGACCTCGCCGATCAAAACGACTTCGAAGACATGCCCGATGACATGTGATCTCATGATTAATCGTTACACCTCGACAAACACCAACAGGCTCAGTCTTGCAAGGTTGGCCTGTGCTCTCCTCCTACTCTCCAGCTGTGGAGGTGGCAAAGGTTGCGCCTACACTTCTGACCCTGACGCACAAACAGACATCCACGTTGAGAACATCGACATTAACCTCGGGATCATTGATGGTCGGCACGTTGAGGATGGACGCATCATCGTCAGGATGACTATCCCTGATGATGCCAAGCTCAAACTCCAAACCTACTTCGACCGCGCCGCCATGAAGGAGGGCTTTGAGCCTCAGCTCGCTCACATTGCAACCTCAGCCCTTGTTCGCAAGAGCGAGGCCAATCTCCCCTTCGGCTCAAAAAACGTAAAAGACTGGGGCGAGTACTTCTGCTCCGATCTTCGCTTCTTTCGCATCAAGGACGGTGAAAAGCAGAATCTTGGCGCTCAAACTGCCGCTCGCGTGATCGGGCTTCGAAATTCCACATCTGTTCACTCTGAGGAATTTCGAAGGGGTGTGTCCCAGATCCTGCACGGACGGCGTAAGGGGCTGAAAATGATATTGAA
>CAYXWB010000105.1:0-15098 GCA_964468515.1 uncultured Bradymonadales bacterium | reverse complement strand
GCGACCTCGCCAGGGCGCAGCGCGTCGAGGCCGTCGCTCTGGCGCGTGATCACGCGCCCGTCGAGCTTCGCGCGGGCGATGGTGCGCTTGGCGACGGTGAGCGGAGCGAGGTTCAGATCCATGGCGAGCGCGCGCGGCGCGATGCCGCGCGCGACGAGCGCCACGGGCAGCCGCGCGTGATCGGTGCCGATATCGGCCATCGGCAGGCCGGGCAAGACGTGCGCGGCGAGGGCGTCGAGGCGCGGCGACAGCTCAGTCATGATCCTGCTGGGCTTGAGCGCCATCACGCGCGGCCTTCTCAGCAGCCTCATCGAGCATCTGCTCGACCTCGCGGGCGTGCTCAGGCGGCAGCGATTGGCGCATCTCACCATAGGCGCGGCGCGCGTCTTGGAGGGTCATTCGCTCACGCTGAAAGTCAACACAGATGAGGCACATGGGTGCTCCTGGAGAAGAAGGGGCTGCGCCGATGGTCTCGACGCGCTGTGAGTGTAACGCGCGAGCAAGGGGCAGTCCATCCCACGGCCTCGCGGTTAGCGTGCGGCGGCGATGAGCGTGTCGAGCCGCTGGGTGAAGTGAGCGAAGGATGGGCAGCGCTAGGCTGCCGTTGCCTGAGCAGCGCGCTCGCGTGCTTGAGCTTGCCGCCGACGCCGCCCTCGCTGAGGCGCGCTTGTCACCACGCGTCAAGCCCAGGGTGTCATCGAAGGGGGCAGGGCGCGCCGCGCCTCACCCTCCATGCGCGCCAGAAGGGCGCGCGCTGCCGCGACGGTCTGAGGGCTCGCCAGCTCAGGGCTGCCGCTGTGGAACGGGGGCCGCGGCGCATACTCGTACGCGAGCTGGATCGCCTTGGCCTCCTCTTCACCTCGCACCTGGGCGATGATTGTGAGCGCGATGTCAATGCCTGCGGTCACGCCGCCGCCTGTGATCCGATCGCGATCCTTCACGACACGCTCGGCCACGGGCGTCGCGCCAAACAGCGCGAGGTGGTCGCGGTAAGCCCAATGTGAGCCTGCGCGATAGCCGCTCAGCAGGCCAGCGGCGCCTAACACCAGCGCTCCTGAGCACACGCTGGTGATATACTTTGCTTGCGCGCCTTGACGCTTGAGCCAGGCGAGCACCTCAGGATCTTGCATGACAGCGACTTGGCCACCACCACCAGGCACGCAGATTAAGTCTAAGTCGGGGCACAGCGCGAAGCTGTCAGTTGGCACGATCGCGAAGCCCGCGTCGGTCATCACTGGATCGGTGCTCTTCCAGACCAAGTGAATCAAGGTGTCGCTCATAAGCGACAAGAACTGAGCAGGCCCTGTCAGGTCGAGCTGGGTCACCTGCGGGTAGAGCAGGAAGCCTACGCGAAAGAATGATGTCATGGGCGCTTCTCCAAGGTGGCGCGATGTGTGCGTCCATCTTAAGCGTCTCCTCTCGTGGCATGAATGACAGATGCACGCGTATTCTGGCCAAAGGAGTCATGAGTGAGAACGATAGTCATGCTCGCGTATCAGGGCTGTCAGCTGCTCGACATCACTGGCCCCGCTTCTGTGTTCGCTGAGGCAGGGGCTTTTGCCCAAGCGTCACCCTATCGTGTGATGCTCGTCTCGGTGTCAGGAGGGCTTGTCATGACAGGGGCCGGGGTGGCGCTAGGCACAACTGCGCTGAAGGCGCTCACCCGTGAGCCGATCGATACGCTGCTCGTGCCGGGCGCGCATGAGCCCGCGCTCAGGGCCTTGCTACAAGACCAAGAAGCCCGCGCATGGGTGATCACAGAGGCGCCTCGTGCGCATCGGGTCGCCTCTGTGTGCACGGGGGCGATCGCGCTGGCGGCCTGGGGTTTGCTTGATGGCAAGCGTGCGGCGACACATTGGGAGGCGACAAGCGCGCTGGCGCGACATTTCCCACAGGTGCTGGTCGAGGCTGACGCGCTCTTCGTCGAAGACGGCGCGATCTGGACGTCAGCGGGGGTATCAACAGGCATTGACATGGCGCTCGCTATCGTCACGCGTGATCTGGGGCGTGAGGTGGCGAGCAAGCTGGCGCGCCGCTTTGTGTTGCAGCTGCGTCGCCCCGGCCATCAGTCGCAATTCTCACCGATGTTGCAGGCTCAAGCCGGCGCTTACGCTGAGCTTGTAGCGTGGATAGAGGCGAACCTCGCCAGCGAGCTAGGGTTGGATGCGCTAGCTGCGTGGGTTGGGCAGGCGCCTCGGACCTTCCACCGCCACTTCTCGGCTCAGACAGGTCTCACGCCCGCTGCGTTTGTGGAGCGTCTGCGGCTCGACCGCGCGCGCGCGCTGTTGGAGGCAGGGCAGTCTCCTAAAGTGGTCGCCAGCGCAGCGGGCTTTGGCTCTCTGGATCGGTTAGGTCGCCTCTTTAAGCGCCGGATTGGGCTCAGCCCCTCCGCTTATCGAACCTTGCATGGCTGGCGAGCAGAGGATGAGCCGGAGGCGTCGCAGCGGGTATGAGCGAGCGACGTGGCTTGCGAGCGGCGCCTCTACGCGTCGCGGGGCGCTGTTGATGCGCGCCTCCCGATGAGGCAGCCTTCAGGCTGAGGGCGCTGCACAATGGGCTAGCTGGGTTGCTCCTGGCCAGCCTGTCTGGGCTGAGGCGAGCTGACGCGAGCGTTCAATTCGCCGCGCTGGCCTTGAAGTGCCCACCGCTGGTGGACGCGTGACGACGCGCGTGTTGGGGCATGCGTGTGCTCATCAGGTCACCTATGCGCTTGATGCAGCGGCTGCGCTGAGGATAAAGCACACTGTGCCGGATGCGCGCATGCGCGCTTGGTCTTGGTCTGGGTGGTTTTGGTGGTGGTGTGAGCTTGCAGGGAGGGTTGAGGATGAGCTTGAGGGTGATCATGGCGGTGGGGCTTGGGTGCGCGCTGATGATGGGCTGTGGGCGAGGCGCCGCGCCCGATGCTGTGCCCACTGATGAGGTGTCGCAGGCGCGCTTGGTTGATCCTGCGCAGACGCTCGCGCGCGCGAGCGCCCACATGAGCGAGGACACCATCGGCGCGCTGTTCATCGACCTCGCCGCGCTGACGCGCGGCGTGTTGGAGCCGCCGGGCAGCTTAAGCGCACCGCGCGAGGGCGACGGCCACACGCTGCGTGATGATCTGGCCGCGCTGATGCGCGCGCGCTATGGCATCGACCCCAGCGGCGTGAGCGCGGTGACGCTGGTGTGGCGCGAGGGCGGCGATGTGTATGCGCTGATCGAGGGTCAGCTCGACGTCGCGCAGCTCAAGCTCCCCGCGACCTCCGTGAGCGGGCGCACGATCTATCGGGTGGGGGAGGGTGACACGATCTGGGCGCCGACGGGCGACTCGCGCGTGTTCGCGGCGTTTCACACGGAGCGCGCCGCGCGCGCGTGGCTCGCCACGCGCGCGGCGTCGATCCCGCAAGAACGCGTGAGCGCGTGGCAGGATGTGCTCAAGGGACATCCTTCGGCGCCGCTGCACGGGGTCGTGGCGCTGACCTCACCAGCGGTGCAGCGCGCGCTCCCCGAGGCCGCTTGGGCCGCCTCGCTCACGCTCGCCCATGCGTGGTGGGGCGCTCAATCAGGAGAGGTGCGCGTGGAGGGGCAGGAGCAGGCGCTGCACAGCGCGCGCGTGCTGTGGTTGGAGGCCGCGCGCGGCGGCTTGATCGGCACGGCCAACAAGATGCGCCTGAGCGGCTTGCAGCCGCAGACGCAGCTGGCTGAGGCGATCGAGGCGCTCGTGACCGCTCAGCTCGCGCAGCGCGCGGGAGAGCTGATCAAGCCGCAAGTGCAGGAGGGGAGCTTGCGTCAGGTGCTGCCTGGGGCAGCGTCTGAGCAGGGCGTGGTGTGGTGGGCGCTCGCCCAGCAGGGGCATCAGGCCTGGACGCGCGCGCAGCGCGCCCAGCGCGAGGCCTGGGTGAGCGCGAGCTTGCAGGAGCTGGCGCTGGGGCTAACGCAGCGCCTCAAGCAGTCGCCTCAGTGTGTGCTTGAGGCAGGCTCGCCGCCGCGTGAGCCTGAGGCTGGCACCTGCTGCGCGCGCCACGGCGGCCCAGGCCTCGCGGCGTCAGGCGCGCTGTGCGCGCCTGACGCCCCTGGCTGGGACCACCCCGCGTGGGCCGCGCTGGGCTTTCGCCCCGACCGCGCGCACGGCTTCGCCTTTGAGCTTGAGCCCGAAGGCGAGCCAGGCCAGACGATGAGCTGGGTGCTGCGCGCGCGCGGTGATGCAGACTGCGATGATGTGCGCGCGACCTATGAGCTGCGCGTGCGCGTCGTGGTGGCTGAGCGGGGCCAGTGTGAGGTCTCTGTGGGCGCGGTGCTGTCGCGCAACGTCGAGGATTGAGGCGAATCACGCGCCCACCCGGTTTGCGTTGAAGATGGTGGGAAGATAAGCGACCATTGGCGCGTCCTAACAGACGCGCGCCGCTCAGGCGGCGCGCGGCTTGGGTGATGACGCGTCTTTGATGCGCGGCGGGATGGGGTGTGATGTCAGGCTGGGCGATTGATCTGGGGACGACCAACACAGGCGTCGCCTGTTGGGATGAAGTGGCGGGCAGGCCGAGGCTCTTAGAGCTTGGCCAGATCTGCCGTGTGCCCGCTGGCGAGGATCAGCTGGAGGCGCCGCGCCTGGTGCCGAGCGCCACGCACGTGCTCGCTGGCGACGACCTGATGACGCGCGTGGGCCGCTGGCCGCTGATGACCCGTCACACCTTCTTGGGCAAGCAGGCCATGATCGGGCGCCAAGCGCTCGCGCTCAATGAAGGACAGATCCGCCCTAACCTCTGCACGTCGTTTAAGCCTTATCTGGGCCTAGACGCCATGCGCACGGTCGCGCGCGCAGGCAGCGAGCGATTCACCGCGCGTGATGTCGCCCGCATCTTCCTGCGTGAGCTGTTCGCGCAGGTCAAGCAGACCACAGGCAAGCGCATCCGCGACCTCGTGATCACGACCCCCGTCGAGTCGTTTGAGTCCTATCGCGCGGAGCTGACGGAGCTGTGCAAGAGGCTTGGCGTCAAGCGCCTGCGCTTTATTGATGAGCCCGTGGCGGCGGCCATCGGCTACGGCATCGGCGCCGGGCGCAAGCGGCTGGTGCTGGTGGTCGACTTTGGCGGCGGCACGCTCGATCTGGCGCTGGTAAACATCGACGCGCGCAACATGGAGCAGGGCCAATGTGACGTCATCGCCAAGGAGGGGCGCCACGTCGGCGGCAATGCCATCGACGCGTGGCTCGTCGAGGAGTTCTGCCGCGTGCAGGAGTATCCGCTGCGCGCTGACGATCAGGATGAGAAGCTCTCGTTCTGGTACAACCTGCTCTTGGCCGAGGCGCGCCGCGTCAAAGAGGCGTTGTTCTTTCAGCCCTTGGCGAGCTTTGAGATCACCCCCCCGGAGGAGTTCCGCCGCTTTGAGGCGCGGCTTCGCGGCGAGGTGGACGCGATGGAGTTCTCGCGCGAGCTGCTGGTGGAGCTGCTCAAGGGCAGGGGGCTGTATGAGATGTTGCAGAGCTGCTTGGACGGCATCCTGTCACAGCTCGCCCAGCACAAGCTCGGCCCCGATGACATCAGCGACGTGCTGATGGTCGGCGGCTCGACGCTCTTGCCTGGGGTCTATGACATCTTCGAGCGCGCGTTCGGGCGCGATCGCGTGCGCGCGTGGCAGCCCTTTGAGGCGGTCGCCTACGGCGCCGCCGCGTTCGCCGCAGGCTCCCTGACCCAGTCTGACTTCATCGTGCATGACTACGCGCTGCGCACCTATCGCAACGACGGCCAAGAGGTCGAGTACCCGATCGTGGTCCCGCGCGGCACGCGCTTTCCCACGGCCACCGATCTGTGGAAGCGCCAGTTCGTGCCCACCTGCGCTTTGGGGATGCCAGAGGATCAGTTCCGGTTGGTGATCTGCGAGATCGGGCGCGATGATGGTCAAGAGCGCCGCTTCGGCTTTGACGCCTCAGGGCGCGTCCACAAGATCGGCGGCCAAGGCGGCGCCAACGCCCGCCACCTCATCGTGCCGCTCAACGAGTCAAACCCCGTGCTGGGGCGCCTCGATCCGCCGCACATGCCCCACGATCGCCGCCCCAGGCTTGAGATCGCGTTCGGCGTGAACGCCGATCGCTGGCTGAGCGCGTCAGTGCAAGACCTCAGCTCAAAGAAGTTCTTGATGCGCGACCAGCCGCTGGTGCGCCTGCTGTGAGGTCGTGCGCGATGCGCCTCAGGTGCATCGCGTGACAGCGAGGCAGCGTGTGAGAGGGTTTGTGACACGTCCGTGACGTGTGGAATAACTGCTCGCGCGTCTAGGTTCTGCACCGCCTCCCCGCGCCACGCCCACGGCGCGCCCTCTCCCTCCTCGCGCAGAGGCGTTCATGTGGTCCCTGCTCAAGCCCGAGGCGTCGCGCTACGCCCTGGGGCTGCTCGCTCTGTTCATCGTCAACCTCGCTGACGCCTTAGCCCCAGTCTTCTTGGCCGTGGCGATCGATCTGACCGAGGCCGCGCTCGTGGGCGGCGCCCCGCGCACGCCCCAGCTCTTGAAGCTGCTGGGCGTCGACGCGTCGACGTTCACGCTGATGAACGCGGTGCTGCTCTATATGGGCTTGCAGCTGATGGCCAACATCGCCCGCTATCCGATGCTGATGTTCACGGCGGTGCCGTCACATCGCATCGGCCAGCGCGTGCGCTTGTCCATCTCGTCGCATCTGCTCAACCAGAGCCAGCGCTACTATGACAGCGCGCGCAGCGGTGATCTGATGAGCTTGGCGACCTCCGATGTGAACGCCGTGCGGATGATGGTGGGGCCGGGCGTGCTGGTCGGCATGGACACGGTGTTCTTGCTGACGCTGGTGCTGGCGGTGATGTTTGGCCTGAGCTGGCAGCTCACGCTCATCGCCATGATCCCGCTGCCCGTGATCGCGCTGATCACCAACCGCCTCTCCTTGCTGGAGTTTGACCGGTTCGAGGCCGTGCAAGAGGACATCGCGCAGCTCACGGAGCGCGCCAGAGAGAGCTTCGCTGGGATCCGCATCATCCAAGGTTATGCGCGCGAGCCGTTCGATCGCGCGCGCTTTGAGGCCTACTCATGGCGTCACTTCGTCAAGAACATGCAGCTCGCGCGCGTGCGCGCGGCCTTTGATCCGACCTTGGATCTGATGATGGGCGCGTCGACCGCGCTGGTGTTCGTGTTCGGCGGCTTGGGCGTGCTCGATGGCAGCATGACGCTTGGCACGTTCGTGGCGTTCCTGTTCTTGGTGAACTACCTGAGCGGGCCGATGGTCGGGTTTGGCTGGTCAGTGTCGCTGTTCCAGCGCGGGCGCGCGTCGCTCAACCGCGTCAACGCGCTGCTGCAGACGCCCGTGGCCATTGAGGACGTCGCTGACGCGGCGCCCGTGTCAGGCCCCGGCGCGCTGACGCTACAGAACCTCTCATTCAGCTATGGGGACGATGGCGAGCTGGCGCTGTCAGACCTCTCGGCGCATGTGCCCTCGGGCACCACGCTCGGGGTGATCGGGCAGGTGGGCAGCGGCAAGAGCACGCTCGCGCGCCTGCTGGTGCGGCTCTACGAGCCGCCCGAGGGGGCGGTGCTGATCGACGATCAAGACGTGCGCCACGTCGCGCTGAGCTCGCTGCGCCAGCACGTCGTGCTGGCGCCTCAGGACACGTTCCTGTTCAGCGACACGGTCGCGCGCAACATCTTGATGTCGGCCGCCAACCCCGACGCCGACGTCACGCGCTTCACGCGCATGGCCTGCCTGCACGACGAGATCCTCGCCTTAGAGGAGGGCTACGACACCATGCTCGGTGAGCGTGGGGTGAACCTGTCGGGAGGCCAGCGCCAGCGCTTGGCGATCGCGCGCGCGATCGCGGCTGACCCGAAGGTGCTGATCCTGGATGACTGCTTGAGCGCCGTGGATGCGCGCACCGAGGAGGCGATCTTGAAGAACCTGGAGCAGGTGTTCCAGGGGCGCACGGGCGTGATCATCTCGCACCGCGTGCGCGCGGTGGAGCGCTGCGATCAGATCATCGTGCTGGAGCACGGGCGCGTGGTGGAGCGGGGCACGCACGCTGAGCTGATGGCGCAGGGCGGCATCTACGCGCGCATCGCGCTGGAGCAGTCAGATCGGACCCCTGTGCTGACCAAGACCATCGCGCGCGAGCTGCAGGAGGTGCGGGATGTCTGATCGAGCCAACAAACCCCAGGTCGCGTTGAGCAAGGCGGAGCTGCGCGTCATCGAGGTGGCGCGCGATCCGGTGCTGGCGCAGATGTTGGAGCAGGAGCGCGTGGCGAGCGAGGAGGTCGACGCCTCGCTGCTGTGGAAGCTGCTCGCTTACTTAAAACGCCACCGCGCCTTGGTGTCTGCGAGCGTCGGCTTGAGCCTCATTGAGGCGCTCTTGATGACGCTGCCGCCCTATGCCGTGGGCATGGCGGTGGACGTGGTGCGTCAGCAGCCCCGGATCGACGCGGGCGCCATCGACGCGCTGCTGCTCGGCCTGTCGCGAGGCGTTGAGGCGCTGCTGCCCGCCTCTCTGGCTGGCGCGCGCGGCGCGGTGGTCGGCTTCGGCTTGGTGATCCTCATCTGCTGGGCGCTGCGCTGGCTGGTGGCGGTGAGCGCGACCTATATCGTGCAGCGGCTCGGCCAGCGCATCGTCCATGACCTGCGCATGGACGTCTATCAACACATCGTGGCGATGGACATGGGCTTCTTCCACAAGAACCCCGTGGGCAGGCTCGTCAACCGCGCCACGTTCGACACGCAGTCGCTCTCAGAGTTCTTCTCGGACGCGTTCGCGCAGGGCCTGCGCGATGTGCTGTTCATCATCGCGCTCATGGTGGTGATGCTGACGCTGGATGTGCCACTGTCGCTGATCTTGCTCTTGACGTTCCCGCTCTTGGGCGTGTGCGCGGGGATCTATCGATCCTTCGCCCGGCCCGCGATGCGCACCACCAGCGCCGTGCTCTCGCGTATGAACGCGTGGATGGCTGAGAACATCGCGGGCATGCGCGAGAACCAGCTCTACGGCCTGGAGGATCGTCGCCGCGCCGAGCACGCCTCGCTCACCAACGCGCACCAGGCCTCGGTGACGAGCTGGATCCGCGCTTGGGGCTTGTTGCGCCCGGTGATGATGGGTGTGTGCGCCGTAGCGACGGGGCTCATCTTGTGGGTGGGCTATGGTCGCGTGCTGGCGGGCGTAGTGTCAGTGGGCGTGCTGCTGACCTTCTTGCAGTACACCACCAAGCTCTGGGTGCCTGTGCGCAACCTCAGCGAGAAGTTCAGCGTGATCCAGAGCGCGTTGACCGCCACGGAGCGCATCTTTGACATCCTGTCGCGCACCTCTCAGCTGAGCGATGCGCCTGATGCTGACACAAGCTTAGCGGTCAAGGACGGTCATATCGTCTTTGATCACGTGCGCTTTCGTTATCCGCGCCAGCACGACGAGGTGCTGCGCGGCGTGTCGTTTGAGGCCAAGCCCGGGCAGATGATCGCGCTGGTGGGTGACACGGGCGCGGGCAAGTCCACCATCGCGCACTTGCTCTCGCGCTTCTACGACGTGAGCGAGGGCGCGGTGCGTGTGGATGGCCATGACGTGCGCGCGTTCACGCTGCATCAGCTGCGTCGCGGCATGGCGCTTGTGCCTCAGGACGTGGTGATCTTCGCGGGCTCGGTGCGTGACAACATCACGCTGGGGCTTGAGGTCTGCGATGAGGTCGTGTGGCAGGCCGCGCGCGCGGTGTGCGCGGATCGGTTCATCGACCGCTTGGAGGGCGGCCTCGATCATCCGATGGATGAGGGAGGCCGCACGCTGAGCGCTGGCGAGCGACAGCTCGTGAGCTTCGCGCGCGCGCTCGTGTTCAACCCGCCCATCTTGATCCTCGACGAGGCCACGGCCAACGTGGACACGGAGACCGAGGCGCTGGTCCAAGAGGCGCTGGCGCGCCTGACCGCAGGGCGCACGAGCGTCGTCGTGGCGCACCGGCTCTCGACCATCCGTGACGCGGACCAGATCTTGGTGCTGCGTCATGGCGAGGTGATCGAGCGCGGCACGCACGAGGTGCTGCTGGGGTTAGGGGGGGAGTATGCGCGCTTGCACGCGCTGCACATGGGGCAGGCGCGTGACTGAGGGGGCGTGCTAGCGATCGTGCGCGTCGCGCTCCTCAAGATCCTCGCGCGTCTCCTCGCGCTCACGCTCGTGTCGATCTTTGAGCACATCACGCGCTTGATCCTCATCACCCTCCTGGGGCTCCGGTTGATCCTGCAAGATGGGCGCGACGGCCGGGCGAAGCGCCAGCGTGATGGAGACGGGGAAGTGATCGCTGCCGCATGGATCCAGCAGCTCTAGCCCACCTAACAGGAAGTGTTCTGAGTGATAGATGTGATCAAGCGGCCAGCGCAGCACAGGATATTGTGCATGATAGGTGGAGTAGCGTCCTCGCCCAATGCGCGGATCGAGCAGCCCTGACAGGCGCTGAAACAGGCGCGTGGACGCGCTCCATGCGACGTCGTTCAGATCGCCCGCGACGATCACAGGGGTGTCGTCTTGCCAGGAGGAGACCTCGCGCGCGACCTTGATCAGCTCGGCGTCGCGCAGATCGGAGTGTTGCTGGGTGTCGGGGCGAGGGGGGCGTGGGTGCAGACCGATGAGCTTGATCTCGGCGCCCGCAGGGGTGGCGATGGTGGCCCAGATGGAGGGCACCGTCTCCTCCACGAGGTGGCGCACCTTGGCCTCCTTGAGCGGCCAGCGCGACATGAGGATCATGCCATAGGTGTTATCTTGGGGGACCTCAAGGCGGTGCGGATAGTCAGCGTGCAGCGGCTCAAGCTGGGCGGCCCACCACGCGTCAGTCTCAACGGCCAAGATGATGTCGGGGTTGGCCTGGCGCACCATGCGCAGCCACGCGTCGCTCTGGCGATTTCTGATCAGCACGTTGCTCACCAGGAGCTTGATCTCCTCCCCGCGCGCCTCTTCGCTCGGCTGCGGGGCATCTTTGGCCAGCGCGTCTTGGACCTGCACCGGATAGAAGGGGGTGTAAGGCACCATGCTGAAGGTCTGATAGAGCGTCGCCGCGATGAGCAGCGCGAACAGGCCCCATCCCCAGCGTGACTGCGGGCGCGTGATCGTGAGCATGGCGACGATCAAGACGACGCCGAAGACCGTGAGCTGGGCGCGCGGGAAGTCATACATGCGCACCCACCAGTAGGGCGTCTGCCAGAGCGGCAGCGCCGTCACGGTGATGAACAGCGCAGAGATCCCGAAGATGAGTGGCTTCATAGCGCTCGCGAGCGAGAGAGGTGGAGGTGAGCTCGGGGCGTCGCTGAAGTTAGGCGCGCGCGTCCCCTTCGTCCAACCCTCGCCCCGATTGTCACACTGAGGTAGGGCGCATCACTTCGCGCGTGACTCATGGCGCACGGCGGCGCGACCTTGGGTGGTCAGCTCGCGCCACAGGACCTTGCCAAGCGTGAAGTAGCGCTTGAACAGGCCGCGCTGCTCGTTTTGAATATAGATCCTGCCTAAACCCTCAAAGCGCAGCGCCTTAGCGAAGGTGCTGGCCTCGAACTCGTCGCGCTCCAGCACGCAGACCTTATGGTAGAGGTCGCTGCTGAGCGCCACGCCGACGTAGCTCTGCTCATCGCGCGTGGCGGGTGGCTTCCATGAGGGCTTGTCGATGCCTTCAAGATCGACGCGGTGCAGCGACTGCGTCTGATCTTTGCGCTTCTTAAGCTCGGCCACGGGGGCGAGCTGCTCGCGTGAGGCGTCGCGGGCGCGCTCAAGCTGCTGGGCGCTGACGATGGTGGTGGCCGCGTCGGCGCTTGTGCCAGTGGCGCTCGCTGGCGCGATGAGCTGCTCTTGAAAGCAAGAGATGATCAGTTCTTGGGTCATGGCGTAGCCTTGACGGATGTCTTGCGCGCTGCCCTCAAAGTCGAGCTTGAGGGTGCTGGCTTGAATCTTGAGGCTGTTCTTGATCATGATCCGTGGGCCCCGGTGCTGCATGAACGCGTGACGCTGTCGCTGCCTCACTATAGGGCGAGGGCGGCTTGGGGACAAGAGTTGGCGCTTGGTGTGAATTTTTCTTGCGCGCGACGCACGATCCAAGCGCGCGTGCCCGAAAACCTCCTGAGTCGTGCGCCTCACTTGATGATGAGGCGCGCTCTTATCACCCAGGTGAGGGCCCACGCGCCCTTAGGAGGTCACGCGCTCATGACGAAGATTCAAGGCCCGCAGGGCTTGCAGCAGACGCAGAGCCTGGAGCAACAGCGCGCTGCCAAGCCCGACAAGAAAGAAGACAAGGGCATCACCTTTGGCTCCGTCCTCTCCGGCGTGGCTGACGCCGCGCTCTCCACCACCGCCGCTGTGGCGCCCTTGGTGCCCGGCGGTGGCCTCATCGGCGCCGCCGCCAATGGCCTCTATCAGATCAAGAACGGCGGTCAGTCGCCGGGCGGCGGCATGGGCGGCGCCAATGGTGAGCAGATGGACAAGATGTGGGCCATGCAGCGCGAGAACCAGATGTTCAACATGCAGTACATGCAGCTGCAGGAGACCATCCAGTCGGACAACCGCAACTTCTCCACGCTGTCTAACCTGCTCAAGGTCCGCCACGACACGGCCAAGTCCGCCATCAACAACATGCACGCCTGAGGCTGCTTGAGGAGGCTCATCCGCTATGAAGACAACCGCACAAGAAGAAGATCGCGCCGCCGCGCAAGTGGAGCTCAAGCGCGCCTACCTGCTGGTCGAGTATGGCGAGATCGACGACGCGCTAAAAGCGTGTGACGCGGCCGCGCAGCTGGCCGCGTCGGTGTCGACGCCGACCGTGCTCAAGGGGGCGATCCTCACCGGCATCGGGCGCCACAAGGAGGCGCTCGCGCTCTTGCGCCAAGCCACGCGCCGCTGGCCTGACGCCCCGCTGACGCACTTGCACTTCGCGGAGGCGTGCTACTTTGCGGGTCGTGAGCGACAGGCGCGACAGGCGCTCGATGAGGCGCAGCGCGCGGACAGCGATGGCGAGCACGCCACGCTCATCGACGCGCTGCGCACCCTGTGGGACGGGCTGGCCGCCCCTACGACGTGAATCACATGGTGGCGAGGTGCGTCTATTGTGAGGCGCCTCGCCGCATGTTAATGTGAATGGGATGGCGCGACCGCGCGCTGATGGATGAAGGACGCGTCATGAAAATTGATGGTGGCGGCCAAGCCGCCGAGCTCTTCGCGCAGATGCGCAAGGCTCACACCGAGCGTAAGCAAGAGGTCGCGGGCGCGGGCGACTTCTCCATCACACAGGCTCACAAGTCACCACAGGCTTCAACGCCTGAGGTGTCGAGCGCGAGCGCCGCGCAAGGCACGCGCCCCGCTGAGGGCGTGCCAAAGCTTGAGCGCTCTGTCATGGAGATCGCGCGCAAGGTGCTCGATGGCCAAGTGCGCCAGCCCGCTGAGGCGCGCCAGCAGGTCATCGCCGCCATCGTCGATGAGCGCTACGGCGCCATCGTCCCCCCCTCGCAGCGCCCCCAGCTCATGGCCGCCCTTGAGTTCACCTTGGCCGAAGATCCCAAGTTCACCCAAGAGGTCGATCGCATGCTCATCCTCGCCGCGCGCGACCTCGCCACTGGCTAAATGGATCGTCATCATGCTTGATCCCGACGCCCTGTGCTTGCCTACCGCCCCATGCACCACCTGCGCGCGCGAGGTCCTCATCGCTTGGACGCTCGACGCGGACGACGCGCTCGTGGCCTCATGTGTCCATTGCGACGCGCCGCTGTCTGCGCTTGATGCGCAGCAGCCGCGCTTGACGGATCGTGACACGCTTGACGCGCTCGGCTACGTCTTGCCCCCCGAGGAGTCGCCTCGCCATGGCCAGAGCGGCTGTCGGGGTGGGAAGTGTGGCGTCCAGCAGCCCGGCGCCTAGCGCAGATTTTGGTTCCCCACTTGCCAAATCTGCCATGATCGGGGACAACGCTAGCTGAGCCTCCTCTTAACGCTGGTGTGGGCTTCGCTGAAGCTGTAGCGCGCCTGCGCGATGGTGATGGGGCGCGCTTGGCGTTCGCGCGGCGCCCCTTAAATGTATGTCATGAACTGACTCCTCAAGGAGTGCCCGATGCTCTACGAAGTGTATATCCCCTCGGCCGATCGCTCCGGTGAAGATGTCACCATGACCGTCGACGCTGAGAACTGGATGCAGGCGCTCAAGTCTGGGCTCCAGCGCACTGGCGAGGCGAACACCGATATTCGTAACGTCATGTGCGATATCAAAGAGGACAACACCATCCACGTCACCGACGCCATGTCGCGTCGCGTGTTCGTCCTCAAAGAGCTGCCCGAGGGTGAGGGGGACGCTACCTTTGAGGAGATCACCCCTGTCAGCTTGCTCGACTCCGGTGAGCGCTCCGCGGTGCGTCAGGACTTCCCTGTGATGAGCTCCCCCTCGGGGCCCGTCGCCGCGCTGCGCACAGACACGGGCGACTTTCGCATCGGCTCATCCGATTATAAAGCGCTGCGCCTTGATGAGGGCCAAGCCCCGCGCGTCGTGCGCGAGGAGCGTCAGCCCTCTCAGCATGATGTCCTCACGGTAGGCCGTGGGCGCGCGTCCACCATCTCTGAGAGCATCCTCGAAGACATCTTCCTTGAGATCCAGTCCATCCATGAGAAGGACATGGCCATGGAAGAGGTCGTCCACTTCGTCATGGATATGGCCATGGAGAAGGTCCCCGCCGAGAGCGGCGCCATCTTGTTCGCCGATGTGAACGGTCAAGAGCTCTACTTCGCCACCGCGCGCGGTCCCAAGGCCGAAGAGGTCATGCAGTTTCGCGTCCCCATGGGCATCGGCCTCGCAGGCTTCTGCGCCCGCGAAGGCGTCAGCCTCGCCGTGAGCGACGCTCAGAACGACGCGCGCTTCTACCATCGCATCTCGCAGTCGCTCAACTACCCCACGCAGAGCATCGTCTGCGCGCCCATCCAGTACGAGGGCCGCGTCTATGGCTGCGTTGAGCTGATGAACCGCGCGGGCGGTAGCCACTTCTCCTCGCACGAGGTGAACGCGCTGACCTACATCGGCAATCAGTTCGCCATCTACGTCAATCGCCTCATCATGAGCCGCGAGAAGCTCTGAGCTGATCCAGCGGCATCGCTGAGCCAAGCGAGAGAGGCGGCCAAAACCCTGAAGGGTTT
>CAYXWB010000104.1:0-15279 GCA_964468515.1 uncultured Bradymonadales bacterium | reverse complement strand
CGGGGGAGGGCTTGACGCTGTGGTGCGTCAAGCCGTGCGCGCGCTGCGTGATGGTGGACGTCGACCCTGAGCTTGGGGGGCGAGGTGAGGCGCAGGTGTTGCGCGCGCTCGCGCAGCTGAGGCGCGAGCGCGTGACGTTTGGGCAGAACGTGGTGTGCGAGGGCGCGGGGGTGTTGCGCGTCGGGCAGCGCTTGCGTGTGTCGCGACATGAGGCGTCATAGCGTGTTGCGCCAAGAACAGCGGCCATGTGTGAGCGCCATCGCGAGCTCAGTTATGCGCGCTGATCTTGACGGAGTTATCAACCTCATTATCTGCTTGGGCGAACCTATCGTAGACCGTCTTACCAAACGTGGAGACGATGCCAATGATGGCGCAAGCGAGGAGGATGAGCAGGATGATGTACTCGGTCATCGTGGCACCAGACTCATCGGTGTGCAGGGCGATCAGGGCGTTCTTGATGTTCATGACGGTAGCTCCCAGTGAGGCAGAGGGACGAGAGGTGACGCGAACGCACGATGACAGCTAGAGCAAGAACCAAGCCAGCACGTGAAAAATTCACGATGCGCTTGATTTTAACGGGGTGAAGGCGACACAGCGAGTGAAGAGGCGAGGAGCGGGAGTGGGCGTGGTGAGGGCAGCGAGTGCGACCTCTGCGCGACACAGCTGAGGCAAGAAAGCCACACTCGCTAAAGCCCCACTCGCTAAGGGGCGATCGAGGGGAAGAAGACGCCGAGCTTGGAGAAATAGGCGATCATGATGCCAGGCTGATCATAGAGGTGATCAGAGATGGTGAGCAAGGTACCAAAGAAGATGGCGACGGCGAAGGGGACATAAGAGGCTTTGGAGTCATCGGGGGTGAAGGCGAAGTTCTTGGTGCGATAGAAGATCATGAGGAACATGCCCTTGAGGATGGACCAGATGTTCGTGAGCATGAGGCGCAGGCGCCCGGTGGCGATGACCATGAGGATGCCCATGATGGCGCCAACGAGCACGGCGTAGAAGAAGATCTCAAGCAGGGCCTGAGCGCCGAGGAAGGCGCCAACGGCGATGAGCAGCTTGATATCGCCGCCCTTCATCCAGCGCAGGGGGAGGATGAGCAGGCCGATGATGAGGCTGACGAGGCTGGTGAGCAGCACATGAGCGAGGCCATCCCAGCCGAAGACGACGGTGTGGAGCACGAGGCCGAGCAGGAAGGTAGGATAGACGAGCTTATTGTAGACCTTACGACGCGCGAGATCGGTCCCTGCGGCGATCGTGAGGGAGACGCCCAGGGGGATGAGCAGCAGCAGGAGCTGCCCCAAGGGCAAGGCGAGGATCTGTCGCATAGGTGGGCTCAATCACGCGAAGGTCAGAGACAAGAGGGCCCTCTCCTCTCAAGTGGAGAGGAGAGGGCCCTGAGCGACAGATCTGGCTAGCAGGAGGCTAAGCTCAGTTGTGCGCGCCGACGTTCACGCCCGACTGGACCGTGCTGTTAGCGGCCGAGAACTTCTCGTAGACCGTCTTACCAAACGTGGAGACGATGCCGATGATGGCGCAAGCGAGGAGGATGAGCAGGATGATGTACTCGGTCATCGTGGCGCCAGACTCGTCGGTGTGCAGGGCGATCAGGGCGTTCTTGACGTTCATGGTCATCTCCATGGGGTTGGGAGCGATGCTCCCGTTGTGGGCGAACAGAGGGGACTTGATGGGTTAGCTTGCTGAGACAGTCATGATGATTGGGGTGTCACACAGCGGGGTGTGTCAACCACCATAACATGAAGTCACGATAGCCCTTGACGTAGTAAGCGGATGACAAGATGGCTATCGTCGCGCCAAGCGAGATAAGAGAGAAGATGAGGATGTACTCGGTCATAGCCACACCTTGCTCTTCTTGGTGGAGGAGAGCGATGAGATGTTTGAGGCGATGAGTCAAGGTCGTCATAAGCCGCTCTCTTTGGCTCGCTTGTGAAGCAGGGCGCTATGCTCTTTTATTACAACCTTCACAGGTTTTGTAAAGAGGCTTCTGTGCGCCTTACGATGACCTAATAAAGCAAACGGTGTGCCAGAGTTTGGGGGCTGGCAGAAAAATGGGCGCTGCGACCCCCGTGTATCTCCCTCACCCCTCGCTCGCCCGCTTTCTAGGCGCTCCTGCTGCTCCTCCCCCTCTCCGCCTCTCTCCCTGTGGCTGTGACATCTTGTCACGTCCTGTTGTCCTGTGCGGTCTTCAGACACCTTCTTGATCCCCCTGCCCACCACGAGCGCCGCTGATCTCTCCTCGCCCCCTGTGCGCCTTGACGCTGCCCTTGCCCCTCTCTACGGTGTCCTCCTACCTTTGCGTCACGTGCCTGCCTGACGCCGCGTCGAGCGCCTGCTCGGCGCCTCACTGCTGGTGAGGTCGATGTGCTGCGGTTGAACTCCCTGCTCCTCAAGCTCGCCGCCCTCTGCGTCCCCGCTCGCGTGCGCTATTATCCCGTCGTCTTGAGCGTCGTGGTGCTCCTCTATTGGGGCCTCCTGCTCGCTCCTCCCAGCGACTTCGCCCCCACCTGGTCACAGCTCGCTATTGGTGATCTGATCGCCTTTTATACAGGCACCAAGCTCTGGCTCGCTGGCGCCAGTGACCAGCTCTACAGCTTTGAGGCGCAGCACGCCTTTCAGCGCTCTTTTGTCTCTCCTAAGGCCCCTTTTATCCCTTACATTAACCCGCCTCACGCGGTGCTCCTCTATCTGCCCTTCTCCCTGGGGCCTTACTGGCTCTGCTTGCTCAGCTGGTGGGCTGCCGGGCTCGCCGCCTTTGGCGCCTCGGCCGCCCTCTTGCGCCGCGCCGTGCCGGGCCTTGCGCGCTGGTCTTGGGCGAGCCTCTGCCTCATCATCTTCTGCTGCCCTGCCTCCACTGAGTGGTTCATCTACGCGCAAGCCAGCGCCCTCATCGCGCTCATCTGGACAGGCTGCTACGTCTCGCTCGTCAGAGGCCAAGACCTGCGCGCTGGGCTCATCTTAGCCCTCATGGCGTTTAAGCCTCAGCTCGCCCTGCCCATGGCCCTGCCGCTCATCGTCGCCCGCCGCTGGCGCGCGCTCGCAGGGGGGGCGCTGGGGCTCGCCGGCTGGCTCCTCCTGAACCTCGCCATCTTCTCAGGCCCCTTGCGCGCTTGGTGGGCTCAGCTCACCCTCTACCGTGAGGTGCTCCGCGCGCCCCTGTTTCCTCTCTGGAACGTCCGCTCCCTCTATGGCCTCTTTAACCTGCTGTTCGCCTCAATCAGCACGCCGTTGGCGGACGCCTTGACCGCTATCAGCTCCCTCGCGCTGCTCGCGCTGCTCATCAAGCTCTGGTGGCGCGCCCCTTGGGCGCCTCAGTCCACCGCCTGGATCGGTCGCGTCGCCATCACCTTAGCGCTCGCGCCGCTGCTCTCCGTTCAGCTCTACATCTATGACCTCAGCCTGTGGTTTATGCCCCTGCTGTTGGTCATGGGCGCGCTGGCGCGTGAGGACGGCGAGCGTCGCAGGTACTTAGATCAAGGCCTGATCTTAGGATGGAGCGTGGTGGTCTACGCGGTCGTGTTCTGTGAGGGGTGGCTGCTTGAGCTGTATGTGGATTGGGCGCGCGCCACAGGCTCGCCTGTGGTGGCCTTGCAGCTCACCGCGCCTTGCGTCTTGGCTTGGTCATGGGTCGTGTATAAGCGCCTTGTGCGTGGTGAGCGAGGCCCTGAGGTGACGCTCCCCGCCCTGCCTGCTGGATAATGTGAGCTCGCTTCAGGAGAAGATCATGGCTGCGCCTCGCTCGCTCGTCGTGTGGCTCGCGCGATACGCCACAGACTCACGGATGCGCTATTATCCGCTCGCCATCAATGCGGCATTCCTCGTCTTCTGGGTCTTGACGATGGTGAACGTGATGATGCCAGCTGATCCCACTCAGCCTTGGTCTCAGCTGCCTGGCGATTTTTATGCCTTCTTCGCCGCCTCGCGCTTGTGGTTGAGCGGCTCGCTCGATCAGCTCTATGACCTCCAAGCCCAGTACGCGATGCAATGCACCTTGCATGGGGGCGGGCAGGCGGGGATCAACGTCTTTATGAGCCCCCCCATCGCGCTGCTGCTCTTCGCCCCCTTCGCTTTGGGTCGCTATGTTGTCGGTCATCTGGCTTGGTACGCGCTCGGCGCGCTCGCCATCTGGAGCACGGGTCGGCGCCTCCATCGCCACGTCTTGGGCCTTGGCGATCGCCCGCGCTGGCACACGTTCGCGCTCATCCTCGGCTGGCTGCCCACAGCCTTCTGGTTGAGCTTTAGCCAAGCCTCTCCCCTCATCTTGTGGTGCTGGGGGGTGGCCTATGTGGCGATGCTGCGCGGCCATGACCTGCGCGCCGGCTTGGCGCTCTCACTGCTCATCTTCAAACCTCAGCTCGCTCTGCCCATGGCCCTGCTGCTGCTGCTTGGGCGGCGCTGGCGCGCGCTGGCTGGCGGCATCTTGGGCGGCGCGCTCGGCGCGCTGGTGAGCGCGGCCTTGTTTTGGACGCCCACCTTGCAGTGGTGGTCGCTGCGCGGTCAGTGGGTCGCCTCCTTGCGCCAGCCGGATTATCCCATCTGGGGCATCCACTCCCTGTTTGGCGTCTCTAACTTGCTCCTCTCTCCGTCGCGCCCCTTGCTCGCGGATGGGTTCACCGCTGTCACCAGCGCGATCACGGTCGCCGCCCTCGCGAGGCTCTGGTGGCGCGCGCCTTGGGCGCCTCGAACGCGCGCTTGGCGCGCGCGCGTGAGCATCACCTTGATGCTCGGCCTGCTCTTGTGCGTGCACCTGTTCGCCTACGACCTGATGTTGTGGCTCTTGCCGATGCTGATCGTCCAAGGCATCTTGTGGGCGCCTCAAGCGTCGGGCGTAGCCGAGGCGTCCGAGCCCGCGCTTGCCCCCCACGCCGGCGCTCGCATCATCGGCTGGAGCGCGCTGCTGCACCTGTCTGTCATCGCCTCCTTCGCCTCGCTCAACCCGCTGGCGCACTGGAGCTGGTCGCTGGGGCTAGGCGTGCTCCAGCCGACGCTGATCGGCGCGCTGGGGTGGTCTTGGGCGGTCTATACGGGGCTGGTGCGCTCGGCGCCTGAGGCTGCCTCCTCTTGAGGGGCGTCGTCACAACGCGCTCACGCGAGCGCGTGAGCGCGCGTTGCATTTTGCCCCGCTCCCAGCTAAACCTGCAGCCTCCTAGGCTGCGCCGCCTCTCCCTTGGGCGCGCGTCTCTCTCTGCGCTCTGCACCAGGCACCTGTTATGGCCGCCCCCCACGACGATGAGCTCGCCAGCACGACGCTGGCCGCGCCCGATCATTACCCCATGGCCGCGCTGCTTGAGCGCTGGCGCCAGCAAGCCGCCGCGCGCCGTGTGATGATCCTCGGCGCCAGCGATCCGCTCGCCGCCTGCGCGCTGGCCGACCTGTCGCGTCACACGGGCCGCCCCATCGTCGCCCTCACCCCTGACGATGACGCCGCCCGTAAGCTCGCCTCAGACCTCGATCTTTTCGCGCGCGCCCACGATGACGCGGATGATCTCGACGCGCCGCTGCGTGATGAGGTCGTGCTGTTCCCCGAATACGACATGGGGCCTTTTCACCACGCCTCACCCGATCGCAAGATCACCATGCGCCGCCTCGCCACGCTCACGCGGCTCTTGCGCAAGCGGCCGCCGCGCCTGCTCGTCGCATCGGCGCGCGCGCTGATGCGTCGCACTCTGCCCCCTGAGTCGCTCATCCACGCCACCACCACGCTGCGCGTCGGGGATGAGATCCCCAATGAGCGCCTGCGCGCTATCTTCGCTCGCGGCGGTTACACCGAGGTCCCCGTCGTCGAAGACGCTGGCACCTTCGCGATCCGGGGCGATGTGGTCGATCTGTTCTCACCGCTCGACGCTCACCCCGTGCGCTTGGAGCGCTGGGGCGACGAGCTGACCGAGCTGCGCGCCTTTCACCCCCAGACCCAGCGCACCATCGCTGAGCTCGGCGAGGTGGAGGTGGCCGTGGCCCGCGAGGCCCTGCTCGATCGTGGCGCCGTCAGCCTCGCCCATGATCGCCTCCATGACCTCGCCTCTCAGCGCGGCGTCGCCATCAACGCCGTGCAGAACGTGCTCGCAGACCTGCGCGCGAACGTCCACTTCATCGGCATCGACGCGCTCTTGCCCGCCCTCCATGAGCGCCTGGGCGATCTGACGGATTACCTGCCCGAGGACGCTATCATCGCGCTGTATCAGCCCGACGCGATCGTCGCGTCGATGCAGGAGCTGTGGCAGCGGCGCGAGGCCGAGCTGATCTTTGAGCGCTCCCGAGGCGCCTCGCTGTGCTTTGAGGTGCAAGACTATTACGCCCACCCCGAGCGCGTGGTGGCGTGGGTGAACGACGCCCGCGACTGCGCCCAAGTGCGCCGCGTCCTCGTGCGCGATCTCGACGCCACCCTCAGCTTCGCTGAGGTCCCGGAGGCTGATCAGCACCTGTTCCACGCGCGCCCCAACAGCGACGTGATCCAGGTGCGCAAGCAGAGCCAAGGCGTCGAGCAGGCCATGCGCGCGCTGCTGCCCAAGCTCGATGACTGGTGCCAGACGCACGGGCGCGTCGCCTTCGCGTGCCGCACGCCCGGCCAAGCCGAGCGACTCGCCCAGCTGCTCGCACACTTGGGCCGCGAGGCGATGGTGGTCGCGCCGCCGCTGGATGTGTCCGAGCCCGTGCCGCCGCCCGCGCAGATCATCGAGGTCTATGATGCCCCCGTCTCGGAGGGGATGCGCAGCGAGCTGCTGGGTCTGTGCCTGATCGCGGGGCAAGAGATCTTTGGTCAGCGCGTCGCTTCCACCAAGTCCGACGCCAAGACCTTCGTGGAGCAGGCCGCGATCAGCCACTTTCGCGACCTCTCCGCGGGCGACTATGTCGTCCACATTGACTTCGGCATCGGTCGCTATCTGGGCCTCGTCCACATGGACGTGGAGGGCATCGGCAACGACTTCTTACAGCTCGAATACGCGGGCGGTGACAAGCTCTATGTGCCGATCTATCGCCTGGGTCGTGTGCAGCGCTACCTCGGCGCGCCTGGTGATATGCGCCTCGACAAGCTCGGCGGCAGCGGCTGGGAGAAGACCAAGGATCGCGTCAAGGCCAACATCCGCGCGATCGCAGGGGAGCTGCTCACCCTCTACGCCAAGCGCGAGCTGCTCAAGGGCTTCGCCTTCTCACCCCCTGATCAGACCTTCTTCGAGTTTGAGGGCCGCTTCCCTTACGAGGAGACGGCCGATCAAGCGCGCGCCATCACGGAGACGATCCATGACATGACGCGCGCGCGCCCCATGGATCGCCTCATCTGCGGCGACGTCGGCTTTGGCAAGACCGAGGTGGCGATTCGCGCCGCCATGAAGGCCGTGCTTGATGGCAAGCAGGTGGCCGTCCTCGTCCCCACCACCTTGCTCGCTGAGCAACACCTCATCTCGTTTCGCGAGCGCATGGACGAGTTCGGCGCGGTGGTCGAGTGCTTGAGCCGCTTTCGCACCGCCAAGGAGGCTAAGAACATCACCGAGCGCGCCGCTGAGGGCCGCTTGGACGTGCTCATTGGCACCCACCGCCTGCTCGGCAAGGAGATCAAGTTCCGCGATCTGGGCCTGCTGGTGGTCGATGAGGAGCAACGCTTTGGCGTGGGCCACAAGGAGAAGATCAAGCGCATGCGCGCTAACGTGGACGTGCTCACCATGTCCGCCACCCCCATCCCGCGCACTCTGCAGATGAGCCTGTTGGGCATCCGCGATCTCTCCATCATCGCCACGCCCCCGCACGATCGCTTGGAGGTGCGCACGCACGTCGCCCGCTTCGGCGATGGGATCATCCGCGAGGCCATCATGCGCGAGATCGGGCGCGGCGGTCAGGTGTTCTTCGTGCACAACCGCGTCGCCACCATGCAAGAGATGGCCAATCACCTCACCACCCTCATCCCTGAGGCCCGCTTAGGCATCGCCCACGGGCAGCTCCCGGAGGATGAGCTGGAGGACGTGATGCTGGCCTATGTGCGCGGTGAGGTGAACGTCTTGTTGTGCTCGGCGATCATTGAGACTGGCCTCGATATCCCCAACGCCAACACCATCATCATCAACCGGGCGGACATGTTCGGCCTGAGCCAGCTCTATCAGCTGCGCGGGCGCGTGGGACGCGGCAAGGAGCGCGCGTACGCGTACCTGCTCATCCCCGATCGCCAGAAGCTCCTGGCTGACGCCGAGAAGCGCCTGGATGTCATCCAAACACACACGGAGCTTGGCAGCGGCTTCCATGTCGCCAGCTACGATCTGGAGATCCGCGGCTCAGGCAGCCTCTTGGGCGATGATCAGTCTGGCCATGTGACCGCCGTCGGCCTCGACCTCTATAATGAGCTGCTGGAGGAGGCCGTGCACGATCTGCGCGGTGAGGAGCTGGAGGAGGAGATCGAGCCCGAGGTCAACATCCCCGTGCCCGCGTACATCCCCGATGAGTATATCCCCGCGACGTCCTTGCGATTGGTCTTCTATAAGCGCTACTCTCTCGCCAGGACGATGGACGAGCTGGAGCACGTCTATCAGGAGATGATCGACCGGTTTGGCGGCGCCCCCGACGCGGTCTTGAATTTGCGCGACCTCGTGCGCGTCAAGATCGCGCTGCGCCAGATGCGCGCGCGGCGCTTGGACGCAGGTCCTGCCGCGATCAGCATCGAGCTGGATCGTACCACCACCTTGCTCCCCCAAGAGATCGTGCGGCTCGTGCAAGAATCCCGAGGCAAGATGCGACTGTTGGAGGGGATGCGGCTCGTGCTCAACCTCAAGCCCGACGAGTCAGCGCGCCCGCTGGAGACGGCGCGCGCGCTGGTGGACACCCTCCTGTCGAACGCAGGCCCCGCATGATGCGCCTGATGATCTGCCTCAGCTTGTGCCTTGGCGCCCTGGCCTGCGCGCCCGAGCGGCCCGCTGATCTGGTGCGCGAGCGCCGTCAGGTCGGCGGCTCGGGCGACGAGCTCAAGCAGCAGGTCGCCGCCATCGTCAACGGTGAGACCATCACCTTGGAGACCTTTGAGCGTCGCCTGGAGGCGATGCCTGAGGTCGCGCGCATGAAGTACGTCAGCCCCGCCAGCCGCGCAGAGCTGCTCGACGCCCTCGTGCTCTCTGAGCTGATGGCTGATGAGGCTGAGCGTCGCGGCTATGGCGATGATCCTGCCGTCATCCAAGCCATGAATGAGACCATGGTGCGCCTGATGCTCCATGATGAGCTGCGCCAGCGCGCGCCCATCAGCGCCATCACTGACGCGGAGATCGAGCGCGCGTGGCGCGAGGATAACGCCACGCGCACACGCCCTGAGCGTCGCCGCGCCGCCATCATCTATCAGAGCTCGCGTGAGGCGCTTGAGGCGGCCGTCGCCACCTTGCCCCCTGAGCCCGCCGCGCCCGATGACTCAGCCGCGCTGCAAGAACGCATCAACGCCTTTCGGCGCGCCGCCGCCACGCGCTCCATTGAGCCTGCGCTCGCGCGTGATGGTGGGGACTTGGGCGAGCTGGAGCCGCCGGATGTGACGCGCCGCCATGTGGAGATCGCCGCGGAGCTCTATAAGCTTGAGCGCGTGGGGGCCATGACGCCGCCCTTTGAGGTGCGCGGGCGCTGGGCGATCGTGATGATGATCGGACGCCAAGCGCCCAGCCAGCAGCCGCTTGCGCTCGCCGCCCCCGCGCTGCGCGAGCGGCTCTACACGCAGCGCCGCCAAGCGGCGCGCGACGCGTTCATTCAAGAACTTCGCAGCGGCGCCACCCTTGAGACCTTCCCCGACGTGCTCGCTCAGGCCAAGCCGCCTGAGCGCGCGCCCGCGCTCAGCCCCGCGCTGTTGAACCCCGCGCTTGTCCCCGTGCGCGATCTCTCACAACCGCCGCGCGCCGCTGATGCGGCGTCGGCGGACCCTACGGAGCGCCCGTGACCTCACGACCTCTGCGCGCCAGCTTCGGCGCGCTCGCTATCATCCTCGCGCTGCTGCTGCCGATCAGCGCCAGCGCCGTCATCATCGATCGCGTGGCCGCCCGCGTGAACGATGAGATCATCACCATCTATGACATTGAGCGCGCGGCGATCCCGTTCCTGTTGCAGCGCGGCCAAGACGTCGGCGCCCTGCGCACCGCGCAGCGCCCCGCCATCTTGCGTGAGGTGTTGCAGGATCTCATCGATCGCCACCTCATCATGCAAGAGGCCAAGCGCGTCGACATGGCCGTCACCGAGGACGACCTCAACCAGTGGATCGCCTACACACGCCAGCAGCAGAACCTCACCGAAGATCAGCTCAAGCAAGCGCTGGCCCAGTATGGCGTCGAGATGTCCGAGTATCGCGACATGCAGCGCGATCAGCTCATCCGCATGCGCATCACGCGCTTTAAGGTGGGCGCGCGCGTCAACGTCTCCGACGCCGAGGTCGAGGCCGCCTACCGTGAGCGCTACGGCGATCAGGGCGGCCAAGCGAAGTTCATCACCGTGAGCCACATCCTGGTGCAGCCGCGCAGCGACGCCCCTGAGGACCTCAAGACCGCGCGCCTGCGCGCCGAGGCGGCGCTCGCGCGCGTGCAGGCCGGTGAGCCCTTTGGTGAGGTCGCCAAGGTCGCCAGTGATGGCCCCACCGCAGGCAGCGAGGGGTTCTTAGGCACCTACCGACGCGGTGATCTGGCCCCTGACTTTGAGGCCGTCGCCTTTGAGCTGGAGGAGAACGTCCCCTCACCCGTGGTCCAGACCCGCTTCGGGTTTCACGTGATCTTGGTCAGCAAGATCGACCTGCGCCCTGATCCTGAGGTCGACGAGCGCCGCGACATGCTGCGCGGTGAGCTGCAACAGCGCGCCATGGAGCGCCAGCTCAAGGTCTACATGGAGGGGCTGCGCACCCGCGCCTTTGTGGACAACAAGCTCGCGCGCCTTGCGCGCTGAGGTCACGCTGATGACACCCCCGCTGCTCGCGCTCACCGTCGGCGATGTCGCTGGCATCGGCCCCGAGGTCTCGCTCAAGGCCCTAGCCAAGCCGCTGCCTGAGGCGCGCGTGTGCCTCTATGCGCCGCTGCCCTGCCTGCTCGCTGAGGACGCGCGCCTGAGCGCGCGCCTCTCCGGCTGGCGGCCGATGACCCCTCGACTCGTCGCGGTCACCTCACCAGACCAACCTGTCGCGCCCGGTCAGATCGCGGTCCTCGATCCTGCGCCTGAGCTGGACTGGGCCGCCCCGATCACCCCCGGTCAGCCCGACGCGCGCTGCGCGCGCCTCCAGCTCGCCGCCCTTGAGCTGGCCATCGCGCACGCGCGCGCAGGCTCGGTTGATGGGATCTGCACCGCGCCTTGGAACAAAGGCTTGTTCGCACAGATCGGCGCTCCTACGGTCGGCCACACGGAGGTGCTCGCGCGCGCCTTTGGCGTCGAGGATCACGTCATGATGCTCGCCGGAGCGCGCCTGCGCGTCGCGCTGGTGACGGTGCATGTGCCGCTGTCACAGGTGAGCGCTGGGCTGACGCGCGCGCGCTTGCTGGACACGCTGCGCACCACCGCGAGCGAGCTTGGGCGCTGGTTCGGCCTGAGCGCGCCGCGCTTGGCCGTGTGTGGCCTCAACCCGCACGCGGGGGAGGGCGGCGTCATGGGCCGCGAGGAGCTGGAGATCATCAGCCCCGCGCTTGAGGAGGCGCGCCAGCGCTTGGGCGTCTCGATCACAGGCCCGCTGCCCGCAGACACGCTGTTCGCGCGCTTCGGTGGCGCTGACGCGACGCCCTGGGATGCGGTGATCTGCATGTATCACGATCAGGGGCTCATCCCCTTGAAATTGCTTCACTTTGGCCGGAGCGCCAACATCACTCTGGGGCTGCCGATCTTGCGAACCTCGGTGGATCATGGCACCGCGCACGACATCGCAGGTCAAGGCGTCGCTGATGAGGGCTCCATGCGCTACGCCATGGAGCTGGCCGTCACGATGGCCCAGCACCAGCGAGGGCAGGCGTGAGCGTGCGCCTTGAGCGCCAGGGCGCGGTGATGACGGTGATCTTGGATCGCTCCCACGCGCGAAACGCCGTCGATCGTGACACCGCCCAAGCGCTGGCCGACGCGTTCCGCGCCTTTGAGGCCGATGAGACAGCGCACGTGGCCGTCTTGTGGGGCGATCATGGCACGTTCTGCGCGGGCGCCGACCTCAAGGCGCTCGCCAGCGGCGCGCCCAATCGCATCGAGCTCGACGGCGATGGGCCGATGGGGCCATCGCGGATGCTGCTGTCCAAGCCCGTGATCGCGGCCATCAGCGGCCACGCGGTCGCGGGCGGGCTAGAGCTCGCGCTGTGGTGCGATCTGCGCGTCGCCGAGGCTGACGCCAAGCTCGGTGTGCTGTGTCGGCGCTGGGGCGTGCCGCTGATTGATGGTGGCACCGTGCGCTTGCCGCGCCTGATCGGCTTGAGCCACGCGCTCGATCTGATCCTCACAGGGCGCCTGATCGACGCACAAGAGGCGCTACGGATGGGGCTGGTGAACCGCGTCGTCGCCTCGGGACACGCCCGCGAGGAGGCTGAGGCGCTGGCCGCGCAGCTGGCCGCGCACCCGCAGCGCTGCATGCGCTCCGATCGATTGAGCGCCTATCAGCAGGCGTCGATGGCGCTAGAGGAGGCCTTGGCGCATGAGCTCATGCTCGGTCAAGAAGCGCTGGCGCACGAGGCGATCGAGGGGGCGAGCCGCTTCGCTGCGGGCGCGGGGCGCGGCGGCGCCTCAACTGAGTGAGCATGGTCAGGGGCGCTTGAGGTCGCGACGCACATCGGTGGTGTAGCCCACCTTGAGCGCCTCAGCCGCCTCACGCACCGCGCGTGTGAGATGATCGGGCGCGCGCACCTCAATGACCACATAGAGGTCGCCTTGGCGCGCCTCACGCTTGATCCCCATCTGACGCAACCTCAACCTCGCCCCCGAGTGGACGCCCTCGGGCAAGGTCATCGTGCACTCGCCATGCGGCGTGGGTAGCTGGATCTTGGCGCCCAGGAGCGCCTCCGGGATGGTGACAGGCAACCTCAAGCTCAGATCGAGCCCGTCGCGGCTCAGGTGCGCATGCGGCAGGATGCGCACGGTGACGCGCAGATCACCAGGCTCGCCCTTGGCGTGTGGGGAGGGGTGACCTGCGCCGGGGACGACGACCTGCTCGCCATCCTCCACGCCCGCCGGGATGCGCAGCGCCAGCGCTTGCTCCCCCATCGCGAAGCTCGCCGCGCCCCCTGTCACCGCCAGATCGAGCGTGACCTCTAAGGTGTGGGTGCGATCCGCGCCGCGCGCATAGGCGCTGGCGTCGTGGTTAAAGTGGTCGGTCTGAAAGGGAGAGCGCTCGTGGACCGCCTCTTGGAAGACGCTCTCAAACGGGGTGTCATCATAGAAGGAGGAGGCAGCGCGCTTGGCCGCGCGTCGACGCAGCCGCTCGACGATCGGGTCGAAGCCTTCTTGCAGGCCTTCTTGACCGAACTCGTCGTAGAGCGCGCGCTTGGCGCTGTCTTGCAGGATCTCAAAGGCGGCGCTGATGGCGATGAAGCGCTCGGAGGCGGTCGCATCACCGGGGTTGAGATCCGGGTGATGCAGCCGCGCGAGGCGCCGAAAGGCGTCCTTGAGCGCGCGGGCGTCAGCGCCAGGGGGGACGCCGAGCAGGTCATAGAGCGCAGTGTCCGCCATGCGATGAGGCCCGCCAACGCTTAGAGGTCAGGTCCAGCCTTGACCGAGGTTCTCGCGGTTGCCTTGGCGCCCGATGGCCCAGCCGGAGGTGCGCGTCGCGCCCGCAGGATCGGGCGCTTGGCGGATGGCGCGCTCATGCAGCGTCACGCCAAAGGCGGTGCCGCCCACGGGCATGCCGCGACCCACGGGCAAGAAGCCGAGCTTGCCCAGCGTGGCGTCATCGAGCTTATCGGCGCTTGCCTCGATGTGCCCAAGCCACGCGCTCATCTGCGCGATGAGCTCGTCGATCTCGCCATGGATCGGCTCATGCGCGGGGCACACGGAGGAGGGCGTCACGAGGTCATCAGTGACCTTGTACAGCTTCTTGAGCAAGGTGTTACCGCGCACGAGCGTGTCGCGGATGGTGACCTCATCGCCGCCCATGGCCGCGCGCAGCGCGGCGTCCGTGCGCACCACGCCGATGACGCGCAGCGCCTGCGCGATGGCGGTCACGGTGTGCTTGGGGGCGTGGACGTCGTGCCCCAGCACCTGCGCCTGCTGCTCGGCGCTGACGCCAGCTTTGCGCAGCATAAAGCGCACGGTCTGGTGCCACATCTCGACCTCCTCGATCGAGGCGTGGATGCAGTGGCCGAGGTTCTTGTCCTCCACATACTGCAACACGCGGCGATCCAAGAGCGCCTCACCGCGCGCTCCCAGCGCGATCCCCTGCTTGATGAAGTCGGCGCCCAGGCCCGCGCTCGTCAGCGCGCTCGCCATGTCGTGCGCCGTGTGCGCGGCGAGGTAGACGTGCCCTAACAGCTGGAAGAAGTAAGCGCGTATCATAGGTCGGCCTCAAAGACAGGTCGTCAGTGCGAGCTTGTGCGTGGTGTGGCGAGGTGGGCGCTTGAGCGCCACTCATCGCTCGCTCACGAGCGCGGCAACCTTAGCCTAGCGTCACCCGTGACAGCAAGTCTGGATCGCGCTACACCCGCATCAGCAGCATGCGCATCTTAGCCCTCACGGGTGATGATGATGCGAGGTCCGACACGATGATCATGATGACACACGACACACCGCTTGAGCACCACATCGCGCGCGTCGCTGAGGCGTGGCCTCAGCCCGGCGCGGACGCGCCGCGCGCGCGCACGCGCGCGCCCATCCTCGCGCTCACGCCTGAGGGGCCGCGCTACATGCGCCTGCGCGTGGCGCTGCACCGCCAGGATTTTGCGGCGGCGCTGACGCACCCCGCGCAGTACACGACGCTCCAATACGGCGACCTTGAGCCGCGCTTCTTGGCCATCGCGACCGCGCCCGCGCGGCTGCGTCAGGCTGGCGAGCTGGAGTTCTTGATCCCGCACGACACGACGCTCGGCGCAGCGCTTAGCGCTGCGCGCGTTGGTGACCAGGTCGCGCTCAGCGCGCCCGAGGGGCCGGGCTTCCCGGTGAGCGCGCGCGGGCCGCTGCTGATCTGCGTCACGGGCAGCGGCGCAGCCGCTGCCCGCGCTTTGATCGAGCACTTGGTCATGGAGGCGCCTGAGCGTCTGTCTGAGGTCTTCTTGTATCAGGGCGACCAGGACGCGGGCGCGCGCGCGTATGCGCACGAGCGCCGGGACTGGCCCGCCCTATTCGCGCACGGGCGGGGCGACCGCAGATGAGAGGGCC
>CAYXWB010000103.1:0-15281 GCA_964468515.1 uncultured Bradymonadales bacterium | reverse complement strand
CGCGCGCCACCATCTCGCCAAGATCGCGGTTGGTGGCGCACACCACGCGCACGTCGACCTTGCGGTAAGTGGAGTCACCGACGGGCAAGAAGCTGCCCTCTTGGAGCACGCGCAACAGCTTGCCTTGCAGCGGCAGCTCCAGCTCCCCGATCTCATCCAAGAAGAAGGTGCCGTGATGGGCGAGCGTGAACAGGCCCTCACGATCGCGGTGCGCGCCGGAGAACGCGCCGCGCTTGTGGCCGAACAGCTCGCTCTCCATCAGCTCGCCAGGGATGGCCGCGCAGTTGACCGCGATGAACGGGCGATCGGCGCGATGGCTGCGCGCGTGGACCGCGCGCGCGATCAGCTCCTTACCTGTGCCATTCTCACCCAAGATCAGCGCGGTCGAGACGCCGCGTGAGACGCGCTCGATCATGTCAAACAGGCGCAGCATGGGGGGGCTCGCGCCGATCATCCCCTCAAACTCGCGCGCGGCCACGGGCTGCGCGGCCACGCTCGCGCGATGGGTCGTCAAGGCTTGGCGGCTCAGCTCATGCGCGAGCGCCTCTAACACGCGCGTCAGCGCCTGCTCATCAGCGCTTGAGAGGCGCGCCAGCGTGTCCAGCTCCTCCTCAGGCGGTGACTCGCCGCTGATCGTGCGCCACGACGCGCGCACCTGCATGAGCGCCTGGCCTTCGTCGCGCTGACGCACAAACCCTGAAGCATAGACGCGCCCTAAGATCGCTTCTTGCGCGTCGAGCACAGGCACGACCACCGCGCCTAAGCCCACATGACAGCAGGGCGCCGCGCTCGAAGCGCCGCTCGTGCCCCAGCACGCCAGCGTGCGCGTGCAGGAGGCGACGCGTCGCACGCCACCGTCATAGTGGGGCACAGGGTTGACCATGAAGCGCTCGCACAGCGGCACCTCCAGCGGCGCGCGCGACGCGCCCAGCGTGATGGTGCGGCCTTGCTGCGTGGTGATCCCTACCCAGACCCCCCACTCTCTGCGGATCATCGCGCCGAGCGCGACCACCGCTGGCGAGATAGCCAGCGCGTCCCAGTCCATGAACATGCGCGCTCCCAAATATGATGCGCTGACACGCGCGGCGCGGCGCCTGAGCCAGCGGTTGCCGCGCGCGCGGCGTCCATGCTACCACAAACCTCATCGCGCTCGCCAACGCGCGTCTCACCCCCAAGCTCGCCCGCTCGCCAGAGAGGCCTCAGATGACCGCTCACATCCCCGCCCCACAGCCCGCCCCACGCGGCGGATGCAGCGTGATCACGGCCTTGTTCATCGCCGCGCTCACCGCCCTCATCGGCCTCGTCGCGGGCTTGGGCGCGCTGTACGGCTATCTCAAGTTTGAGCCCGACAGCCTGCATCGGCTCGGGCTGATCGGCGAGCGTGAGGTCATCGCGACGCGCGACGCGCCCGCGCCTGCCGCCTCAGCGCCCCCTGCCCCCTCGGCGTGCCCCGCCTGCCCCGCCTGCCCCGCGCAGGCCGCCGCGCCGAGCGGTTACGCCCTGGTCTACCCCATCGAGGAGACGCTGCGCGTGGAGGGTCAGCTCAACCGCGACGCCGTGCGTGAGCTCATGCTCCAGCGCCGCTTTGAGCTGCAGCAGTGCTACCAGCAGGTCCTCGACAAAGACCCCACCGCGCGCGGTGAGATCGCCATGCAGTTCACGATCGCCAACAATGGGCGAGTGATCGCCGCAGTGGCGCGCCAGAACACCCTCAATCATAAGCCCCTTGAGGCCTGCATCTTCAACAAGATCCGCGCCTGGACCTTCAAAGATCACGTCAAATCAAAGCTCGCTGTGGTCAAGATCGACGTCCTGTTCACCTCGCTGACTGGCGCGCCTTGACGCGCACGCCGCAAATAAACACCACCAAAACGATCAAAAACAGCACCGCATCGCGCTTGGCGCGGTCGCTCGCTGGCGCTATCGTGCGCCAGACGCGCTCCATGAGCTTCATGAGCCAAGCGCGCCGACAACACACCGTGGGATGGGACGCGCCTTATGAGGATATTGCACACGTCGGACTGGCACCTGGGGATCAGCGCCGAACAAGCGCCGCGCGAGGAGGAGCACAAGCTGTTCCTCGACTGGCTCATTGAGCAGCTTGAGGTGCGTCAGATCGACGTGCTCGTCCACGCGGGCGACGCGTTCCACTACATGCAGCCCGCCGCGCGCAGCCAGCGCCTCTACTATGACTTCCTGGCGCGCTGCGCCACCTTGCCAGCGCTGCGTCAGATCGTCATCACTGGTGGCAACCACGACTCACCCTCGCGCCTGGACGCACCGCGCGACGTGCTCCAAGCCTTGCGCGTGCACGTGGTCGGCGGCATGGGCAGCGATGAGGACACCTGGGAGCGCTGCCTGTGCCCCATCATGGCCCCAAACTCCACCGACGTGGAGGCCGTCATGGTGGCAGTGCCTTATGTGCACGAGTCGCGCCTAGGCGTCATCACCACGGGCTTGAGCGCGCAGTCCATCAAGCTCGATATGGAGGAGCGCTTTCGCACCATGTACGCCCGCTTGGCCGACTTAGCGCAGGTCCACTATCCCAACATCCCGCTCGTCGCCACAGGCCACTTGACCTGCTATCCCGAGCTGCGCGGTCACATTGAGGATGGCTCCTACCACACCCCCCTGCACATGATCGAGGCGCTGGGCAGCCTCTCCCCCACCATCTTCGATCTGCGCTACAGCTACATCGCGCTCGGCCACATCCACCGCATGTTCGACATCCCTGGCCCCAACGCCTGGTACGCAGGCTCGCCCGTGGCCACCGACGTCATTGAGGCGCGCACCCCGCGCTATGTTTTGGAGATCGAGGTGGATCCCAACCGACCCGAGGCCCACGCCGAGGTCACGCGCGTCGAGATCCCGCGCTGGCGCGATGTGTTCGAGCTGACCGGGACGCGCGATGCGCTGTTCTCACAGCTCGAATCGCTGAGCTGGAGCGGCCCGCTGGCCCCTTACCTCTACCTCGATCTTGAGAGCGACACCCCCACGCATGACGGGATGAACCGGGTTGAGGCACTGCTAGAGCGCTTTGAGCGACGCACACGCCCGCGCGTCGTGCGCTTTCGCGAGCTCTTGACCAGCACCCCTGAGGCCGACCTCTTGCAAGCGGAGCTTTTGCGCGCCGCGCCCTTGGCCGAGCTGTCGCCCGCTGAGGTCTTCTCCAAGATGTTCGCCTTCAAGCATGGCCAGCCCCCCGGCGATGACATCCTCGCCGCGTTCACCTCGCTGCTCGTCGATGAAGAAGACGCGGGCTGAACATCCACGCGCGCCGACAGACCTCGCCCACACCGCCGCCGCACAGGATCGCCATGAAGCTCCATAAGGTCACCATCCACAACCTCAACTCACTCTACGGTGAGAACGTCATCGACTTTGATCGTGACCTGGAGCGGGCGGCGCTGTTCCTGATCGTCGGCCCCACGGGCGCGGGCAAGTCCACCATCCTCGACGCCATCTGCCTCGCGCTGTTTGGCCAGACGCCGCGCCTGAGCCGCACCAACGGCAAGCCTGACACCGATCCCGCCCTCGTCATGAGCTATGGCACGGGCCGATGCAGCGCCATCGTCGAGTTCAGCCTGCGCGATCCAGAGTCCGGTGACAGGCGCCGCTATCGCGCCACCTGGGACTGTCGCCGCGCGCGCGAGAAGCCCACGGGCAACATCCAGACGCCCGAGCGCAGCCTGCACCGCATCCATGATGATGGCGCCGAGGAGCTGCTCATCAGCGACAGCCGCCAGAAGTACTTCGGCGAGGTGTTTGATGGGGTGTTGCAGGGGCTGACAGTGCAGGACTTTCAGCGCAGCGTGCTGCTCGCGCAGGGTGAGTTCGCCGCATTCTTGAAGGCCGATGAGGGCGTCAAGGCCAACATCCTGGAGCGCCTGACCAACACCGACACCTACCGTCGCATCGGCCAGCGCGCGGCCAGAAAACGCCAGCTCTTGAGCGACCAGCTCAAGGCCCATCAGGCGCGCCTTGACGGCCTGAGCCTCTTGAGCGAGGCCGATGAGCAGGCGCTGCGCGAGCAGCTCATCGCGCGCCAAGACGCCGCAGACGCCGCGCGCGCTGACGCGCGCGCGGCGTCTGCGCTGCGCGACTGGCGCGCGCGCGCGGTCCAGCTCGATCGCGAGGAGAGCGAGCGCGCGGACAAGCTTGATCAATGTCAGCTCGCGCTTCGCGCGCGCGACGAAGACCTCGCACGCCTCGCCGAAGACGCGCGCTGTCGCCCAGGGCGCGCGCCGCTTGGCGAGGCCGAGCGCGCGCTCGCTGCGCGCGACACGCTGCGTGAGGAGCTGCCCGCGCTTCGCACCCGCGCTGAGGCCGCAGACGCTGTCTGCGCCAGCGCCACCGCCGCCCTCACCCACGCCACCGCGCAGTCCGACGCCGCCACCGTCGCGCTCAACCGCGCGCGCCCCCCGATCGAGCGCGGCTTATCACTGCTCACCACCCTGGAGCAGACGCAGACCGAGCACGCCCGCGAGGCCGCGCGCGCCCAAGAAACCGCCAAGCGCCACGCGCTGGCCGAGCAGAAGCATCAGCACGCCACGCAGCGCGCGACGCACACCCGTGAGGCCGTCACGGACGCGGCCAGCGCGCTCGACGCGCTGGCCGCGTCCGCGCCGCTGGTTGAGCAGCTCGCCGCCCTCCAAACGCAAGCGAAGGCCGCGCGCGAGCTGCACCAGCGCGCGCTCGACGAGGCCAAGCTGCGCGACGCGCACGCCGCCGAGGTCGCCGACGCGCGCGCCAAGATCGTGCAGCTTGAGGCCGCGCGCGCTGACGCCAGCGCGCGCGTCGCCCCAGAGACCGCGCGCCACGAGGCCGCGCGTCAGGCCCTCGACGCTGCGCTTGAGGGCGCCGAAGACGCCCGCGCTCGTCACGCCATATTACAAGCGCAACAGCGCGACCAAGAAGCACGCGTAGGCGCGTGGCGCGAGGCCGCGCGCGCTCACGAGGGGCTCATCGAGCTGTGGCGCGATGAGGACGCGCTGCTGCGTCAGCAGCAGCGCGCCCAACACGCCGTCACCACCCAACAAGAACGCCTCGCGAGCCTGCAACGCGAGCGCGACGCGCTCGCCATCGCCCTGGAAGCGCAGCTCGCCAACTTGCACCGGCTGGAGCTGGAGCTCACCCTCTCTGACCGGCGACTCGCCCTCCAGCCCGGCATCCCCTGCCCGCTGTGCGGCAGCGAGGAGCACCCTTTCATTCAAGAAGGGGCCGAAGACCCGGACGTCGCGCGGCGCGTCGAGCGCGAGCGCATCAGCGCGCGCGCCGCCCACGCGCGCCAAGATCTGGATGAGGTCGCCAACCAGCATCGCGCCGCAGAGCTTGAGCTGCAACGCGCGCTCACCGAGCTGAGCGGCGCGCAGACGCAGCGCGAGCGCCTGGGCGCGCAGCTCAACGCGCGCCTGGGCGCGCTCAACAGCGCCCTCGCAAGCGTCGGTCATGACGCACAGACGCGAGAGTCTGCGCGTGAGCTCGCGCCCTCACTCACCCGCGAGACGATCGAGGCCGCCCAAGCGGACCTCGCCACGCTCAACGCCGCGCGCGCCGCGCTGCACGATCTGCAAGCCGAGGTTGAGGCCGCCCACGAGGCGCTGCGCGGCGCCCAAGAAAGCATCAGCAAGCTCGACGCGCAGCTCACTGGCGAGCAGACGCGAGAGGCGCTGCGCGCTGAGTCACAGCAGCGCTTTAGCGAGGGCGCGCAGCGCCTGAGCGACGACTGGCAGCGCGCGATGAGCGCGCTGCGCGACCAGCTCAACCAGCTCAACGTGCAGGTGGAGGGCGACGACCAAGGCGCGCTTGATGACGCGCTCACGCGCGCTCAAGCCGCGCGCGACGCCTTCGGCGCCGCGCAGCAGCGCCACGGCGCAGCGAGCCGCGCCGCCGACGAAGCCATGCGCGAGCAGACCACCGCCGCACATGAGGTCGTGGAGGCCTCCCAGCTCCATGAGGCCGCGCTGCGCGATCTGCAAGCGCGTGAGACAACCCGCGAGGCGCTTCGCGCTGAGCTAGATGGTCTGTTTGAGGGGCGCGACCCACGCGACGTGCAGCGCGCGCTTGAGGAGGCGCGCCAAAGCGCGACGCGCGCGCTCGACAGCGCGCGCACAAACCTCCAGCAAGCCCTCCAGACGCAGACCACCGCGAGGACGTTGTACGAGGAGCGCCAGCGTCAGCTGCGCGACGCCGAGGCGCGCGAGCGCCAAGCCCAAGACTCGCTCACCAACGCCCTCACCGCGCTGGCCTTGCCCGACGCAGCCGCGCTGCGCGCGCGGCTGCTTGATGACGCCACGCGCGACGCCTTAGAGACCTCGCTGCGCGAGCTGCGCGACGCGCAAGCGCGCGCGCAGCTCGCCCTGGAGAGCACGCGACAGCTTCGCGCCGAGCACCAGCAGGCGCGCCCCCAAAGCCTCAACGATGACCTCAACGCCCTCGATCTCGACGCGCTCATCGCCCACGTCGAAGCGCTGGAGGCCGCCTCGCAAGCGGCCACGGAGGCGCTCGGCGCCGCCCGTGAGCGCCTCGCCCAGCAAGAACAGGCGCGCGCTCAAGCCGCTGAGCTTGTCAGCCAGCTGCAAGCCCAGCAGCAAGAACTCAACACCTGGGAGACGATCTACCAGCTCATCGGGCGGCGCGACGGTGAGATGTTCCAACGCTTCGCGCAGAGCCTCAACTTGCAGGAGCTGGTCAACCGCGCTAACGCGCGGCTGCTGCGGCTGGCGCCGCGCTACCGCTTGGCGGTGGCGCGCGGTGAGGAGGGTGAGCCGCGCCTAGACTTCGTGGTGCGCGACCAGCACCACGCTGACGCGGAGCGCCCGCTGACCACGCTCTCCGGCGGCGAGACGTTCTTGGTGTCGTTGGCGCTGGCGCTGGCGCTGGCGGACTTTCGGCGCGTGGACATGCCTGTGGAGACGCTGCTGCTGGATGAGGGCTTTGGCACGCTCGATCAGGACACGCTCGACGTCGCCATGAGCACGCTACGACAGCTCCAGCAAGAGTCCTCACAGCAGATCGGCATCATCAGCCACGTGGAATCGCTCAAGGAGCGTGTGGACTGTCGCATCTTGGTGGAGCGCCAGAGCAACGGCCGCTCCAGGCTGCGCTTGGAGCGGCCGTCACGCCATCGCTTGGCCATGGGCGAGTGAGCGCCTAGGCGCTCACTCGCCCATGGACATCATGGGCAGAGCCGCAGGCCATGTCGTGAGCGGCTCGCATGCGGCCTGGCCGTCGATCACGCTCCAGCTCTTGAGCTTGGCGTTGTCCTCGATCGCGACATAGAGCACGCTCCCAGGCAGCGTGGCCGACGCGCTCTGCAGCTGGCTCAGCGCGCCCTCACGCGTGAGGGCGCGCGCGCCGAGCGTCCCAGGTTGCGGCGCATCGTCACCCGCCAAGAAGCGCCATGAGGCGTGATAACCTCGCGCGCCGCCTCGGTTATCTTGCTGCAACCAGCCCAGCTCCAGATCGCCCGCGCCTGTGAGGTCTGAGGTCTGCTGAGCGGTCAGCGTCAACGCGCTCAGCGCGTCAACCTCGCTGACCACGAGCGGATCGTCGTCAGCGGTCTGAAGCGCCACCGTGTCTATCCTGCCCTGAAGGTAGTACCCAAAGAAGGACCAGTCATTCGACGCCCCGAGCCCATAGGCGATCTTGGAGGCGTTAGAGTCAGTCGGGTGAGACAGCCCCGAGAGGAAGCGCTGTGTGGGGATGATGACGGGGCGGCGCTCTTCTTCCTTCAGCTCAACCACGTGAGAGGTGACATCGCATGTCCTATCCACCTGCTCCTGACAGAAGGTCACGCCGAGCCGTGCGGACTCAACCTCACCCGACGACGCCTCCTGCGCCTCCACATGCAAGCGCAGCGGATATTGGGCGTTAGGATATTGTCCTTGAGACGGCCTCAGCGCATCATTGAGCTGATCGCTCTCATAAGTGGCGCGCACCTCCAGCTTGTTGAGCCCCGTCACCTCAAAGAGCGTGACCTCAAGGCGTTGCGCGCCAAGGCGCCCCCCCTCTTGCGTGATCATGAGATCTTGGACACGCGTGACGAGCACGATCTTATCCAGCGCGAGCGTGAGCTGCATCCCTCCAAAGACACCCCGCAGCGTGTCATCCGTATCCACATTTATCTGCACCCAGCGCACCTCCCCCGTCCTGTGATTCACCGACATGCGCACGAGGACGATCTCGTCATTGATCACCACAGCCCCCGTCGAGCGCATCACCACAGCAAACAGCGCGCCATCAGGCAGCGGCACGGCCTCCATCGCGGCGGGCGATCGGCCTATCGGTGACCCAAGGATCATGGACATGGAGCGCTCGGGCTGCATCGCCACTGGCGCGCCCAGCGCGTTGAGGTGATGCGCTTCGATGATGCGCGATTCTACGTCCAGCGTGGCCGCGAGGTAGTGCGCTGAGGCGGGATCGGCCGCCCGCGCTGCGTCGCTGTGAAAGTACGGGATCAGGCGCAGCAGCGGCTCCTTCGCGTCGGCGTTAATCTCCCCGATCGTTCGCCCCTGGGCGCCATCGGGGCAGACGCACGCGCTGTTGACGCATTCTCCTGAGCCACACGAGCGCTCGCAGGCGCCACAGTGCTCAGCGGAGGCGCTCAGATCGACGCACGCCTCCCCACACCGCGTGTCCTCACCGTCACAGAGCGGGGGCGGCGTATCGGGCACCACATCAGGCGATTGATCAGCCGGTGTGTCGGGCTGATCGACCACCTCATCAGGCGCGCTGTCCACGGGGTCAGGCGGCTGCCTCGGCGCCTCATCGGACGAGAAGATGCAGCCACTGGTCAGGCAGATCAGCGCACAGAGCGCGAGCGCGCGCGATAGGCGATTCATGAGCACCTCTCATCCGTCGAGGGATCGTTAAACACGAGCGACAAGCCTATCACAGCGACGCGTACGACGCGAAGCACCTCACCTCAAGCGCGAGCTAGCGCGCCACAGCGCTGACCTGACCTGCGACCCCTAGACAGTCGCGCCACTCCCCCTCAATTGTGCCCATGCCATACAACATGCAATCTTTTAGCACAGCGCCAGGGGCGACCTCGACGCCATCAAGGACCACATTGGGGCCGATCTTCGCGCCCGCGCCGATGGTCACATGTTGGCCCAAGAACACAGGCCCCGCGAGCTGGGCTTTGTCGTGCACGCCGGGCTGATTAAGGATGAACAGCCCAGGGGCCAGCGGCGCGGGCATCGGCGCGAGCGCCAGCAGCCCAGGCTCGCTCAGCACGCGACGCTGGGCATCGATCAGCAGCCCAGGGTTATCCAGCGCGGCCCAGAAGCCGTCGAGCGTGGCGACGCCGATGGCCTCATCGCGCAGCAGCATCGGCCCGTGCAGCTCATCAATGAGATCGCCGCACTCCAGCTCAAGCGCGCGCAAGGTGTCGGTCTGGATAAAATGCACGCCCGTGAACTCCACCTCGATCAGCGCGCTGTCAGGTGGCGCGTGGGGGCGTCGATAGTGGCGGATGCCCTGAAGCTGACCAGCGGCGTCGACGAACACGCGCCCCGGCTGGCCGGGCTGTTTAGGCCGCGTGAGCATCGTGATGGCGCGCCCCGAGGCGACGTGGGCGTCGGCGTGGGCGCCAAGATCGACGTCCATGACGCTGTCGCCGTTGGTGAGGATGAGCGTCGCGCCTGCGGGCTCACCGAGCGCGCGCAAGAGCCCGCGCGCGCCGCCTGCGGTGCCCATCAGCTCCCACTCGCGCGCGTACACGGGCGACAGCTGGAACAAGGGCGCGAGCCGATCGACCACGGGGGGGATGGCGTCAGCGAGGTGGTGCAGGTTCATGGCGACGCGGCTGACGCCCGCGCGCATCAGGTCAGCCATCGCGTAGGTGATGAGCGGGGTGTTCAAGAAGGGCAGCAGCGGCTTGGGCAGGACGTGAGTCAAGGGGGCCATGCGGGTGCCTAAGCCCGCGCATAGGACCCCACCAAAGCGCTCAGACATGGCATGAACTCCGGCAACATGAGGGAGAGGGCGCGCTCATCCGCCGGGGCGGAGAACACAGCGCCGCCGAGCGCCCCTGGGTGAGAGGGAGGCTCGGCGGCGCGAGCGCGAGCGATGGCGAAGCTCAACTCAGAGGTCGTCGCGATCCCAGGTGCCACGGCCCCCAGCGGGGACGGTCTGCTGAGCGCTCTGCTGCTGCTTCTTCTCCTCGAATTGGAACGCGGTCGAGGCTGAGCCCATGTTCATCTTGGCCTTGAGCGCCTCAAGCTCGGAGTCCGCCCCGGAGCCCTTCTCCAAGTCAGCGAACTGGTTCTCTAGGTTGGTCCCATCGATGTCGTTGACCAGATCGGACTCGGCTTCAGCCTCAGCCTCCATCTTGTCGATCTTGGTGGCCATGCGATCGAAGGTGTCGAACGCGGAGGTGTCACTCAAGCTGGACATGGTGGACTGAATCTGCTTTTGCGCCTCAGCGCGCTGCTTGCGCGCGATCAGGAGGTTCTTCTTGCGCTTGGCCTCCTCGATCTTGCTGTTGAGCTGGCGCAAGCTCTCGCGCAGCTTGTCAGCGGCGGCCTTCTGAGCCTCCCACTGCGAGCTGTACTGTGAGGCGATGTCATCGTGCTCGCTCTTGCGACGCAGCGCCTCTTTGGCGAGGTCATCGCGGCCAGCGCGCACGGCCATCATGGCCTTCTTCTCCCATTCTTGGGCCATGTGCAGCTCATTATCGAGCTGCTTCTTGAGGCGCTTCTCATCAGCGATCGCCACGGCGACCTGCTTCTTGGCCTCGATGAGCTGATCGCGCATGTCGAGGATGAGCTGATTGAGGATCTTCTCAGGATCCTCAGCCTTGCTGATGACATCATTGACGTTCGACTTGAGCAGCGTCCCCAGTCTGCCGAAGATACCCATAGATCCTGTCTCCTTGGTGCTCGCCCTAGCGGGGGAACCTCGTGACCTGAGCGCGCGTCGCGCGCGCAGGGTGTGAGGCTTTCACATCATTGATTTGTGCGCGTGAGGCGATGCGGGCTCAGCCGCGCCCCGGATCGGCCAGCTGGGCCTCAAGCTCCTTGACGGAGAGGTCGCCGCTGTCTTGCTGCTCGCGGGCAGCGGGCAAGAGCTCGCGAAGCTGCTTGTAGTGCTCGCGCAGCGACATGGTGATCGCGTCGAGCGAGGCTTGGAACTCGTTGAAGTCGAGGTTCTCGCTCTGCAGCGAGTCAATGATCACGATGGCGTCACCCTCGATCCCATAAGCCCCCGCGATCATCTCGGTCGCATTGTAAGACAGCAGGCGCTCGAACAGCTCCAAGCGGCGCTCCCCCTTCACCGCGGCCAGCTCCAGCACCTTGACCCGGAAGGTCACCACCGGCGGGGTGTGCATCACGACGATGTTGTCCACAAAGTCGTGCTCATCGTGGATGATCCACATCCCCTCGTTGACCTGCTCAAACGGCAGCTCCGTGTGGATGAGGTACTCTTCGATCTGGTCATTCGTAATCATGGACTCCCTTCCCTCAAATGGAGCGGATGAGCACAGACGCCTCGCAACCTACGCGATGACCTGATGACCTCATGAGGAGCGCGCCGCTGGGCAAAACGGGCCCAAACTCTGCGCTATTCCACCAGGGCGACGATCCAAGCGCGGGCGCTGCGCGGTGAGAGGTGAGCGACGACACCTCACGGCCGCATGGCACACCCTGCTGAGGTTGAGCGGGTGTGAGGCATGACAGGTCATGGGCGCGCGATTCGACGCTATATTAGAAGCGCCTGCGGCGCAGTGTCAAGCGCGCGAAGCGCGTGGTTTCTTGCGCGTGCACCCTCGCCGCGCGCATGCTAGGCTCCCCCTCGTCATAGAACCCTCTCACCGGCCGGGCCGGCGCCCGCCATAGACCACGTGGCAAGCCCCCCATGCAGATGACTGACGCCGAGCAGCTCCCTCGCCAGCTCACCCTGTTTCGCCGTATTGATGAGGCGATCGACAGCGGTCAGATGACCCAAGCGCTGCGCCTGATCCTCACCAACTTCGCGCGCTTGAGCGACACCGCGCCCTTGCGCGAGCGCGTCGCGCTCGCGCTAGCCACGCGCGGGCGCAAGGCCGACGCCGCCGCCCTCTATGAGCTGCTCGCGCGCCACCACGCCATGAGCGGTAACCCCGCGCGCTGCCTCGCCATCATCAAGCAGCTCGACGCGCTTGGTCAGCCCACAGAGCCCCTGCGCGAGCTGTTCGCCTCGCTCTATAACATCCGCAGCGAGCACCTCACCGATCAGCCCCCCGTCAGCGACCTGGGCGAGGTGGAGGCCCACCTGGATCTGTCCGCTAAGGAGCCTCAGGTGGGAGAGGCAGAGCTGCTGCAGCTCGCGCACGAGCGCGCGGGTCAAAAGCGCGGCCTCGTCACCCAGCCGCAAGCGCTCGGCGGCCTGCCCCTGCTCAGCATGTTGCCTGAGGACGCGCTGCGTCGTGTCATTGATCTCATCACCTATGAGATCGTGCCCCAGCGCCAGACCCTCATCGCGCGTGACGCCTTCAGCGAGGATCTGCTGTGGACCGTCTCCCCCACCGCCATGCTGCGTGAGGGCCAGGAGGTCTTCCGCCTGCCCTGCGGCGCGCTGCTCGGCCTCAACGGCTTTGGGCGCCCGCGCGTGCCGTCACAGGTCTCGATCGAGAGCCACCCTGGCGCGGAGCTGCTGCGCCTGAGCGCCAGCGCCATCCACACGCTCAGCGAGCAGCTGCCCGACTTCCCCAACCGCCTCGCCACCTTGCGCCGCCACGCCCTCACCGAGCAGCTCTTATGCCGCCACCCCATGTTCGTCGATCTTGAGCCCGACGCGCGCGTCGCGCTCATGGAGCGCTTCATCGGGGTCCAGATCGATAAAGGTGAGTATCTGAGCAAGCAGGGCCAGACCAGCCCCGGCCTGTTCATCATCCTGGATGGTCAGGTCGATGTGGTGCGCCAAGATGACAGCTGGGAGATCACCATCGCCACGCTCCAAGCGGGCGACATCTTCGGTGAGATCGGCCTGCTCTCCGACTCGCCCGCCACGGCGGGCGTGGTCAGCACCACGCCCGGCATCTTGCTGATGCTCTCGCGCGAGGACTTCGCTGAGAGCACCCGCACCCACCCCCACGTGGCGCGCTACGCGGCGAGCCTCGCCAAGCTGCGCTTAGAGGAGATTGACACCACCCTCAGCGCCAGCGACCTGGCCGAGATCGATTGAGCCCGACTGGAATATCACCCACGCGCCGCTTGCTTCCCTGATGGCATAACGCGCCTCGTCCCTGACCCTGAGGCGCGCGCGTACTGTCTAAGCTTCCGCCCCTTCAAGACGATCTTGCCCGAGGGACACCATGCAGCACACCCCCACACGACGCCCCCACGACCGCCTGCGCCGCGCCGCGATCGCCCTCACCGGCCTCGCGCTGTTGAGCCCGTCGGTCGCCTCCGCGCAGCAGGTGAAGACCGCCATAGCACCGCTGGCGCCCTTTGAGGCGTGCCTGGGCGGTGAGGCCCCTGACACGGTCAACGTGCCGCCAGGCGCCATGGACAGCGACCCCACCCATGATGAGGTCATCCTCGACTTTGCTGACAGCTTGAGCGACTCCGCCATCAAGGGCTTGATGGCCCAGCATGGGCTGGAGGTCTCGCTCAACTCCGCTCACGCCGACGCGCCCAACATCTACATCGCGCGCGTCGCTGAGGGCGCTGTCCCCTACGTGCGCAGCTGCCTGCTCAAGTCGCTCCCTGGCGCCACCTTGGAGGGCGTCGAGGAGAACTTCGAGTATAACCTGTGGCAAGATCAGCTCCCCCAAGCCGACGCGCCTTGGCCCGACGCCCCCGCGCCCGCTGACTCTGCCGTCAATGATCCGCTGTATCAGTACCAGTGGAACTTCAAGCAGGTGAACGCTGAGGCCGCGTGGAAGGTCGCCACAGGTCGCGACGTCGTGGTCGCCGTCATCGACACGGGCGTCGCCGTCGCTGATGACGCCAAGCGCGCCATCAAGGCAGCGCGCGATCTGAAAGGCACCACCATCGCCCCCGGCTATGACTTCGTCGACAAGAGCAGCTTCGTGTTCGACGGCCACGGTCACGGCACCCACGTCGCGGGCACCATCGCGCAGACCACCAACAACAAGTTTGGCGTCGCAGGCTTGGCCTACAACGCCAAGATCATGGGCCTGCGCGTGCTCAACAACCAAGGCTTCGGCCAGGTCGCTGACATCGCCGACGCCGTGCGCTTCGCCGCCGACAACGGCGCTCAAGTCATCAACATGAGCTTGGGCGGCCCCCTGCCCTCGCTCACGCTCAAGCGCGCCATCGATCACGCCCACAAGAAGGGCGTCACCATCGTCGCCGCTGCGGGCAACGGCGGTCGCCGCTCCCCCAGCTACCCGGCCGCTTACAACCACGTGATCGCGGTCGCCTCTACTCAGTTTGATCGTCACACCACCTTCTATTCGCAGTGGGGTGACTTCGTGGACATCGCCGCGCCCGGCGGTAACACCCGCGTCGATCAGAACGGCGATGGCCGCCCCGATGGTGTCCTGCAGCAGACCCTCAAGGAGGGCAAGCTCGACCAGCACGACTTCTTGCTCTACATGGGCACCTCCATGGCGAGCCCCCACGTGGCCGCGATCGCAGCCCTCGTGATCAGCCAAGGCGTCACCCACCCCGATCGCGTCGAGGCCGTGCTCAAGAAGACCGCCAGCACCGATCAGCGTGAGCGCTTCAACGATCCTAAGGAGTTCGCTGAGCGCTACGGCTCGGGCCTCATCCAAGCTGACGCCGCCGTCAAGGCCGCACAAGGCGGTCAAGGTGGCCTGCGACTCGCCATGGGCCTGTTGTTGCCCCTGCTCGCCTTCGCCAGCGTCCGTCGCCGTGACATCCTCGGCCAAGGCCCGCAGCACACCGGCCTCGTGCTCGGCGTCAGCGCGTTTGCCGCCAGCGGCCTGTTCTTCTTGCCCTGGATCTTTGGTGACTCCACGCTCATCGCCACGCTCGCGCGCCCCTTGGGCGAGCTGGACATCCTCGTCTTCGGCCTGGGTCATCACCAGAACCCGCTGATGGCGAGCGCCCTCATCCCGCTGGGCGCCTACGCCCTGCTAGGCGGCAACAAGCGCGGCGCAGCCCTGGCGTGCGGCTTGGCGCTCGGCATGGCAGGCTTCTGTCTGAGCGAGGCCGTGCTGCTGACCTCCGACGTGCAGTGGATCCCCGGCATGAACCTGCTCGATCGCTCCTGGCTCGCCGTCAACGGCCTCGCCAGCCTCGCGCTGGGTTACACCGCCCTCAAGCGCTACTGATCAACAAGACGCCAGCGGGCCGCGTACGCGG
>CAYXWB010000102.1:0-15291 GCA_964468515.1 uncultured Bradymonadales bacterium | reverse complement strand
GCGCGGCGCTGGAGCGCGCGCTGCTCAACCTCGTCTCCAACGCGGTGGCCGCCTCCCCTCACCCCGGCCAGCTCACGCTGAGCCTCGACGCGCTGCCCTATGACGCGCTGCCCTGCGCTGACAGGCTCGATCCGGTCGCCCATGTGCGCATCGCCCTGCGCGACGAGGGCGAGGGTATCCCCGACGCGCTCATCGCCAGCGTGTGTGAGCCCTATGTGACCACCAAGCCTGCAGGCCAAGGCGGCGGCTTGGGCTTGGCCACCTGCGTCGCCATCATGCAGCGCCATCACGGCGCGCTCGATCTCCAATCGAGCCCGCGCGGCACCACCTGCGCGCTCTATCTGCCCCAGCTGTTTGAGGGGCTGTTCACCAGCGGCCCGTGGCCCACGCAGCGCCAGCGCTTGACCACCCGCGTGGTGCTGTGGGAGCCCGACCTCACCCAGCGCGGCCCCATCGCGCTGGCGCTGCGCACGCTCGGCTATCGCGTCTTGTTCGCCCGCGATCTCGACGCCCTGCCCCCGCTCATGAGCGCCTCGCTCGCCGCAGATGCCCTCATCCTGAGCCTCGATCACAGCCCCCAAGACGCGCTGCGCGCGTCACAGCGCATCTTGGCCTCGCGCCCCCAAGCGCGCGTGCTCTACTTGTGTCAAGATGACCCCGCGCGCTATGGCCTCGACACCGTCCCAGAGACCGTGCTCCAGCGCCCCTTCTCGCCAGCGCAGCTCGGCCTCACCGCCGCGCGCTGCTTGCAGCACGCCCCCGCTGACCCCTCACCATGATCAGCGCCTACACACCAGCCACCTCGCGCGCCGACCTGCTCAGCGGGCAGCTCGCTCAAGCCTCGCCAAGCGACGCATCACGCGCGCTGGCCGCTCATGCGCGCGCCATGCTGACGCGCGCGATGCCTGAAGCACAAGACCTGCGCTTAGCCCACCATCACATCGCCCAAGCTGACTTCTTCGCGCGCCTGACGCAGCTGCGCGCAGAGCTCACGCGCGACACCACCTGTCAGCACCTCACCCGCGCGCTGATTCACACGCTCGGCTTCGATCATCGCCCCGTCGCGCTTGATGTCGTGCGCGTGCGCGCCATCCGCCCCGACAGCCACCTCATCCCAGCCGCCGCGCCCGCGTTCTGGGCGCACCGCGACACCTGGTACGCCAACCCGCAAGCGCAGCTCAACCTCTGGATCCCATTGTTTGACATCACCCACGCGTTCAGCTTCGGCTTCTACCCAGACGCGTTCGCGCAGCATGTGCCCAACACCTCCGCGCTGTTTGACTACGACGCGTTCAAAGCGCAGGGCGGCTTTCAGAACTACACCAGCGCCCAGCGCGAGGCCCAAGCCCACCCCACCCTCACCGACGACGCGCGCGTCGGCGCGCCTCACACCTTCGCGCTTGATGCAGACAGCGTGCTCCTGTTCGCTGCCCATCACCTGCATCAGACCCTGCCCAACCTCAGCGACCTCACCCGCTACAGCCTCGACTTCCGCTTGGTCGATCGCCAAGACTACGCCGAGGGGCTCGGACCTGCGCGCGGCGATAACGCCTCGCGCGGCTGCACGCTCAGCGACTACCGCTGGTGAGCTGCTCGCGGTGTAGGGGGGGGCGTCACATCATTCGATAAAATCGAATGAAATCGTTCGATTTATATAAACACTCTATGCTCGACACGGGGTCGCACGGCACCAATACTTCACCTTAGCAGCATAAAACTGTCCGCGCAGCGCGGCCGAAGCTGAGGTGCAAGGTATGGCGATGCTTTATCAGATCTGGTCCAAGTACCTGCCTGAGCCTCGGCGTCCCAAGCGACGGATCGATCGATCTGGCGAGGAAGACCACAGCGAGCCGCTGCCGCCTGTGGGGCGCGCGCTCGTCCTACACAGCTTCTGGCGCGCCCACTGGGTGGGGCTGTTATTATGCATCTTCGCCACGATCGTCGCCCTCATCGTTCAAGAGCTCATGGGCCCTGGGATGAGCTTGTCAAAGATCACGACAGACTGGCAGCTTGTGTTCCGACCTGAGCGGGTCATCACCATCTACACGATCGCGAGGTGGATCCTCTCAGCCCCCGCCATGGCTTGGTCGATCATGCTCGCCATCTTCCCGATCATGCCGCTCCTGGTGCCGATCAAGTGGTGGCGCGATCATCGCCGCGTCATGCGCGCCCTTGACATGAGCGTGCCTGTGGAGCCACAGCCTGATGAGCTGGCTTGGCAGGAGCTAGAGGCAGACGCGCCGCTGCCAGCGCGAGGCGTCAGACAGCGCGTGCGCTCGCTGCTGACACTCAAGCGCGCGCTCCAGCTCATCGGCGCCATCTACGTGCTCTCAATCATCCTCTTCTGCATCGATGGGAGCAACTGGTACCACCCTTGAGCGCATCGCTCACCACGCCGAACTCTCTAGCGGCGCTGCATCGGCCGCAGGCAGCTGCGGCGCGGGCGGCGCAAGCTCAAAGCTGCGTGACACAACATGGGGGGCCCCTTGGCGCGGCTTGACGCTCGTCTCAATGTCCCACTGCCAGTGCGGCGAGTCAGGTGAGGGGAGCCCCTGCCCGGGGGCGAAGGTCACCTCAAAGGTGACCGCCTCCCCAGCGCGCAGCGTCGCATCGCGCGCGATCACAAGCGTTGACTCATACACCTTCCCTCGCCCCCGAAGCTGAGACAGATCATAAACCCCGCGGCGTGACTGAATCGGCTCATACTCGACGGCCCGGATGCGACACGCGATCTCCAGCAAGGGGAGCGTCTTGTTCGGTGTCAGGATCACCCGATGCGTCAGCGGCTGGCCCGCGCGCGGCGGGTGGGGCGCTAGGTCGAGCTGGACCCTGCCAAAGCGCCACGCCGCCGCCGCGCGTCGATACGTGACAATCCCCCAGCTCAGCCCGAACAACACCAGCGGGATACCGAGCAGCAGCGCGGCATGCTCCCCATTGATGAGCGCGTTCGCGATGCAAGGCACGCCGCCCAGGCCGATCAGCGCGCCAAAGCCGATCGTGCCGAGCGTGTCGCTCATTGAGGGAGCAGGGAGCGCGATCAGCGAGGGCGCATCACGCTGGGGGGGGGCTGAGATGTTTCTGGCTTTTGCGACATGCGCGCTCCTCTAGCTTGCTCACCACGCAGGGTCGCGCGGCTCAGGCGCCACAGGCGACGCGACGGCCAAGAGATCGCGCTGGCGTCGCTGGCCCGCGCCGCGACGCGGGGAGAGATCTGTCGCGAGCTGCCAGACGATCTCGCGCGCCTCGTTCTTGCCCGTCGGCGGCAGTGATGCTGGGAGCGTGAAGCTGATGGAGAACGTCGCGACCTCGCCGCCACGACACACCACCTCAGCGCTCATCGTGTGCTGCTCCTCATGGAGCTTATCCCTGGTGATGATGCCACCCGCGCGCGCAGGCAGCACCTCCCAGACGGTGAGCTTGCACGTCAGCTCACGCAGCGTGATCGTGCGCTTGGACGTGAAGCTCACCGTGTGCGTCACCTCCTCGCCCAAGCGGGCAGGCCACGGCTTGAGCTGCTGTGTGATCGGCCCCGTGCGCCACGCAGCGAGCACACCGCGCATCATCACGAGCGTCCACACCGCGCTAAACGCGAGCAGCGGGATCGCCACGAACAGATAGAGATCGTTCTGCTCGGATGCCCTCAACGCGAAGCATGGCGCGCTGCCAAGCGCGAGCAACGCCCCAAAGCCAAACGGCACGAGCAGCGCCCTCACTGAGAGCGCGGGCGTGGTCACATCGGACGGGCTTGACGCGGTCATTGACGAGCTGGGGTGCATCAAGCAGCGCTCACGAGCGGGGCGCCTTAGAGATGACGCGCGCGATTGAAGCTCAGCAAGCGCGGGCGAACATTATCACGAATAAACCCAAGACGAACGCCCAGAAGATGAAGATGCCAAAGATGAGCGTGCGGCGCACGCGCTGCAGGTCCTCCTTGAGGTTCGCCGCGCTCACCTCCGCTTGCGCGCGTGCGGCGACGACGCGCGTCTGCATCGTCGCCGTGAGCTTCGCTAAAGCTTGCAGCGCCAGCGGATCCTCGGGGCGCGTGATGAGCGCAAAGCGCACCAACCGCAGCGCGTGATCGTGCAGGTTTTGGTCGAGCGCGTGCGCGGTGAACGCCTCTAGCTTGGGCGCGCTCCACGCGCGCAGCGCCTGCGCCCACAAGGCGTTGAGCGTGGCGAGCGTCTGTTCTTGGCCCGGCGCGGGCTGCTCCCAAGGGGCTTGGCCGGGCGCATAGCGCGCGCCCTCGGCCGCGCTCAGGCCACACTTCGCGCAGCTCTCATCCTGCACCTCCAGCAGGTGGGCGCATTTGCGACAGCGCGGCCCATCACCCGCGATCGGGATGAGGCGTGCCAACGCCTCAGGGGCGAGCGACGCTTGCGCGCCCCCAAGGCGCAGCTGAGCCGCAAGCTGTGGCGACGCAGCCGCCGCCACAGCTTGCGGCTGGCGCTGGGCGAAGCCCAGCGCCAGCGGGTTGTCAAAGCTACAGTGCGCGCAGCGCAGCGCCACGCCCTCCCCTGTGGGGATGATCTCAGCGGCGGCGCCCAGATGCCCACACCTCGCGCAGCGAATCTCCACGGAAGTCTGCTCCTTGTCAGGGCCCCAGCACCAGCTCCCACAGCGGCGCCACCACGATCGGGCGCGGCGTGAAGGTCAGCGCGAAGATCGCCAAGCTCGCCCACGCCAGCCACGCCTCGCGCCCGCGCACAGGCGCGCCGCTCAAGATTTGTGGGTGCGTGGGGCGCAGCACCAGCAAGAACAAGGCTAACATCAGCCAGCCTGGGAACGCGACCACCCCCAACACCACCAAGCCCCCAAACAGCCACCAGGCCAGCCGGTTGAAACGATCGCCTAAGACCGTGTAGGCGATGTGGCCGCCGTCGAGCTGACCCAGCGGGATGAGGTTAAACGCGGTGAAGAAGGCGCCCGTCCAGCCCGCCATCGCGACCGGATGCAAGAAGACGTCATGGCCAGGAGGCGGCGCGTCGAAGAACAGCCGCTGCGCGCCCCACAGCAGCAGCGAGTCGCCCAGACGCAGGCCCATCGCCGCGTCCTCGGGGAGCGGCCTGATCTGCGACAGTGACATACCCACCAGCAGCACCGGCACCAGCACGATGAACCCCGCCAACGGCCCCCACGCGCCGATCTCCAGCAGCGCGCGCGCCGACATCGGGCGCAGGTTCATGCGAATGAACGCGCCGAAGGTGCCAAACAGCGGCAGCGTGGCGCCAGGCAGCGGCACGCCAGGCAAGAAGTAAGGCCAAGAGACCTCGACCTCATGGCGGCGCGCGTGCGCATAATGGCCAAGCTCATGCGCGCTCAAGATGCCCATGACGCAGAGCGCGTAGGCGAGGGCTTGACCCATCACACGGGGCTGCTGCCACGCGGTGAGGGTCCACGCGTCGGCGCCCGCGAACCCCACACCCGCGACGACGCACACCCCGAGGCTCGCCACCCACAGCGCGATGTGGCGCCACGGCCGTGTGACCGGCTGCGTCGCGTCGTGAGGGGCCTCGGGGTGAGCTTGCATCAGTCGAAGATGTCCTTGAGGCGCTGAAAGAAGGAGCGCTTCTCGGGGTGCACATCATCCCCTGACAGCTCCGCGAACTCCAGCAACAGCTCGCGCTGACGCTCGCTCAGGTTCACGGGCGTCTCCACGACGACCTGCACGAGCTGATCACCGCGCGCGCTGCCGTGGAGGTCGGGGAAGCCCTTGCCCTTGAGGCGGAACACCTTGCCCGCCTGCGTCCCGCTCGGCACGGCCATGGTGATCTTGCCCTCCAGGCTCGGCACCTCGACCTTACCGCCGAGCGCGGCCTGGGTGAAGCTGATAGGGACGATGCAGATGAGGTTGCGCCCGTCGCGCTCAAACAGCGAGTGATCCTCCAGCGCGACCTCAATGTAGAGATCGCCTGGGGGACCACCCCCTTGGCCGGGGCCGCCCTTCCCCTGCCAGAACAGCTGCTGGCCCGTGGCCACACCCGCGGGGATGTCGACCTCAAGCTGCTCCTTGCCCTCAAGCTGCCCTTTGCCGCGACACTTGGTGCAAGGATCCTTGATGATCTTGCCGTCGCCCTGACAGCTCGGGCAGGGCCGCTGCATTGAGAAGAAGCCCTGCTGCACGCGCACCGCGCCCATGCCGCCGCAGGTGCCGCAGGTCATGGGGCTGGTGCCGGGCTTGGCGCCCGAGCCATCGCAGACATCACAAGAGGAGAACGAGGGGATCTCGATCGAGCGCTTGCCGCCGAAGGCCGCCTCTTTGTAGGTGACCTCCAGCTCCAGCTTGAAGTCCTGCCCGCGACGGGCGCCGCTGGGGCGGCGTCCGCCCTGGCCGCCAAAGCCGCCCTGCGCGCCGAAGACATTGTTGAGGATGTCAAACAGGTCGCCGAAGCCTTGGCCGCCAAAGCCCGCCTGCCCCCCAAAGCCGCCCTCAAAGGGGTTGCCCTTGGTCGATCCGAAGCGATCGTAAGCTTGGCGCTTCTGATCATCGCTCAGGATCTCGTAGGCCGCGTTGACCTGCTTGAACTGCTCCTCAGCTTCGGCGTTGTTGGGGTTGAGATCGGGGTGACACTGCTTGGCTAGCTTGTGATAAGCGGCCTTGATCTCTTTGGCGGAGGCGTCTTTAGCGACGCCTAGGATCTCATAGAGGTCGGTGGACATGGGCGCTCGACAGATACGAGGATGATGGCTAGGAGAGGTCGCCGCATCACGCGGCGAATGACGTTGTACGCGTCACGTCGCGCGCTGGCAACAGGCGCGCGGCGCCCTCAAGATGACGACGCCACGCGCGCTGTCAAGCGCGCGTGGCGTCGTCAAAATCCCGTCACGGTGAGGCACGCTCAGCCCTGCTTGCTCGGGTCCATGGCCGAGTACATGATCTCTGCGATGCGATAAGCGGTCGCCTCTAAGCCGGAGACGATGGTGGGCAGCTCATCAGCCACGGCGTCATCCAGCAGCGCCTTGATGGCGCCCACGTCTTGGAGCATCTCCTGACGCTCAGCGTCGGGGATGAGGTGGCCATAGTCGTTGAGCGAGCGCTCGGTGGAGTAGAGCAAGCTGTTAGCGCGCACGCGCAGCTCAGCGGCTTGGGCGTTGATCAGATCCGCCTGCTCGTTCTCTTGAGCCTCCGCGATCATGCGCTTGATGTCCTTCTCGGACAGGCCACCATCTGCGACAACGCGGACCTGATGCTCGATGCCTGTGCCCATGTCCTTGGCCGCGACGCTGACGATGCCGTTCTCATCGATCGAGAAGGTGACGTTGATCTGGGGCACGCCGCTTGGCGCGGGCGGGATGCCGTGCAGCTCAAACTTCGCCAAGCTCTTGTTATCCTTCGCCAAGGGGCGCTCACCTTGGAGCACATGCACGCGCACCATCGACTGATTATCGCGCGCGGTGGTGAACTCCTCGGTGTAGGAGCACGGCACGGTGGTGTTGCGCGGGATGAGCGGGGTGAAGATGCCGTTGGCCGTCTCAATGCCCAGCGTCAGCGGCGTCACGTCAAGCAGCAGCACGTCCGTCAGCTCACCGCGCGCGATGGAGCCTTGCACCGCCGCGCCGAGCGCCACGACCTCGTCAGGGTTGACCGAGCCGTCGGGTTCTTGGCCAAAGAAGGCGCTGACGCGCTTGCGCACCAGCGGCATGCGCGTCATGCCGCCCACCAACAACACCACGTCGATGTCGCCCACCTCCAAGCCCGCGTCATTGAGCGCCTTCTGGCAGGGCTCGATCGTACGATCGACGAGCTTCTGCGCCATCTGCTCCAGCTGCGCGCGCGACAGCTGCCCGGCCAAGTGCTTCGGCCCCGTGGCGTCCGCGTAGATATAAGGCAGGCTGATGTCAGTCTCAGCCTTGTTGGACAGCTCACACTTGGCGCGCTCGGCCTCCTCTTTGATGCGCTGGAGCGCCATCTTGTTGGCCTTCAGATCGACGCCATGCTCCCTCTTAAACTGCTCCGTCAGCCAGTCGATGATCTGATAGTCAAAGTCCTCGCCGCCCAAGAACGTGTCACCCGAGGTCGACAGCACGCTGAACACGCCGTCGGCCAGCTCCAAGATGGAGATATCGAACGTGCCACCGCCCAAGTCGTAGACGGCGACCTTCTTGGGGTCTGGCGAGGCGATCTGTCCCAGGCCATAAGCGAGGGCTGCGGCGGTGGGCTCGTTGACGATGCGCAGGACGTTGAGGCCCGCGATCTGACCCGCGTCCTTGGTGGCTTGGCGCTGCGCATCATTGAAGTAAGCGGGCACCGTGATCACCGCGTCAGTGACCTCCTCGCCCAAGTAGTCTTCGGCGGTCTTCTTCAGCTCACGCAAGATGAAGGAGGAGATCTCGGCCGGGGAGTAGTCCTTATCGCGCACGCGCACCCAGGCGTCGCCGTGCGGGGCGGCCACGACGTGGTACGCGGTGGTGGACTCGACGCGCTTGACATCGGCCTCCTCAAAGCGCCGCCCGATCAGGCGCTTGACGGCGTAGACGGTGTGCTCGGCGTTCGTCTCGGCTTGGCGCTTGGCGAGGTTGCCGACCAGGCGCTGACCATTATCACTGATCGCCACCACGGAGGGGGTCGTCCGGCCGCCGTCAGCGTTGGGGATGACGATCTTCTCATTATCTTGGAGGATGCAGACACAGCTGTTGGTCGTGCCGAGATCGATCCCGATCGTCTTGCCCATGAGCCTCTCTCAAAATGAAGACGGCCACGCCCGCGCAGAGGTGGCGTGGCCCGTCGTGTCATCAGCGCGTGATGTTGACTATACATGAAGGGGGACGCGCGCCGCAAAGGGTTCAGCGCGCGCGGCGATCACCCAGGCTCGCTCGGATCGACGTCAGCGCTTGTGGCGTCATCGCTGTCCGGCTCAACCTCAGGCGCGATCTCATCCAGGATGACCGCGTCGCTCGACGCGTCGCCATCGGCTGGCGCGACATAACGCGCGACGACGACGAGCGCGGGGCGCAGCAGGCGCTCATGCAAGAAATAGCCCTTCTGATATTCTTGGATGACGGTGCCCGTCTCGTGGTCGGGCGTGTCGATCTGCTGAATGGCCTCATGGCGCTGGGGATCAAAGCGCTCATGGAGGGCGCCGTAGGTGATCACGCCGTGGCGCTCAAGCGCGGCGATGAGCTGGCGCTGGACCATGCGCACGCCGTCCACGATGGTGGAGGCGTCTTGGGCTTTATCGGCGTGCTCCAAAGCGCGATCGAGGTTGTCGACCACGGGCAACAGCTCAAGCACGAGGCGATCGATGCCATACTTGCGCAGGTCGTCCTTCTCGCGGTTGACGCGCTTGCGGAAGTTCTCCAGATCGGCCGACGCGCGCATGAGGCGGCCCTTGTAATCCTCACGCTCGGCGGTGGCGGCGTCGAGCATGCGCTGGACGGCGTCACGCTCACTGGAGGCGGTCAGCGCCTCATCACGGGCCTGCTCCAGCTCCTCGCGCAGCGTCTCAAGCTGCTGACGCTGCGCCTCCAGCACGGACTGGATCACAGGCGGCATGGCGGGCTCATCGCGCGCGGGCATGGCGGAGAGGACCTCCCCCTCGGGTGACAGCGCGATGACCTCCAAGATCTCGTCCTCGTCCTCATCCGGCGACAAGAACAGCGCGGTTGTTGCGCTGGGCGAGTCTTCGCTTGGCGCGCCTTCGTCCGCAGAGGGGGCCTCCCCATCAGTTGAAGGGGTCTCCTGTGGGGGCGAGCTGGGCTCGGACTGCTCAAGCGTCGCGTCGTCGCGCTCGGGGTCGTTATCGTGCTCGCTATGATGACTCAAGGCTTGCTCCTTATGTGAGTCTCCATCAGGTCATCCCCTTTGAGCAGGCGGCTCGATGCGGGGATGGCGCTTGGGACGCTTCATGAAAGTGGCGATTGCCATTGTGATGAGCTTGGGGGGGATGATGCGACACCCTAACACGAGCGTGGCCCATGACCAAGCCAGACTGACCGAGTGTCAGCGCGCATGTTGTAGCGCCTCAGCGCGACGCGCGCAAATGTCGTGAGCGTCATCCACGCTCGTCGAGCGCTTGGGTGAGCAGGCGCGCGGTGTAGGCGATCAGCGGGATGATGCGATCGTAGTCGACGCGCGCGGGGCCGATGAGCCCCAGCAAGCCCAGCTGCTCGCCATGACGCGCATAACCACACACGATGAGGCTGACGTCATCGCCCATATCCCACTCCAGCTCCGAGCCGATGAGCACCACGGGGCGGCGCGAGTTGCACAACCTGTCGAGCAGTGAGAGCACCTGCTCCTTCTCTTCGAGCAGCCGCAGCATGTCGCGCAAGCGGTTGGTGTCAGCGGCGAACTCGGCGTGATCAAAGAAGCGCAGCTTGCCCTCGACGAACAGCTCAGGGCGTGCGATGTCGAGCGCCTCTTGGCCGATGGTCAGCGCCACCGTGATCATCGCGTCGTACTCGCGCTCGGCCGCTTGCAGCTCGCGACGCACCCGCTGGCGCACCTGATCAAGCGTCAGCCCCACGACCAGATGCGCCAAGTAGTTCTGCATGTTCTGCAGCATGATCGGATCGACCGCGACCTCCATCTGCACCACGCGATGATGCACGCGATCATCATCGGTGACGAGCACCACCAAGACGCGTCGATTCGTCAGCGGTGACAGGTGAATGTCGCACAGCCGGATGAGGTGCAGGCTTGAGAGCGAGACGAGGCTCGTGAGCGAGGCCACCTGGCTGAGCAGGCCGCCCACTTGGCGCGCCGCGTCCTCCATGCCTGTCTGGGCCAGCTGGTTGACGCCGTCGGCCAAGCGCGTGGCCTCATCGCGGTCGAGCTTGGCGGGGTTGGGCTGCTGATGCAGCTGCTCCACGTGCAGGCGCAGGCCCAAGGCGGTCGGGATGCGCCCGGCTGAGGTGTGAGGCTGCAACAAGAGCCCCAAGGTCTCTAGCTCGCTCATCGTGTTGCGCACCGTGGCTGAGCTGACCTTGAGCGCGCTCCCCTTGAGCACGCTCCCCGAGCTGACCGGCTCCCCAGTCAGCACGAAGTCTCGCACCACCTGCGACAGCACCGCCTTTTGACGTTCCGTGAGCACCATCGTGAGCAGCCCTCGCCAGCGCCCCACACAGGGGGGCAGGTCGCGTCGACGGGTTGACAAGGTCGACGCGCGCGAAGACCGATTATAGGAGCGCCCCGGCGCGTGTCAACGCGGCGCATCATCAGCGTTTACGCTTTGATCACGGGTCGGGCTCAGCGCGCGTCAGCGCGTCGTGCAGCGCCAGCAGCCCCTCGTGCAGCGACGCCATGGCCTGCTGCCCCACCTGCGCGCTCAGCGCCTGCTCCAGCGCCACAAGCTCCCCAAGCCCCCGCGTCAGCGCCCCAGGCGCGAACCTCACCAGCCGCGCTCGCTTATCATGCGGGTCTGGCGCACGCGTCAGCACCCTCATCGCCTCCAGCTCGTCCACCCACTGCCCCACCGCCTGCTTGCTCACCCCCACCCTGCGCGCAAGCTCCGACAGCCGCGTCCCCTCCAGGTCGATGTGCGGCAAGAGCGTCGTGTGCGTCGCCCTCACCCCGTCGAGCCCCTGCGCCCTCAGCCGCGACAGCGCGCGCTCATTCATCAAGCGCGCGCAGCGCATCAGCAGCTGCCCCGTGCTCGACAGCTTCAGCGCCTCCAGCGCCTCTGGATCTTCTGGCAGCTCATCGTGTCGCATCGGCCTCACCTCAGCTCTGCGCTCGCGCTTTTTAGTCAATCTCACTTGACTATCTGTGCGACGCGTTGAAAAGTCAAGCGAGCTTGACGAATCACACCCCCTCCTCTCCTCCCGGAGCGCGCATCCATGACCGAACCTCTGCTCACCCTCATCCCCGACCAGCTGTGGAGCGTCGCCCACACCCTCCCGATCATCCCCGGCGCCACGCTGCCCTGCCGCATGGTCGCCGCCCGCGTCGGCCCAGGCCAGCTCGCGCTGCACTCGCCAGTGCCGCTGAGCGACGAGGTCGCCGCCCAGCTGCGCGCGCTGGGTGAGGTCGTGGCGCTCATCGCGCCGAGCACGATGCACCACCTCTTTATGGCCCCTTGCATCGACCACTTCCCCGAGGCCAAGGTCTGGGCCGCGCCCAACCTCGCCACAAAGCGCCCCGATCTGAGGATCGATCACACGCTCGACGCCGAGACGCCGCCTTGGGCCGACGCGCTGACGCCGCTGCTCTTGCGCGGCGCGCCGCGTTTGAGCGAGGTGGTGTTCTATCATCGCGCCACCCGCTCGCTGCTCGTGACGGATCTGGTCTTCAACATCACGACGCCGCGCGGGCTCTTGGCGCCGCTGGTGTTTCGCATGTTCGGGACGCTGCGCCGCGCGGCCATCAGCAAGCTGTGGATGGGCGCGGTCAAGGATCGCGAGGCGCTGGGCGAGAGCCTGCGCGAGGTGCTGCGCTGGGACATCGATCGGCTCATCATGGCCCACGGTGAGGTGATCGACCAAGACGCCAGCGCGACGCTGCGACGGGTCATCGGTGAGCGACTGCCGGGCGCGTGGTGAACCTCACGTTGACAGCGGCGCGCCTGAGTGTTGAGGATGCGAGCGCTTAACAAGAAGCGCGCGAAGCGCGCAATCAGGAGACGCCATGTCTGTCCGCACCCCACTCTTGGCCCTGACCATCGCGCTCTCGCTCACGAGCTGCGCGAGCGCCCCGACGCCCGCGCCCGATGAGGCGCAGACCACGCCCGCCACGGAGGCTCCCATGTCGAACACCCCCTATGACGCGACGAGCCCCGCAGGGGCGCAGCTCAGCTGGGTGCTCTCACAGCTCAACGCCGGCCAGCCGATCGCTGAGGAGACGCTGCGCGAGCGCTTCGCGCCTATGTTCTTGGCCCAGGTGCCGCCCGACGCGCTCGCCAAGGTGTTCAGCGATCTGCACACCCAGATCGCCCCCTTGACGCCCACCCGCGTGGCAGGTGAGACGCCCCACGCGCTGTCCGTGCTGACGAAGGGCGCCGAGGACAAGGCCTGGGCTGTCTCAATCGCCGTCAACGCCAAGGCGCCGCATCAGATCGAGGGGCTGCTGTTTCAGCCCGCGCCGCGCGCGGCGACCGAGCTGCCCCAGCGCTGGGAGACGATCGAGGAGGAGCTCAAGGCGCTCGCGCCCGTGCATGAGCTGTATGTGGCGCGCATCGACGCCAAAGGCGCGTGCGCGCCGCTGCATCAGGTCGCCCCCAGCAGCACACCCGCCATCGGCTCCACCTTCAAGGTCTACATCTTAGCCGCGCTCGCCGATGCCGTCGCCAGCGGCAAGATGAGCTGGGACGACAAGCTCGCGATCGATGACACGCGCAAGAGCCTGCCCTCGGGCAAGCTCCAAGATGAGGCGGCGGGCACAGAGCTGAGCCTCGGTGAGATGGCCGATCTGATGATCTCGATCAGTGATAACACCGCCACCGACCACCTGCTCCATCATGTGGGCCGCGAGGCGGTCGAGGCGCAGGTCGCGGCCAGCGGCCATCATGAGCCCGCGCTGATGCGCCCGATGCTCTCCACGCAGGAGCTGTTCAAGCTCAAGTTGACGCTGGATAAGACCGCGCGTGAGGCCTACCTCAAGGGTGATGAGGCCGCTCGGCGCGCCTCCCTGAACCAAGAGGTGAGCCAGGCGCGCCTGCCCGCGGTTGACGCGCCGTGGCCGCGCCCCATCGCGGTTGACACGCTGGAGTGGTTCGCCAATGGCCAGGATCTGTGCGGTCTGTTCGGCAGCCTCGTGGCCAAACATGAGGCGCCCTCGCACGCCAGAGCGCTCAAGGCGATGTCGATCAATGACGCGGGCCTCAAGCCCGACCCCAAGCAGTGGAAGTATGTCGGCTACAAGGGCGGCTCAGAGCCCGGCGTGGTGTCGATGGCGTGGCTGCTGCAAGGCCAAGATGACCAGTGGTACACGATCGCGCTGGCGCTCAACAACGGCGAGGGCGCGGTTGACGTGAGCGCCATGCTCGATCTGGGGCGCGCGTCGCTCTACGCGCTGGAGCGCGAGCTCACAGCACCCGCAGCCACAGCCCCTTGAGGTACATCCCCTCGGGGAAGTCCACGCTGCACGGATGATCGGGCGGCTGTGTGACGACCGCCAGCACCTGCGCGCGACGCTCAGCCTCCAGGGTGGCCGTCCAGACGGCCTCCTGCAAGCGCGCGGCGTCCATGTGCTGCGAGCACGAGTAGCACCACAACATGCCGCCTGGGCGCGTGAGCGTCGCGCCTAGGCGGAACACGTCCTTATAAGCCTTGAACGCGCGCTGCACGTCCTTGCGCTGCTTGGCAAAAGCCGGCGGATCGACGATGACGCGATCGTAGCTGCGCTCAGGCAGCGCCCGCATCAGCTCAAACGCGTTGCCCTCCAGCGCCTCATGGCGCGCGGGATCGAGGCCGTTGGCGGCCCAGTCTTGCGTCGCCAGCGCTAGCGCGGGCGCGCTCTGGTCGAGCGTCTGCACGTGCGCCGCGCCGCCCAAGCCCGCGTGGATCGAGAAGCCGCCCGTATAACCAAACACGTTGAGCACGCGCGCGTCGCGGCTGTGCTGGCCGATGAGCGCGCGCTGCTCGCGCTGATCGAGGAACAGCCCCGTCTTCTGCCCAGTCATCAGATCGACGCTCAAGCGCGCGGGCCCCTCCTGGATCGTGATCGGCCCCGCCAGCGCGCCCATGAGCACGGCGCTTGACGGCGTGACGCCATCGCGCCGACCGCTGGCGCTGCGCTCGACGATGACGCTCACCCCGAGCGTGTGCGCCGTCGCCTGGAGCGCGGGCCACCACACAGGTCGCAGCGCGTCGAGGCCCGAGGTGCCGACCTGCACCACCAGCGCGTGCGCGTAGCGATCGATGATGAGCCCCGGCAGCCCATCTGACTCACCGAACACGAGCCTGCACGCCGTGTTTGGCCCGAGCAAGCCCAGGTCGCGGCGCAGCGCCACCGCCTGCTCAAGCTGCGCGCGAAAGAACGCCTCATCCAGCGGCGCGTCCTCCCAGCGAAAGATCCGCACCGCCAGCGCGCCCTCAGCGCTCGCCGTACCCACAGCCAGCACGCGCCCGCTGCCGTCAGCGATGCGCACAACAGGCGCGTCCACGACGCGCTGGAGCGCGCCCGAGAAGATCCACGGGTGGCGCCGCGTCAGCAGCGACTCCTTACCTGGCCTCAGCTTGACGATGGGCAGCGATGACATCACGACGACCTCCTGCGGCTCACGACGCGCGAGCGACGGTGGCAAGGCATAGGTCGTGGCGCGCCCGCTGTCAAAGCCTTCTTCACGCGCCCACGCCCGAGCGTGGTCTGGGGGTGCGGCGCGGCCGCGGGCGGGTGCCCCGCGGCCCCGCCCCCCC
>CAYXWB010000101.1:11206-15309 GCA_964468515.1 uncultured Bradymonadales bacterium | reverse complement strand
AATTGGATCGCTCATGCCCGCATGTCTGTCGCCAACTGGTAAGCGGAGCGCTGTAAGCTTAGCTGAATTACAATCACCCGGATATTTGAGCTTCTTCTGTTTCGCGATCTCGGCGACCTCACACGCCGGCTTCTCACCAAGCCGGTTGAGCTGGAAGCTATCAGAGCTGACATAGTTGAACCACGTGAGCGAGGACTCTCCCCAGTCATCGACGCGGAAGGTCGCCGTGGTTGACCCCTCAAGGATCAGGTTGCGACCCTCAAGATGCCAGGTGAAGCCCGTCGTGCCGGTAGGGATAAGCTGTGAGCCGAACACGCCGCTCTGCTGCTGCGTATAGGTGCCGTGGCCGCTGCCCTCGAAGACATACGTGTTCTTGGAGTATTCGGGCGACTCGCCGCTTATCCCCACGAGCCGCCACTTGCCCAGCAGCGCGCATCGCAGCGCCTCCTGCTGTTCCACTGGCAGCGGCGATGGCGCCACGGGCGTCGAGAAGCAGCCGCCTAAAGACAAGGCGATCAGCGAGCTGATGAGTTGAAGCGATCTACGCATGCGCTGCTCCCCCTCGGGTCGACAAGTTGGCTCGACTCTAACGCACCGCGCATGCGCCGCGCAAGCGCGCGTGGTAGACAGAGGGCGCCCTAGATGAGCAAGTCATCCCCAGGGTGCGCGGTGAATGGGGCGGCGTCTTAAGACGTCTCTTAGCTGACGCGCATGGCCTGTGGCGTATCCGTCGCCCACGCGCCTGCGCGGCGCGTGCCTTGCATACCAGCTTGTCCGCGCGCACAAGCCTCGCGCACCTCCCCGCACCCAGAGACATCGCCATGAAGCGCATCGCACCATGGATTCAAGGCCTGCTCGCCGCCCACATTCACAACCTCGTCGCGCGACATCATCGCCTGCTCACGGCGCTGAGCTTGCTGCTGACGCTTGGCGCCGTGGTGGTGATCGCGACCTCGTGGAACATCAACAGCGACTTTCGCGCGCTGCTGCCCACCGGCTCCCCCACCGCACAAGCGATGGACGCCGCTGACGCGCGCCTCGGCGGCGGCTCCTCGCTGTTCGTCGTCATCGACTCCCCCGACATGGACGCGAACTTGCGCTTTGCGGGTGATTACGCGGCGAAGCTGCGCGCCACGCCGGGCGTGGCGCTGGCCCATTATCATAATGATAAGACCTTCTTTGAGGCGCATCAGCTGCTCTACATGGAGGCCGCTGACCTGGAGAAGCTGCACGACAGGCTGCGCGATCAGCTGCGCGAGGAGAAGAAGCGCGCCAACCCGCTGTTCGTCTCGCTCGGCAAGCCCAAGTCGCGCGAGGGCGCAGCCCTTGACACCAGCGACCTGCAAGAAAAGTACAAGGGCAAGCTCATCCATGAAGAATATAAGGAGTATCTGACCAGCGATGACGGCTTCGCGGTGATCGTGCTCGTGCGCTTTGTGGAGTCTTCGACCAACATCGTCGCCACCAACAAGCTCATCGACGCCATGCGCGCGCATGCCGCCTCGCTCAACGCGCCGAGCTACCACCCGGAGATGACCGTGGAGTTTGGCGGCGGCCTCGCCAAGCGCCAAGCGCAGTACGGCTCCATCCTCAAGGACGTGCGCAGCTCCGCGCTGTTCACCATGCTCGGCATGTTCGCGCTCATCGCGCTCTATTTTGCGCGCGCGCGCGCCGTGATAGTCATCTTGGGGCCGCTGGTGATGAGCGTGGCGTGGACCTTGGCGCTGGCCTTCTTGTTGTTCGGGGAGCTGACCACCATCACCGTGTTCATCTTCGCGATCATGCTCGGCTTGGGCATTGATTTTGGCATTCACCTGCTCAGCGGCTACGATCATGCGCGCTTGGATGGCCACGAGCCGGTCGAGGCGCTGGTGCGATGCTTCAAGAGCACGGGGCGCGCGACGGCGCTTGGCGGGTTGACCACGTTCGCGACGTTTGTGGTGCTGTCATTTGCGCAGTTCAAGGGGTTGAGCCAGTTTGGCATGGTGGCGAGCATCGGCGTGCTGGCGTCCTTGCTGGCGATGCTCGTGGTGCTACCCTCGCTGGTGCTCACGCTGCATGGCATCTGGCCTCACGTCCCGCGCGCCGCGCGCGTGCGCAAGCGCACGCGCGCGGGCGCGCAGGGCGCCTACCGGCTGGTGCGGGCCGCCTTACCTGTCGCCACCTGCCTCGTGACCTTTGGCACAGGCTTGGCCATCTGGCAGCTGCCCAACCTGCGCTTTGAGGAGGAGTTTCGACGCTTCGGAGAGATCGACTGGCCGTGGCAAGACGACGCGCAGCCCGAGCCGCCCTCACCGGAGGTGCGCGCCGCGCAAGGCCTCGCCAAGCACATCGCGCTGCAAGCGGAGCAGGCCCGCGCGAGCATGGATCGCGTCACCTATATCGCCTCGCGTCAGCAGAAGACCTTAGGCCAGAAGTACAGCAACGCGGTCCAGAACCGCCAGACCTCCATGCCCACCATCTTGCTCTTTGAGGACCCGGGCGAGACGGAGCGTGTCCACCGCAAGCTGCAAACCGCGCTGCGCGATGGCGAGCTGAGCACCGCGCGCACCGTCAACGCCATCTACGCCTTTATGCCCGGCACCGCGCGCGAGCAAGAGGAGCGCATGACCCAGATTCGGCGCATCAACGCGCTGATCAACGCGGAGCCGCGCGCCTTCCTCAAGGCCAAAGATCGCGAGCGTTTGGATCGGCTGCGCGAGCTGACCGACATCCACCCCTTCACTATCTACGACCTGCCCGACTGGACCAAGCGCCTGTTCCGCGAGGCTGGCCCTGAGGCGGCGCCTGCGCATGAGGGCGAGCCGTTCTCGTTTGAGCGGACGATCTATTTGACCGAGGGCGTCGATCAGCTCAACGGCCCGGAGGCGCGCCGCTACATGCAGCAGGTGCGCCAGAGCAGCGGCTATGATGAGCGCCCCACGTTCCAGATCGCGAGCCAAGCCTACATCTATGTGGCCATGCTGGAGGAGATCCGGCGCGAGGGGCCGATCATGATGGGCGCGGCGCTGATCTGCGTCATGCTCATCCTGATCATCGGCCTGCGCAGCCCTCAGCGCGCGCTCATGGCGATGATCCCGCTCGGCTTTGGCGTCGTCTGGATGCTGGGGCTGTGCGCGTGGCTTGGCATCAAGCTCAACTTCTTCAACGTGATCATCATCCCCGCCATCATCGGCATCGGCGTGGATGATGGCGTCCACTTCTATCTGCACTATCTGGAGCGCGGGCGCGGCTCGCTGGCGAGCACGCTGCGCGAGGTCGGCGGCGCCATCACCATGACCACCCTCACCTCCATGCTCGGCTTCGGCGGCCTCGCCATGACCCACTACGCGGGCCTGAAGTCGATGGGCCACGTCGCCATCGTCGGCCTCATCACCTGCTGGACGGCCACCTTGCTCGTCATGCCCGCCACGCTCTGGGTCGCGGAGCGCTTCAGCTTGGACACGCTCAGCCCCAAGCGCGCTTGAGCGTGGCGCGCTTGGGCGCCCCCTGCCTCGCGCTGCAAGCGCGCAGCTCGCTTGGACGATCCCCGCTTAAAATCTAGCCTCGCGACGCACCGCTCAGGAGGTTGTGTGTGAGCGAGTAGCGCCTCAGGCGCGCCGCATCGCTTGAGCTAGGGGGAGCGACAAGGGCGCCTGAGGCGCCAAGATAGCCAACGTGAGACGGCGGCGCCTAGAGCAAGCTCTAGGCGCCGCCGTCTCACGTTGGCGCGGGTGTGAGCGCTGGCGCGCTCAGCCCAAGCTCTTGACCTCGGCGAGCTGGCGAGCCTTGACCGTGGCGTTGAGCTTCTGCGCGAAGGTGGCGAAGAACACGATGTTGATGCCGCCAAACATGAGCAGCAGCGAGGCGGTCGGCATCCCGAAGATGACCAGCAGCACCAAGAGCAACGTGTAAGTGTCGCGCTTGAGCACGTAGCTGAAGCCGATCAAGAAGCGCTGCCACGCGGTGTCCTCGCGACCCTCGCGCTCAAACCACCAGCTGGCGTTGTTGAGCGAGGCAAGGCCCCGGCGGCGCATCTCGGCGTAGAGCGCGCTGACGGTGGCCAGCACGAAGGCGACGCCCAGGCCCGTGACCCACATCAGCGCCTCGCTGGCCCACAGGTT
>CAYXWB010000101.1:0-11106 GCA_964468515.1 uncultured Bradymonadales bacterium | reverse complement strand
AGCACGCGGCTGATCGACAGCGAGATGGGGCGGTTGATGAGGTAGGCGGTGATGCCGTCGGTCTGACGGCCCAGGGGCTTGCGCAAGGTGCCAAAGAGGGCGCGCCGCGCGGCGCGCCCGTCCTCGATGGTGCGCACGCGCATCAGCTCAGGGCCGCCCACGACCTCGCGCTCCAGCACGCCTTGGGCGAGCAAGGTGTGGATGAGGTCATGGAGGGATTGGCAGGTGGCGGCGTCCTCACGGCGCAGCATGTCGTGGGTGAGGGCTGCGGCCAGCACCTCGCCATCAGCGCTCAAGATCGCCTTGCCGCGCAGCCGGTCACACTGACGCAGCGCGCGAAACACGCCAGGCGACAGCACGCGATCGCCTTGGGCGATCCAGAAGGCGTCATCAAGCCCACCATCGTGCGCGCGCAGCGCGTCGAGGCAGGCGTCCATCGCGACAGGCGCGTCGATGTAGCGCGCGGGCAGCGTGTTGATACCCTCGCGTGACAGGTGCGCGGCGCAGGCGTCGGCGTGGGCGGTGAGCGCCACGAGCTGTGTGGCGCCCGCCAGGCGCGCCGCGCGACACTGACGCTGCAACAGCGAGATCCCGCCCACATCCGTGAGCGCCAGCGGGCGCGCTTTGGCGCGGCCTTCGACCTGATCCTCTCCGAGCAAGAGCACGAGCTGCATAGGCACCTTTGGTGACGCGTGATGCCCCTGTGTTGAAGGGCGCGCGCTGTCAGCGTAGAAGGGAGCTGCCGCGCGCATGATGCGCGCTGCGCGGGGTGCTAGCAAGAAATGGGCCTGTTCGCAACCCAACTCGCGCTTTAGCCTCGACCTCACGCGCGGCTCACCTGGTACCAGCGCGCGTTGGGTGTCATCGGGCTGACGCTGGATTGTGCATGCTCCACTGGAGCACGCGCTATCCACTCCTGGTGGCTACTTGACTAGCCACCCCTAGCGCGCTGAATCATCGCGCTTAGTATGACGTCTCCCCTCACGCTGTCTTCTCCCCCGCTCCCGGAGCCCACGCATGCGCCGCCCCGCTCCCTCGCTCACACTCGCGCTCCTCGCGCTCTGCCCGCTGAGCGCGCAAGCGCAGGCGCCCGCTGAGGCGGCCTCCGCCACGCGCGGCTGGGATGAGGCCGGCCCCTCCCCCATAGCGCCGCCCGATCTTGCGCCTCAGCTCGGCGCCGAGGAGGCCGCCTCCGTGCGCTACACCTTGGCCGTGTCGCTGGATGATGGCCAGCAGCTCAGCGCCGATCTCACCTTGTCGAACCTCGGCTTAGGCGATGGCCACGGCGTCGCGCGGGTGCGCTTGAGCGGCGGCCCAGGCGAGCCCTATGAGCGCAGCGCTAAGGTCGCTCGCGACGGCTGGCGCAGCGCCTCCGCCGCCAGCCTCGACCTGACCGTCGCGAAGACGCGGCTGTGGGCCGTAAAGCCCAATGTCTTTCGCTTCACGCACAGCCAAGATGACCTCACCATTGACCTCACCCTCACCAACACCTTGCCCACCTGGCAGCCCGGGCGCGGGCGCGTCGATCTGAAGGAGGGTGGCTACTTTCGCTATCAGGTCTTGGCGCCGCGCGCCAACGTCAGCGGCACCATCACCCGCGCGGGCGTCGCCCAACTGGTCAAGGCCACGCGCAACGCGCACCTCGATCACACCGCCACCAACGTCGCCCCCTTCGACCTCGCCAAGCGCTTCGCCTATTACAGAAAATACGACGGCGACGTCACCGTCGCCTGGCGCGAGCTCCAGCTCACCGCCGAGCACGGCGGCCAGACGCTGTCCTGGCTGCTCATCGGCTACAAGGACAAGATCGTCTTCAGCCACGCCTCCCCCAAGGTCCGCTACGGCAAGGTCAGCCGCGATCCCAAGACCGGCTATGCGCTGCCTCGCGCCGTCCAGCTCGACGCCGCCCAGGGCCAAGATCACGTCAAGCTCATCCTCTCCGGCCAGCCCCCCTCGCGCCAGGACATGCTCGCCAGCTACGGCGCCGCCGCGCGCCTCATCGCCCAGCGCCTGAGCAAGCCCTTTCGCTTCAGCTTCTCCTGCACCTACGCCCTCCAGATGACCATCCAAGGCGCCAGCGCCACCCTCTCCGGCGAGGGCGTCTACACGCTTGATCACGTCAACCCTTGAGGGGTCGTTTGAGCTGGGGTCACATGACCCCACAAACACCCACATCGTGCGCCACGCTGTCACGCCCTCGCGGGGCGTCAAAAACCCACCACATCCTTGATAAACCTCATGAAACCTCATCAAGCGCTGGTCATGCGCCCGGATGGGGCGTTGGCACTGTTATTGCTCCTACATAGGGGGTGATGTAGGATAAACAACCACAGGAGCCGACACCCATGCGCTATATGACCCAGCTCGCTATCGCCCTCACCTTGCTCTTGAGCGCCGCCCACGCCAGCGCCGACTACCTGCCCTCAAGCGCGAGCGCCGAGCAGCGCGTGGGCGCGCTTGAGCGCACCCGCGCCTACCTGCAGAGCGACGCGTTCGTCGCCTCGCGCCTGGAGCTGCGACGCTTCAGCGATGACGCCCCGCGCGACCTCGTGGAGCTGGCCCTCAACCGCAAGCTCTCCCAAGATCTGCGCCAGCGCGCCATCAAGTGCCTCGCGCTGTACCGCGACGACGCGCGCGCCAAGCTCGCGCTCACCGCCCTGCTCGACCAGCTCACCGCCCGCGACGCGCTCTACCCCCAGGTCATCGTGAGCTACCTGGAGCACCAAGGCGAAGAAGGCGCCGAGCGCGTCGTCACCCTGCTCGCCAATGAGTCCGCCACCGTGCGCGAGGCCGCCGTCATCGCGCTCGGCCTCTACGGCGGCCAGCTCGGCTACGACGCCCTGCGCGAGAGCCGCGCCCAAGAGCAAGACCCCCGCGTCCAGCGCGCCTTTGGCCAGTACGTCGACTGACGCTCGCCCCCCTCCATCAAGCGCGCAAGAAACGGGCGAGGCGCTCAAACCCTGCGGGTTTGAGCGCCTCGCTCGCGCGCTGATCCTCAGCCGTGAGGTGGCTCAGGTGTGCGCCGCGCGCAGCTCGCGCAAGATCGCCTGCGCGCGATGCACCTTGACGTCATCCTCGCGGATGAGCCTGCGCACGACCTCGTCGATCTCCTCGGGGCTTGCCCCGGCGGTCGCCGCCACGCTGCGCGCGTGTAATGACATGTGCCCCTGCTGAATGCCCACCGTGGCGAGCGCCTTGATGGCCGCCATGTTCTGCGCCAAGCCCACCGCGCCCATCACCTCGGCCAAGCCCGTGGCGCCTTGCACGTTCAAGATCCTGTGCGCCAGCTGCACCGTCGGGTGCAGCCGGATCGGGCCGCCCACCGTGCCCACCTGCATCGGGATCTCCAGACGCCCCACCAGCGCGTCGCCGTCCACGTGCCACGTCGCCATCGTCTCATAGCGCCCGTTGCGACAGCAGTACGCGTGCGCGCCCGCCTCAATGGCGCGCCAGTCATTGCCCGTCGCCAGGCACACCGCGCCGATGCCGTTCATGATGCCCTTGTTGTGCGTCGCCGCGCGGTAAGGATCGACCTCCGCGAACTGGCTCGCGAGCGCGATCCCCTCAGCCACCTGACGGCCCGTAAAATCGCGCCACGCCAAGTGCTCAAACGGCACGCGACAGCTCGCGCGCACCAAGCGGCGATCGGCCAAGTTCGACAGGATGCGCAAGAACACCTTGCCGCCAGTGAGCTGCTCAATGCGCGGCGCCAAGCCCTCCGCGACCGTGTTGATGAGGTTCGCGCCCATCGCGTCGCAGCAGTCGATCAGCACATGCACCACGAGCATCGCCTGATACTTGCCCGCGTCGATCAAGCGCACCTCGATGTCGCGCGCGCCGCCACCGCGCTCGATCATGTTCGGATGCAAGGCGTTGGCCTGCGCAAGCAGCGACGCCTTCTCGGCCAAGACGCGCTCGCGCGCCGCCACCATGTCATCGCAGCCGATGACCTGGATCTGGCCGATCATGGTGTTCTCTTCGCAGATCGCCTGGAAGCCGCCGCCGTGGCGCACCACGAGCGCGGCGTGGCTCACGGCCGCGATCACGCTGGGCTCCTCAATGGCCATCGGCACGATCACGTCGCGACCATTGATGGTGAAGTTCAACCCCAAGCCCAGCGGCAGCTCCAGCACGCCGATGAGGTTCTCGACCATCTGGTTAGCGCGCTCCAGCGGCAGGCCGCCGTGGCGATGCTGCAGCAAGCGCGCCTCCTCCTCGCTGATGACGCCGCGCTGGCGCAGCGTCGCCACGCGCTCCTCCAGCGACATCTTATAGAAGCCTGAGATGCGGCTGCTGCCAAGCGCCTCGCTCGACGCGGCAATCTCTTGGCGGGCTGCACCACGCTCCATCGCGCTCCTCTCTCTGCTCTCAACGATCATCAAGCGCCTCTTCAGCTCAAGCTCGCGCCTCACCACGACTGGCGGCGCGCGCTCACCACGCGAAGTCAGGTGAGCATCCGATGCGACGATCATGCAAACCACCCGCGCGAAGTCACACCCCAAAGCGCCCACTGGTCGAAAACAGCCCCTCACCGGTTGCTCATCCAGCGCGGCTCGACGCGCTTCGCCATCAACAGATGCGACCACACCCCAAAGATGCGCGCCTCGCGCGCCAAAAAGTTTGCGCGCGCACCTCTGCCAAGACGCCAAGAGGCGGCCCCAGGGTCACCTGGGGCCGCCTCCTCATCCGCTCACTGCGCGCCGCGCGATCAGCTCAGCCGATCAAGCGCAGCTTCGTCGCCTGCGGCGCCGCGCCGCGCGCCTCGCGCGCGTCACGGTCCATCAGGTTCAGCGCGTCACGCAGCGCGCTGATCTGCCCCGGCGCCACCTGAATCCGCTTGTGCGTCGTCCAGCCCAGCTCGCCGCAGTCACGCTGGTAGCGAAGCTCCAAGGTGGGCACCTCACCAGGCGCGCCCACCTGCATCAGCTCAACCTGCGTCCCCTCCTCATCCCCGGCCAGCGTCCCGAGCAGTCGCTCAATCATTCACAACCTCCCGTAGCTCACATCTTGATGAGCGTCCACGCGGCCTATTGAAAATGATTCTCATTCACCTTGCAAGGGAAAAAACGAAGCGGCGCGCCCGGCAAGGAGGGGAGGCGCGCCCCGTCAAAAGCACCCACCGCGCGGCCCCCGCCCACCACCCCCCGCCTAATTCAACATCTAACCAACACCCCGTCCACGGAAAACACCCCCGGGCCCCCCCCACCCTGTAGGATCGGCGCGCCGCTTCAAGCGACCTCGCGGCGCTCACGCGCCAAGCCTCAGCCCGCCTGCTCTGCGCCCGAGCCGGACTTGCTCGACGCCGCGGCCACGCCGCGCGTCAGCATCTTGAGGTGATCGACGTGCTCTTGCTCGTGCGCGATCATCTCCTCCATCCAGAAGCCCGTGCCAGGGTTTGCGGCGCCCGCCAAGGCGTGCGCGGCCTCCCAAGCGGCCAGCGCCTCCTCCTCAAGCGCCAGCGCCGCGTGCAACATCTCGCTCAAGGTCGTGCCCTGGCGAATGCGCGCGGGCTCCACCGTCGGGACGCCGCCCAGCACCACGATCTTGCCCGCCACGAGCTGCGCGTGATCGCGCGCCTCCTCGCTGCCCTCCTTGAAGAACTTGAAGAACGTCTCGCGCTCAGGGCCCATCACCATCGCGCCGTGATGCATGTACTGCACCACGCCCGCCAGCTCCCAGCTCAACACCACGTTCATCTGATCAATCAGCTGCTTCTTGTCGCTCATCTCGAACCTCATCATGACTTCGAACTTTAAGTCGGGACGCCGCCTCAGGCGGCGCCCTGGGCGCCATCGCTCACCTCACATGGGAGCGACGCGCTGACGAGGTTCAACATAAGGACCTGCTCCCCGAAGGTCAAACCACAAAGATAAAAAACTAATTATAATTCAATAACTTAATAAAGATAATCATTCTCATTATCGCTCGCATCAGTTCGAAACATGAAAGATCGCGTACTCCCAAGGGTTTAGCGTCAAGGTCGCCGCGCCGCCGCTGACGCTCAGCGTGCGGTCCGAGTTATAGCTCGTCAGCGTGCGCCCCTCCACGCCGAGCGCGGCCGGGATCGTCACCGCCTCCGTGCGCGCTCCCTCGCCCTTGTTGAGCGCCACGATCACCGTCTGCCCTGGCCCCGATGAGCGCGCATACACATACAAGCTGTCATCCACCCACAGCTGCGTGCGCCCGCCACGGCGCAGCGGCGCCAGGTCGCGGCGCGCTTGGCCCAGCTGCGACACGCGCGCGAACAGCTCGCGCTGCGCCGCGTTCCAGTCCCACAGCATCATGCGCCGGTTGTCCGGATCACCATCGCCCGCTAAGCCCACCTCATCGCCGTAATACATCAGCGGCACGCCCTGCTGCGTCAGCAAGAACGCGTAGCCAAGCGCCATGCGGTTGATGATGAACCACTGCGGATCCTCGATCGTCTGCGCTGGCCCTTGCGCCATCACATCAGGCGTCCCACCCCACACGCCCGCCCCATTGCCGAGCATCTGCGTCACAAAGCGCGGGATGTCATGGTTGCCCAAAAACGGCGACATCCACGGCAAGAACTCCCCATACGCCTGCTCGCTGCGCACCACCGCCGCCTCCAGCTCATTAAACGACGCGCCGCCGCCAAACACCGCCCGGATCGGGTACAGCAGCGGGAAGTCAAACTGTCCGTGCAGCTCGTGATCCGCCACATAGTCCATGATCAGCCCATAACCATCGCCGCCCGTATACGTCTCACCGACCATATAGAAGGGCGTCGCGCCATAAGCCTCCATCGCGTTGAGGCGAAGCCTCAGCGTGCGCATGATGGCGTGATCCATGTGCTTGGCCGCGTCCACACGATAGCCATCAATGTCAAACAGCTCCCCCAAGCGCACGGTGTCCGCGACCTGACGCTGCAAGATCTCATGGTTGCGGTAGCTCAGGTCGGGCAGATACGGCGCGAACTGGCACGTCAGCGGCACGTCGTCCCAGCCGCACCCATCCGAGCCGCAGGTGCAGGTGCGCGCACACCAGCTCGGATCGCGCTGACACCAGACGTGCTCCTCATGGACGTGGTTGTGCACCACGTCAAACAGCACGCGGATGCCGCGCTCATGCGCCTTGTCGATCAGCTCCTTGAGGCGCGCGTCGGCGTCGGCCTCGGCGTCGCCATAGCGCGTCTCGGCCTTGAGCGACTCCACAGGCCAGTAGCCATGATAGCCCGTGAAGCGGCTGTCCGGCTGCGCGCCCGCCCACGAGCGATCGGTGTTCTTATAGATGGGTGAGAGCCACAGCAGGTTGACGCCCATCTGCTCAAAGTAGCCCTCCTCGATCTTGTCGATGATCCCCTTAAAGTCACCGCCCATGAACCCCGCGATCGGCTGCACGCCCTCGATGGGGGGCAGCGGCGAGGTGCCGTCGGAGTCGAGGAAGCGGTCTGTGAAGATGAGGTACATGGTGGCGTCTTGCCAGGTGAACGGCTGCGCCTCGTGCCACAGCGGCAGCCACAGCGGCCCGCCTGGGATCACGCGCCCTGCCGCATCGGAGGCGGTGGCGCGGATCGAGTACTTGCCAAACTTGGGCGCCTGATAGCGCACCGTGACCTCGCCAGTCTCAGCGTTGACCTGGGGGGTGACCTGCACATCGCCCACGGTCACGCGCACCGACTGAGGATCGACCAGCTCACCAGTGACCGACGGCACAAACCGCAGCGTCGCGCTGACCTCACCCGAGGCCGAGACGCCCGATGACATCACGCGCCACGCGGGCGCATAGCAGTTGTCCACGATGAGCGCGCGGTTCTCAAAATCACCGGACCACTTGGTGAACACATCGGGCGGCACCTGCCCCTCATAGACGCCATCCACCACAAACTTATAAGCGTATTGCCCAGGCGGCAGCTCCACCTCACCGCGCCACACGTTGCCATCGCGCGTGAGCGGGTTGGCGTCCTCATCCCAGTCATTGAACTCGCCAGCGATGACCACGCGCTGCGCGCCTTGACCGCCCGTGAACGTCACCTCCGCCGCGCACGCGCGCGTCTCGGCAGGCGGCATATCATCGCCCATGTCAGGGTTAGACCCTGGGGGCGGCGCCGTGGTGTTGCCGGGACCATCATCGCGCCCGTCCGAGAATTGGGGGCAGCCCCCGAGCGTCAGCAGCGCCGCCGCCGCGACACAGAGCGTCCAGCACAACCTGAGCATCATGAGCCTCTCACCGTAAGATGGAGCTAGGGAGCGTCGGCCGACACAGGAGGCGGCGCGGCTCAATTCATGACGCCAGAGTGCCACGAAACCTCAACAGGAGCAAAGGGACACGCCACCTCGCCACCTCACGGCATGACCCGCTCCACGCGCAGCACGTTCGAGTGCCCTACCCGCTCCTGCTCACCCCAGCTCAGCACCTGAAAGCGGTTCATCCCAGGCGAAAGCTGCACCTCGAGCTCGCGCTTAAAGATAGGCGCTACGCCAACCTGACCGAGCGAGGGCAAGCGCAGCAGCGCCGACAGCTCGGGCTGCGCCACGCCATCGCGAAACACCATCGCGCGCAACGTCTCTGCGTTTGAGGGTGGAGGTGATCGCCCGCGCCACGTGTAATGATTTAGCGTGAGCGTGTCTTGTGCGACGCGTGTGACCCCATCCGCGTCGGGCTCAACCTCCAGCGGCGTCAAGATGTTGTTCACATCAAAGCGCCACCCCCGCTCACCATCCCACGGGTGCATCACCGGCCCCTCTAGCGCGGCCTCAACGACAGTGTCATCCGGCGTGGGCATCGCAACGGTTGGCGTGAGCACGACCCGCTCTGCATAGAGGGAGAGTGGGAGCGGCAGCGCGAAGCTGTCCCTGCTCTCATCACCTAGGTACACCTCGGGCGAGTCAGGCGCAGGATAAGGGAGCAACGCCAAACGAACCACATGCGTGTCGCCACCTAGAAAGCGCTCATAAGGCAACACCACAGTGAGCCGCGTCCGCTGATCATCACCACGCGAGACGACCTCAGTCACCAGCGTGGGGGGACTTGTCGGGAGCACATCGCGCTGCGTCGGCGCTGCGATGTGCTCCACTTGCACCCCGTTGACCAGCGCCACGAGCTGGCCCCGCAACGTGCGACCATCTCGGGGCGTCTGATCGATCTCCAGATCGAAGACCAGCGGCTCGCCCTCGCCAAGCGTCACCTCACGCCCGCCCTCATGCCCTCTCACACGGGAGGATGACTGATTTAACTCATCAAAGTTATCCCAACCACACTGACACCCGAAAACGCACAACAGCAAGAACCCGAGCGCAAACACAGCCCGCGCGCCGTGGCGGCGCGCTTGAGGTCGCTCAGTGCGATGCGCAACACCTATGTTCATCTAGCCCCTCCTGCGTGCGACTAATCGGCAGGTGCATCGACCCGATTGACCTTCAGAACATTGGAGAGATGGGCACATCCTCTTTCCTGCAATGTCCTGGGCTCAAAAGGCGAGGGAAATGCAACCACTTGAAGTGTGTTTAACCCTTCATGCAACGGCACATTGATGCGAACATGTGAGATTTGTTGATGACTGAAGTCATTGAGCGATACGAGCACACCTTTCCTCATCCTCCCCTGAAGCACGCCTTGATTAAACAGGCCAATAGCCATCTCACGTTGCTCAGGGATTGAATCGCAAGCTGGCCACAAAAAATAATCTAAGCTTATACTAGGTTCATTTTGAATAATTATATCTGCTAGACCCAAGGGTCCTGACACGATTTCATTCAAAGCCAAAAACGCACCACCCCTTTGCATCAACTGCCACCCAAAAACATTACGAATCGGATTGTCAACTCGCTCCAACACAATCTCGTCAAACAAATCACGAGAATCACCTTCCCCTTCAACATCTGGCGTATTAACCACAATCCAAATACTTAATGGCATAAAAACGGGCAATGCAGGAGGCACATAATCATACTCATCCAAACTACCTACCGGAAGTCTAGATGAATCAAGCAATAAATTAAGTCTAAAATCATGGCGAGATCCCCCGCTAAAGTACTCGTATGGTACGACCACTGTCTTCATTACCACGTCATTGCCAACTGGAGACGAAAAATCACTCACTACCACACGTGGATGGGTAGCATCAGGCACATATTCTACACCTTGATAATCAACCATCTGGTGTTCTGTTTGGGCAAAATTAACTAATGTAGTGAGTTGATAATTATTGTCTGGCCCTTCTCCATATCGCAACATCCCTATATCCAAGATAAGAGGTTGATCTTTTCGAAGCGTTACACTTGCGTTATCCCCCCGACTATTTCGAATACGATGCGCCCGCAAAACCCCTTCTTGACCAACAAGATTCTTGCTTGCATCAGCAAACAGATTTTCAATGGGAGGAATTTCATACCCCTCATCTACCTCATCTTGTTTACAATCCCCACAAGCAGCTGCAAGACACAACACAAAGAGCCCAGTAGTGTAAAGACCCGTTGAACGCGCTCCCATCACAACCTCGAACTTTGCAAGTTTTTGAATAACACTGCGCCTGCGTTGAGACAACTTCTTCAGTTTACCAAAAGCCATCTCACAAACAGACGCAGAAACACTTTCACCCCAAACCATCACACAATTTAAAACGCTTCCCTTTCAGATTCAACCATCAATACTCACACACCCGATAATTAGTTGGCCCCTTAGTTACATAACCATCATTTGAAATAGACAACTTAGTATCTGTCCACTCACCTAGACTACCCACACCAACAAGTTCTCCCAAACCAGGATTACCAGTATTATTTGGATTGCAAGACCCTCCACACTTAACACCAATAAAGAAAGAAAATTGCCTTTGACTAGTTGCAGCAACCTTGCGGCGCACATGACGCGGGGTAGAACCCGCATAGCAAATATCTTGGGTCCTCTTATCTTTATAATAATAACTATTAGTCAACGCCAGAGAAGACGCCTGAATTGTTTGTCGAGAAATTGACATGAAACCAAACTTCCACTTCCTAGTAGCAGTATTCCTATTATCAAAAGTAATCTTAGAACCCAAACTGTTATAAAAAATCACATTAGTTTTAAATGCATTCAACTTCGACTTAACTGTAGTTGGTGTGGTTGAAGGTGTGCAGGTGTAGGTCAATGTAGGTCAGACTT
>CAYXWB010000100.1:7579-15506 GCA_964468515.1 uncultured Bradymonadales bacterium | reverse complement strand
TATGCGACCGGCTGGGAGGTGCGCGAGTTCAACTTCCTCACCCCCCAAGACTACTGGCGCTTGGCACACTTTGAGCTGTCACAGGGCCGCGTCGCGGTCACCATGTGGCGCACGCTGCCGCTTCGCCCCGCCGCTTTGCATGGGGTGCGTCAGCGCGGGCGCGCGCGTCAGCTCCAGCTGTTGCGCGCGCTGGCGAGCGCCCCTGACGAGGTTGAGCTTACAGGCCAGCTCAACGCGCAGGGCGAGTGTGAGGACTTTGTGAACTGGATCGTGGTCGCGCGCCCGGATGTGAAGCCATCGTGGGCGCCCTCGATCGGCAAGCTGCGCGCCAACGTGCTGCGCTGGGCTGTGCAGCACAGCACCACCTACAAGGAGTTCTTCCACGAGACGCGCGTGAACTACGCGCCGGGGCTGCGCGCGTTCGCGCTCACGCAGGCCTTGCTTGAGGGGCGACTGGCTGACGCCGCGCTGCCCTCAGATGCGCTCGCGCTCACGCTCGCGCGCCTGCACGACAGCTTGCTCCATCTGCGCGAGGCGCGCGCGGCGGCCGCCGCGCGCTTGCCCGCCTGGGCCGATGCGCTCAGCGACTTCCCCGACGCGCCTTGCACCGATCCAGACGCCTGCGCGGCGCATTTGCGCCGCGCGGCGCTGTCCTATGGCGCGCTCGCCAGCGCGCTCGGGGCGGGCCTGCCCGACGCGCCGCTCACGCTGGACGCGCTGCCAGCGCTCGCGCGCGCCCACGCCGAGGCCGCGCGCTGCGAGGCGCTGGCCACACAGTCACTCGCGAGCGCTGTGGCGCTGCTGCCGCTCCACCTCTGAGCGCTGCGCGCACACAGGTTGTCTTGGAGAAGTGCAGGGCCGCTTCGCTCCCTGCGCGCCGTCCCGGCGCGCGGCCCGCGCACGCGGGCCCTGGAGCGAAGCGAAGCGCAGCGGCTGTCGCACTTTGCGCCGGGACGGCGCCTGGAGCGAAGCGAAGCGCAGCGGCTGTCGCGCTTTGCGCCGGGACGGCGCCTGGAGCGAAGCGAAGCGCAGCGGCTGTCGCACTTCTTGACGCGCTAGGGCGCGTCGGCGCTTGGCGCTGTGTCACGCGCCGCTTGGCCTTGGCGCCGCTGCCTCAAGCCGTGGACTGTCGCCCCCAGGGCCAGCGCTGCCGCGCTGCCATAGATGATCCAGGTGGGCGCTGAGAAGCCTAAGATGACGACGCGATCGAGCGCGAGCTGCATCAGCAGCGCCAACGCCACGACCACGCCGATGAGGCGCCACGGCTGACTGGTCAGCCAGTCTGCGGCGCGCGTCACGCGCGCGTCACGCAGGATCGCGCCATAGGGCAAGAAGGCCGCATACACGATCAGCTGATAAGAGAAGCGGATGTTCATCGTCAGCAGCACGCCCCAGTGGAAGCCCACCGCCGCGATGAGGAACATGTTGAAGACGCGCCGACGCGCGAACGCGAACAAGAAGCCCAGCTCAAACGTGATGGTGAACCAGTCGAGCAGCTCCCAGATGACGCGATTGGGGAAGCTGATGGCGGTGAGCGCGAGCAGCTTATCTCGGCCAAACTGGAGCGCGTTGATATAGGTCTTCGCGTAGGCTGCTTGGGTGTCCCAGCTGAGCCAGCCCCCGACCAGCTTGGGCAGGCTCGCAGACATCATGCCAAAGCCGATCACCAAGGCCAGCACGCTCATCGGCCAATCGCCGCGCTTGGCGCGATGGCCGCGTCGCGCATCGACGCTCCAGCGCTCTCCCCAGCGCGAGGCGGCTAAGATCAACGGGACCAACACCAGCAGCACGCGCCCATGATCGATCTTAGCCATGGCATAAATGCTCGCGTCCAGCGACATCATGCAGGCGCTGACGCTGACGCTTGCGAGCGTGGTGCGATAGCCCACCAGCAGCGCGAGCGTGGCGACGCACAGCGCGGCGACGACGAGCCCCAAGGTCATCGTTGAGGGCAGGCCGCTCGACAAGAGCATCGGCCCCAGCGGCGGGTAATACAGCGCCTGAGGCAGCTCGCCTACCCAGGTGGCCGCGCGCCAATAGTCAGCGAGCACGAACACCAGCAGGTGCGCAGCAAAGGCGATGCGATAGAGCGCGAGCCCTTGAGGGGGGAGGTGATATTCGCGCTCAAGCCACAGCCCTAAGCGATCTAACCGCGACAGCGTAGCGCGCGCTGCATGATGCTCGCTCATGGCGTCTCTCCACGCGCGAGCGCGCCATCGCTCCAGGTGCAGGTGTGGATGAGCGTGTCTGACAGCGTCGCTTGCGTCGCCAGCGCGATCTCACGCTGACGCCAATGGACGGCCACTTGACGGACCTGCTGACCTGTAACCTCTTGCGCGCGTCGCAAGAGCCATGGCCCAAGCTCAGGGTGCTCGTGACGATAGTAGCCGCCTTGGACCTCATCTTCGAGGTAGACCTTGAGCTTATAATAAGCCTTGTGTCCGTGCTTGGCGCGCGCCTCTCGCTTGGCTTTGGCTTGGTCGGGCTGAGGACAAGTGCGCGCCATCATCACGCTGAGGATCGCCGCGTGAGGGCCTGGATAGAGGGTCGCTGGTGCGAGCTCCATGAGCGCGCCGCCCTCAACAGTCGCCACAATCTGCGCGCGCGTGCTCTGCGCGGTCGTCGGCAGCTCCCGTGTTTTCGGCGCGCCGCCAAAGGCCGGGAAGACGACGCCTGGATAAGGCTCGTCGACGGCATAAGCGAAGATCAGCTGCGCGCACAACAACACAAAGATGAGGATCACGAGCAGCGCGATCCGCCGGGGTCGCGCTGCTGCGCCGTGCGTTGTGCGCTCAGCGGGAGGCGTCATGGATGGACTCATGGCGAGAGATGCGAAACAGATGGGGGATGTAGCGCACGAGCGGTCGCGCGGTCAACCCGCTCACCGCGCGCAGCCTCACCCCTGGGCCAGCTGCTCTGCTTGCTCCAACCAATACAGCGTCGTCAGCTGCTCCTCGCCCGCGACAGCCCATGCGACGAGCTTCTCCATGACGTGATCACGCAGGCGCGCGTCAACCTCGACATCGCGCGAGGTGAGCGCGCGCTTGGCGAGCGCGGCGCCTGCCTCATGGAGCTTGGCGTCGAGCGCGTGGGCGGCCAGCAGCCACCAGCCATCGCTCGGCTTTGGCGCGCGCGCGGCCCAGCGCACGAGCAGCGCTTGGCTCAGCTCCAAGAGCTGATCACGGCGCTCTTGCTCAAGCGTATCGTCTGCGCGCGATGCAGCCAGCGCCTCGAACAGCGCAGGCAGCGCGCTGGCGAGCGCGTTGAGCTGGGCCGCTTGTGGGGCCGCCTCGCGGCTGCTCAAGAGCGCGTGCGCCCGTGACAGCGCCTCAGCCAGCGGCCCCCAGGCGCGCGACAGCGCGCTGTCGCTGATCATCAGCGCGCTGTGCGCGACGCGCAGGGACGGATCATTGGCCTCACGCGGCAGCGCGCCCTCCACGCTGCCCGTGTGAACCTGGCGCAAGAAGCGCAGGCTCGACGCCGCGCGTCGCCACGTCGGATCGCCGCTGACGTGCGCGTGCGTGTTGAGCGCGTCTTCGACGCTGTGTGACTGTGACAGCGGCAGCGCTAAGCCGTCTTGCAGCGCGAGCCGCAGCGCCATGACCTGCCGAAGCGCGTCGCCCTCGTGGCCGGGCAAAATCGTCAAGAGCCCCTCCAAACGATCTTGCTCGGCGGGTTGGAGCGCGACTTCTTGGCTCATGAGGATCTGGCGTGTGAGCGTGAGGAGCTGATCGAGGTCAAGGCCTATGGCCTCGGGCCGCGCTTGCACGCACGCGCTGAGCAGCCCATCAAGCGCGTCGATGGCGCGCACGCGATCGAGCCAGAAGTCGCTGCGGCTCATCCCCCACACATACCACAGCCGCTCGCGCGGGCTGAGCGCTTGGGCGTCAATCGCCTTGAGCAACGCGCGCCCGCGCGAGGGATCTTCAGCGCCGAGCATGCGGGCGACGCCCTCGCGCAGGGCGCAGTGTGCGGCGAGCTTGTGGCAGCCGGTGGCGCTGGCGAGCGTGGCGGCGCGGGCGAAGCGCTGCGCGTTGGCCTGCGCGATGGGGCCGCTCAGCTCGCCCGCCGCCAGCCGCTCCAGCTCGCGAAAGTGCGCGCTGATATAGGGCCCATAGGGGGAGGTCGGATACGCGCGCGTGAGCCACTGCCCAAGCTGCGCGGCCAGCTCATCGCGGCGCAGCGCCTCCATCAGTGACAGCAGCGGCCCCAAGCCCCACGGCAGCGCCGCTTGGTTTTGGCCGCTCCAGGCCATCCAGCCGTAGCCCTCGCAGGCGTCAGCGACGCAGTCACGCGCGTCGGCGCGCGCGGCCTCCATGAGGGTGGCGAGCATCCAGGCGCGCCACGCTTGGGTGCTGACGCTCTGCTGCGCCGCCAGCGGCGCGAGCGCGAGCATCGCGCGCGCCGCGCGCTCATGCTCGCCCTGCGAGCTCGCCATGCTGGCGCGCTGCGCGTGCAAGCGCGCTTGCGCGGTGGGCATCACCCCTTGCAGCTCGCGCACCAGCGCATAGATCGAGGCCTGGCTCATTGGCGCACCAGCCCCAGCGTGGGCAAGCGCTCGGCTTGGCGCTCCACGTGTCGCATTGACTCTGAGATGCGCTCCAGCTCGTGCCGATGCTGGGCCGTGATCCCGGCGCTCATGAGCTGCTGCAGGGGCTGGCCGACCTTCTGCTCCACCTCGTGCGACAGGCGCGTCAGCTCGGCTTGCTGGAGCTGGCGCGTCTCGGGGTTGGCCGAGCAGCTGAAGTCTGCCAGCAGCGCGCGCAGCTCGTTGAGGTGAAAGCTCAAGCCCAGCGCGAGCTTGGCCGCGAACTCCGCGTCATCGGCGCGTGAGAAGCGGCTCTCGTCTTGAGCGAGGCTCTCCCAGATGGCCTGCACTTGGCTGAAGACCTTGCCCCAGGTGGGCTGATCGCGCCGCTGGAACGCCTCCTCAGCTTGCGCCTCGATCTGGGCCAAGCGCTGGCGCCACTCCTGCTCACGCAGCCCCAAATGCAGCGCGTCATCACCGCGATAGACGACGCGCCGGATGGCGTCGAGCAGGGTGATATAGCGCGCGTAGCCCGGGGTCAGCTCGGCGTCGCGCTGGTGGAACTGATCCATCAGAGCTTCGAGGCGGCTGACGAGCACCTGCATCTTGTCGGGGTCGGTGCGCGCCGTCTCGCGGATGCCCGCGATGAGCGGATCAGCGGCCTCTCTAAAGTAGCGCGCCTCATCACCCCACAGCTTCTGGCCGACGAGCTCCGCGCGCTCCAAGAGCTGCTCGACGTCTTGCCAGTCGCGCAGCTCGCGCTCAGGCGGCGGCTCGATCTGCGCCCAGAACGTCTGCCCCAGCAGCTCACCGCTGGCCACGATGGTCATGCTCTCATCTATGGTGAGGTTGAGCGCCACGGGCGTGCCCACCGGGGTGTCAGCGGGCACGCTCAGGTGAATGGTGCGGATCGGGAACCTGCTCTGGAACAGGCGCAAGAGCACCGCGCCGGAGCGATCGGCGGTGAAGAATCGGTAGCGCCCCTCAGCGGGCAGGCTCGTGCCATGACGTAGCAGCGTCTGGCGCTCGGCGCGCCCATCGCGCACGACCTCCAAGGTGATGTCCTTGGCGAGCACGGTGGGGTTAGACAGGGCGCTGCCGGTGCTTCGCCACACGGCGGCCGGGTCCACGCGCCGCAGCGTCAGCGCCACGCTCGCCAGGGCGTCGCCCTCGGCGTCGCACAGCTCCAGCGTGAAGCGATGATCGCCCACATCGGGCAGCAGGATCCCCTCCATCGCGAAGTGCGTCGCGCCCTCGGCGCGCTCCGGGCGACCGATCGCCGCCACGTCGCCGCTGGGATCGACCAGCGCGAGGGTGGTGATGGCGTCGAGCTGTGGGCCCTCCAAGCGCCCGACGAGGCGCGCCTGCGCCTCGCGCGTCAGCAGCGCCCCGGTCAGCGTGACCTGGGTAGGCGATTCGGCGCGGGTATCATCAATGAGCACGAGCCCCGCCACATTAGCGGCGTGCAGCGCCGCGCCGAGCGCGACGCAGGTGTCGGGCTCATCGGACATGGCATGGGCGGCGAGGCTCTTGTCAGGGCCGCAGAACGCGGCCTCGACGCGCGCGCGCACCAGCGGCACGCGCGTCGAGCCGCCCACCAACAGGACGTGCTCGACCTGCGCTAGTCCCACCCCTGCGGACTCTTGGCTATGCTCAAGCGCGCGCTCACAGCAGCGGATCGTCTGCGTGACGAGATCCTCAATGAGCGCCTCGAACTGCTCGCGCGAGACCTCCATGTCGATGGAGACGGGGTTGCCCGCTTGATCCTCGAACAGGTCGCGCCGCCCGACATACTGAACGGGGCTCGTGCTCAGCGCCTCCTTGATTTCTTGGGCGACGCGCGTGAGCAGCTTCAGGCGCACGGCGTCCTCTTCACGCGCGCCGACGTCGAGATCGAGCGCGTAGCCTTGCGCCACGAGGTGCTGACGCAGCAGCTCGGCCAAGCGGCGATCGAGGTCATCGCCGCCCAGGTAGTTGTCGCCGTCAAGCCCCAGCACCTGATACTCGCCCATGATGCAGCGGATCACGGAGACGTCGAACGTGCCACCGCCGAGGTCATAGACCAAGAAGGTGCCATCGCCGATGCCGTGCTTCCAGGCGTAGTACATGGCGGCGGCGGTCGGTTCTTGGAGCAGGCCCGCGACCTCTAGCCCCGCGAGCTCGCCAGCTTGGCGCGTGGCCTCGATCTGGGGCGCGTCAAAGTAGGCGGGCACGGTGATGACGGCCGCCGTGACCTCGTGCTCGGCGTCATCGTCCGCGCGATCGCGCATGAAGGCGCCCATGTCGGCCTTCATGCGCGCCAAGAGCTGGGCGGAGACCTCCTGAGGGAGCATTTCTTGAGGGCCGACGCTCACGCGCTGGGTCGCGCCCATCTTGCGCTTGATAGAGCTGACGGGGGTGGGCGTCATGACGCGGCGATTCCACGCCTCCCAGCCCGTGACGATCTGCTCACGGCCCGGATCCCAGCCGACGAGGCTAGGCAAGGTCTTGCGTCGGAAGCGATCTTCGTAGAGCACCAGCTCATCGCCCTGCGGGCAGAGCGTGGCGATGGCGCAGTTGGTGGTCCCCAGGTCGATGCCCATGGCGCGTCTGATCTTCATGCTTGGCCTGTCTGCTGGCGCGTGGTGGCGCGCATCTGGTCAGTCTTCGGGTGTCTCAGGGGCGTCATCAAAGCAGCCGGGCGGCGCGATGGGCGCGCGCGCGGTCGCGGTGTCAGGCAAGGTCAGCGCGTCGCGCGTGGTGGCGCGCAGCGGCGCGGGCTTGTAGCGTGATAGGGCGGGCGGCAGCTGCTGACGCAGCGCCTCAATCTGGGCGTCGCTGGCGCCGCGCGGGTGGGCGCGCAGCGCCCAGCGGATGCGATCCTCTTCTTTGAGCGTGAGCTGACGCCACAAGCCTTGCAGCCGCTTGCGCTCCTCGGGCAAGGCGCGCTCCGCGCGCCGACGCAGCAGCTCGGTCAGCGCTTGCGGCCCCGACCTCGGATCGACGCCTAGCAGATCGAAGGGGTTGGCCTCGTCATCCTCACGCATCATCGCCTCCTGGGTCAGCGCTCGCGTCGTCCTGTGCTTGCCAGCGCACCGTGATGCCGAGCCGGTCCGCCTCGCTCTGGAGCAGCGCGCGCTGCTTCTCCAGGTTCTTGTTGTGTGGATACAGCTCGCCCGCGCGCTCAATGAGCGCGTGCGCCTTGTGGATCGCCTCGCGCGCGGTCGTCGAGACGCCCATGCCGCGCATCAGCTTGGGCGTGAGCTGCGCCTGGGTGAGCGCGACGGTGGCCTCGGCCAGCAGCTCATACGATAACAGCATGGCGCTGTTGCGGTGGCCAGGGTTGACCTCCAGCGCCTCCTCAAAGCAGCGACGGCGCGCCGCCCCATGCGGCTCCTGCTCGCCTTGGAACATCAAGAA
>CAYXWB010000100.1:0-7479 GCA_964468515.1 uncultured Bradymonadales bacterium | reverse complement strand
CATGTAGTCGCTCTGCAACAGGCGCTGCCACGCGCTCAAGGCTTGCTCCCAGCACCAGCGCGCGCCTTCATAGTCGGCGTCGCGCGCCAGGCGCGCGCAGAGCGTCTCAAACAGCAGCGCGTGGTGGTGCTCGGCCTCGTGCGTGAAGCCCAGCTTGGTGGCCACGCCCCACACCGCAGGCCACGCGTTAGGGTCGTCAAGGACCGGCTGGAGCGCGCTCCAGCCGGGGGATCGCTTGAGCGCGGTGGGCCAGTCTGAGAGCTTGCGCAAGAGCGCCTCATCGGCCACATAGCGGCCCAGGGACAGCCGCTGCACGAGCCTCGGCACCAGCTGCTCGGCGCGCAGCGCGCGCAGCAGCTGCTCATGTTGAGGCGTCCACCGCTTCACCGTCTCTGCTCCTGGGGGCGCGTCGTCGCGCCGCTCTGTGTGATCTCTAACAGCAGCGCCTGCATGATGACCTGGTCTGACAGCTTGCTTGACTTCAGCGCCATGTCTACCCCCAACAGCGCATACAAGATCGCCTCAACCTCTTGGCTTGAGAACTTGTCAGCGTGGCGCTGATAATCCTTTAAAAAGTAAGCCGACAGCCCCAGGGCTTTCGCCGTGTCATTGTTGGACAGACCTCGCACGGAGGGATCTTTGAGCTTGTTCAAGATCCGAAAGTGGCGCGCGATCATCATGTTGATCCCAATGGCCGACTCGCCGCTGATCATCATGCGATCGAGCAAGTGCATCGCTACCTCCAGCTTGCGATCGCCGAGCGCCTCGGTCAGCTCAAACACGGAGCCCAGGCGCGTCTCGGCGATGATCTCCTCCAGCAGCTCGCGCGTGACCGCGCGCGGGCCGCTCTGCTCGGGCGCAGCGCCAAGATAGAGATCGATCTTCTCAAGCGCCTGATCGAGCGCGCTCAGGCTTGTGCCGAGCGCGCGCATCAAGTAGGCGCTGGCCTCAGGGTCGAGGCGCATCCCGCGCTGCGCGGCCTGCTTGTGGACGAACTGCTCCGCGTCTTGCTCATAGAACGCCTTAAACTCGCCAACTTGCGCATGCTTCTTGAGCTTCTGCACGAGGCTTGAGCGCCCATCAAGCGTCTTATGGCTGGTCATCGCGTGGATCACCAAGCAGGTCGTGGGGCTGGGGTCGTCGAGGTACTTCGACAGGACATCAAGCTCCTTGAGGTTGGCCTCTTGCATGTCGCGCACGAGCACCACGCGCCGCTTGCACATGAAGGGCAACATCTCAAGGGCCTGCGCGAAGGTGTCAGGCTTGAGGTCTTTGCCTTGGAAGCTGTCAAAGTTAAAGGCGTTGAGCCCCTCAGGCGCGGCCAGCTTGAGGATGGCGTCGACGGCCTGATCCAGCAGGTAGCTCTCCTCGCCGTAGACCAGATAGACGGGCGCGCAGGTGGCGCCGCGCAGGCTGGTGAAGAACTGGCGCGCGATGTCACTGGGGCGAGGCTTGGCCATGATGCGATGTCTCGTCTAGGGGCTGAGGGGCTAAAGGATAGGACAGGGCGCAGGCAGCGCGTACCAGCGCGCTGAGGGCGGCGCGCTCGCGCAGCTGACGCAGCGACTCGGTGGGCGCGGCGCCAAGCTGCCACGCCTCGACATGCTCGCCAGCGGCGCGCTGCGTGTCGGCGCCTGCCTCTAAGGTACACTGAGCGTGCGCCTGGAGGCGAGCGGCTTGGCCAAAGCCAAGCTCATCGAGCTGGGTGATGGCGCAGCGCAGCAGCGGCTCATCGGGCGCGCCGGGCGAGGGCGAGGTGCCCCACCGCGCGAGCGGCGCGCCACATTCTGACACCCGCTCCACCAGAGTCAACGTCAGGCGGCTGGCCGCGAGCTCATGCTCGGGGGGCAGCGTCACGGTGAGCACGCGCACGGGCCGCGCGCGCTCGGGGGGCGTCGCGCCGCCGAGCTGATAGCGCGCGCAGCTTGGCTGCGCGCATAGGATCAGCGCGATGAGCGTCAGTGAGCAGGGGGGGAGCGGGTGGCGCACGGCGTGACACATGGGATGCGAGGGGAGGGCGGCTGCCCAAAGCGCGACAGGTGAGGGGATCTCTTAGCAGAGGCGGTGGCGCTTGGGCCAGCGCGTGAACGATCGCATCAGCAATGCGCGCGATGGCGCGTGGGAGCGTTAGTCGTCGTCGTCATCATCGCCCTGCTTGCTCCAGCGCGCGCCCGTGACCTCTTGCTCTAGGCTGAGCCGCGCGACGAGCGCCTCAATGGGCTCCAGCTGAGGGGCGTCCGCGCGCAGCTGGGCGCTGATGGTCACGCGCTCGCCATCCCCGTCGCGCGGCTCACTCTCCAAGCGCTCTAGCTGCAGGCGGCTGCTTGCTGAGGCCTGCAAGATGAGCGTGCGGATGTGGGACTCGCGCGCGCGCATCGTGGTCACTTGGACGAGGTAGCGCGTGAGCTGATCATAGGAGGAGCGGTGGGGGATGAAGCGATCCAGCGCATGCGCTAGCGGCCGCAGCGAGACGTTCGCCGCGAAGATGAGCGCGGTGGCGATCAGCGCGACGAAGAACATCCCTGCGCCACACAAGACCCCCACAGCGGCGACGCACCACAAGGTGGCCGCTGAGTTGAGCCCGCGCACCTTCATCCCATCACGCAGGATCACACCCGCGCCCAAGAAGCCGATGCCGGAGACGACCTGTGAGGCCACGCGCGTCGGGCTCGCGTCGCCCGGCGTGAGGGCGGCGAAGAGCGTGAAGCTCGCCGCGCCGAGCGCGACGAGCACGTTGGTGCGCAGCCCCGTGAGCCGCTGGCGCCACTGGCGCTCTAGCCCCACCAAGGTGCCTAATGTGACCGCGCTGCCCAAGCGGGTGGCGATCTCTAACAGTGACAGGTCTTGCATCCGCTGCTCCGCTGTGAACGTGCTCCAGAGCCTAAATCAAGACACGCTCACGCCACAGGCACGCGCGATCCGCGTGATGATGTGCGCGCTCACCTGGCGCTTGACATCGCCTCTGCGCGCGTGCTACTGGACTGCGCTCGCTCGTGATGCGCCTCGGCGCTCCCAGCGTAGATTGTAGAGGGATTGAGGCTCGCCACGAGCGAGCTTGGACCATGACCGCGCGCGCGTTGACGGGCGCTGCCACGAAGCACCTTCAGGAGAAGCACTCATGCCTAACCACAAGTCCGCCGAGAAGCGGATGCGCCAGAACGAGAAGCGCCGCATGCGCAACAAAGACACGCGCTCGCGCGTGCGCACCTTCGTCAAGAAGTTTGAGACGGCGCTGGCCTCGGGCGAGCTGGATCAGGCGGCAGCGGCGCTGGTGAAGGCGGAGAGCGAGCTGAAGCGCGCCGCGGCTAAGGGTGTGATCCCTAACGCCCGCGCCTCGCGCAAGACCGGTCGTATGGCCGTCAGCCTCGCCAAGCAGCAAGCGCAAGGCTGAGCCCCACGCACGACGCGGCGCCGCCTCGACGGGCTGCGCCGCGCCGCGTGTGTGATGGCGCGCAGGTGTCACGACGCCGCGCGCGTCATCGTGTAGACCCGTGGCTTGTGCTGCGGGTCTTCGCGTTGATGCGCTGTTGACTCGTCGCAGCGCGCCTCTACCTTGTGTCCTGAGAGCGCACGCTGCGCTTATCGTCTCGATGTCCTCGCGCTCCGGGCCTCCGGGCGCTTGCGGGGTTGCCCATGCAAGATAAGAACGCGCGCCCGCCGCGCGGCCCTCAGCGCTCGGACGCTAGCTCGCCCGATGCGCCTAGCCCCTTTAAAAATCGCACCCTCTGGATCTTGGGGCTGCTCATCCTCGGCGCTATCGTCGCGGTGAGCATGGTCCAAAACCCCCCAGGGGCTCGCATGATCCCCTACAGTGAGGTTAAGGACAAGATCCGCGATGGCTCCGTCCAGCGCGTCATCTTGCAAGAAAGCGCCATCGACGCGCGCCCCACGGATGAGGTGCGCGAGAAGCTGCGTGAGTCCGGCTCGCCCACCTTCTCCTACTGGCGCGCCTCTCGCCCCCGCGTCGATGACACCCTCATCCCCCTGCTCGATGAGCACAAGCTCCAGTATGAGGTCCGCGCCGGCTGCGGTGAGGGCGGCATGCTCTGGTTCTGGCTCATGCCCTTGGCCTTCTTGCTGCTGTTCTGGAACTTCGTCTCGCGACGCATGGCCAGCGCCGGCGGCGCGGGGCCAGGCTCCCCCGCCATGGACTTCGCCAAGAGCCGCGCTAAGCTCTACGTGGAGGAGGGGCTGAGCGTCACCTTTGAGGATGTCGCTGGCTGTGATGAGGCCAAAGAGGAGCTGCAAGAGGTCGTCGACTTCTTGCGCGAGCCCGAGAAGCTCAGCCGCCTCGGCGGTCAAGTCCCCAAGGGGGTCCTGCTGATCGGCCCCCCCGGCACCGGCAAGACGCTGCTCGCGCGCGCCGTCGCCGGTGAGGCTGGCGTCTCGTTCTTCAACTTGAGCGGCTCGGATTTTGTCGAGATGTTCGTCGGCGTCGGCGCCGCGCGCGTGCGCGACCTGTTCAAGCAAGCGCAAGAGCACGCGCCCTGCATCATCTTCGTCGATGAGCTTGACGCCATTGGCAAGTCGCGCGCCGCCAATCAGATGCAGAGCAACGACGAGCGTGAGCAGACCCTCAACGCCCTGCTCGTTGAGATGGACGGCTTCGACGCGCGCAGCCGCGTCATCCTGCTCGCCGCGACCAACCGCCCTGAGATCCTTGACAAGGCGCTGCTTCGCCCTGGGCGCTTTGATCGTCAGGTCCTCGTGGATCGCCCCGATGTGCGCGGTCGTGAGCAGATCCTCACCGTCCACGCGCGCAAGATCGTCAAGGAGGAGGGGCTCGACCTCCAGGTCATCGCCAGCCAGACGCCAGGCTTTGTGGGCGCTGACCTGGCCAACATCGTCAATGAGGCCGCGCTGCTGGCCGCGCGCGCGGGCAAAGACGCGGTCGGCTTGGCCGACTTTCAAGAAGCCATTGAGCGCGTCATGGCAGGCCTTGAGAAGAAGAACCGTCGCCTGTCCGAGAAAGAGAAGAACATCGTCGCTTATCATGAGTCGGGCCACGCCATCGTCGCCGCTGCGGTGGACAACGCCGATCCTGTCCACAAGGTCAGCATCGTCTCGCGCGGCGTCGCCGCGCTCGGCTACACCCTCCAAGTGCCCATTGAAGATCGCTACCTCATGACGCGCGCGGAGCTGCTCGACCGCGTGGCCATCTTGCTCGGCGGGCGCGCCGCCGAGCAGATCGTCTTTAAGGACATCTCCACCGGCGCCTCCAACGATCTTCAGCGCATCACCGACATCGCGCGCGGCATGGTCGCTGAGTATGGGATGAGCGAGCGCGTGGGGCAGGTTAACTATGGTGATCGAGGCGGCCAGTTCCTCGACGGCGGCTTCAACGTCAAGCCTCACGCCGATGAGACGGCGCTGATGATCGACCAAGAGATCCGTAAGATCGTCGATCAGGGCTACGAGCAGACGCTGGCGATCCTGCGCTTGAACATCGATCTGCTGCACGAGATGGCAGAGGTGCTCAAGGAGAAGGAGGTGCTGGAGGGTGACGATCTCCAGGCGATGCTCGCGCGCACGCACAAGCTGCCCCAGACGCTCGCGGCGCGAGCGCCCTTCTGACATGGCTGACGGGCGGCGCGCTTGGCTCGCCCCCTCACTCGCGCTCGCTACGAGGTCGCCCCCATGTCGCTCGATCTGGTCCTCGCCGCGCTCTTTATCATCATGACCGGGCTGGGCTGGCGCTCAGGGGCGCTGTCTCAGTCGCTCAGAGTGGGGGCGGCGATCGCGGTGATCTTCGCCACCGCCCCCGTCTCTGCGGTGCTGCGCGCGACCGCGCTGGCCAACTATCCTGCCGGAGCTGCGCTTGATGTGGCCTCGATGGTCTTGGCCGCGCTGCTGATCTATCTGGGGATCTCGCTCACAGGCTGGCTGATCATCGGCGCCTTGCACGCGACCAGCGCGCTGCTGTCACGCGCCGATCGCACGCTCGGGCTGCTGATGGGGGCGATCAAGGCGGCGCTGCTCGTCTACGTGCTGGCCACCTGCGCGGTGCTGCTGGCGGGGCCGCTCCAGGGGCTCGATCCCGATGATGGGTGGCACCTGCGCGATGGCGTCGCGACATCGTTCGTACAGCGTTATAACATCATCGCGCCTTGGCGTTTCCCCGATCTGGCGCGGCTTCACGCGTCGCTGCGCGTGGCCGCGTTCGCCGCCCAGAGCCACGACAACGCGCGCGCGCTGCACGAGCACCCCCAGGCCGCTGACTTCTTGCGTCGCGATGATCTGCGCGCGCTGGCTGCGGATGAGCAGCTCATGCACGACGCCGCGCGCGATCTCTACGCCTTGACGCTCGCCCATGAGGCCGCGCGCGCGGCGCTGGCGGATGATGACTTCACCGCGCCGCTGCGGGCGGTGCCTTGGAGCGCGCTGGAGGCGTCGCTCGGGATCACGCCGCTGCCGCTGGACGCGCCCATGCCCTAAGCTTGGCTTGGATGGCGAGCGCTGGCTAGCATGACCTCAGGCGGTGTGTCATCGCCTAAGCGGGCATCTTCGGCGTCGCGCGCTGGGGCGAAGAACTGGAAGTAGATCGCGAAGCCGATCATCGTGATCACCAGCGCGATCACCACGCCGAGCATGCGGTTGCGCCATTTGCGCTCCTGACGCTCGCGGTGCTCGCGCAGGTAGTCCTGCTCCCAGGCCTGCTCCGTCGACGCGCCGAACCACTGATCATCATCAAGCACCGCCCCTGGCACGCTCACGGGCGCGGCCTCAGCCGCGTCAGCCTTGGCCTGTTGAGGCTCGGGCGCGGGCGTGGGCTTGACCTCGACGTGGGTGTCCTCATGGCGCGCGGGCTTGACCTCGACCTGCGCGGCCTCAGGCAGCGCGGTGTCCACCGCGATCTTGACCGCTGGCTCAGGCTCAGGCGCCGCTTGGACGGGCGCTTGCGCGAGCTCAGGCTCAGGCGCCGCTTGGACGGGCGCTTGCGCGAGCTCAGGCGCTGGCGCGAGCTCAGGCGCTGGCTCGGCGGGCGCTTGTTCCGCCCCCTCAGCCGCTGGCTCGCCGGGCTTGCCCGGCTCAGTCACAAGAGCGTCTGGCGAGGTTTGGGGCGGCGCGCTCTCGCTGACGCGCTTCTTCTTCTTCTTCTTCTTCTTGCCCGTGTCCCGCGTGGCCGCGTCCACAGCGTCTCCCTCTGCGTCAGCTTGCTGGCGCATGAGCCTCTCAGTCATCGAGACTGAGTCACTGGGCTCGGCCTCAGGGGCCGTCTCGCTCGCCCCCGAGATGGGTCGGCTTGGCGCCGCCTGCTCAGGCGCATGCTCCGCCTCTTGTGAGAAGTCTTTGGCGATCACGACCGTGGCGCGCTTGACCTCTTCGATGGCGTCAGCCGGTGAGGCCTGCGCGCCCTCATCGCCTTGGGCTTTGCGCTTGCGATCTTGCTCCAGCAGCTCGTCATTGTTTAACATGACGGTGGTGGGGCCTGTGACCTCCTCGATCGCTGGCTTGGCCTCAGCCTGCTCCTGCGCTTGC
>CAYXWB010000099.1:0-15595 GCA_964468515.1 uncultured Bradymonadales bacterium | reverse complement strand
CGGGGAGCAGGTGCAGGCGGTCGACAAGCAGCGCCGCGCGTTGCTGATCGAGTACAAGCACCGCGTGCATGAGATGCTCAAGGACCGGTTGGATTTGCACACGTTCGAGATCACGGACTACGCCAACCCGCGCGTGGTGCGCCAGGTCTCGCAGAAGCTGCGAGAGATCTTGGAGGCGACGTCCAGGGAGATCCCGCCGCCTTATACGCGAGATGATGTCTTCAAGGAGCTGATGGACGACGTCTGTGGTCTGGGGCCGATCGAGGATCTGTTGCGTAACAAGAAGGTGTCGGAGGTGATGGTCGTGGATCGCGCGCACATCTATGCCGAGCTCGACGGCAAGATCGTGTTGACAGATCGGTTCTTCGATCATGACAAGTCGATGCTGATGGTGATCGAGCGCATCGTGGTGCCGCGCGGCCGTCGCATTGATGAGTCAACGCCGCTGGTCGACACGCGCTTGAGCGATGGGTCACGCGTCAACGCGGTCATCCCGCCGCTGGCGTTGAAAGATCCCTGCGTGACGATCCGAAAGTTCCCAGAGAGCCGACTGTCGATTGAGGATCTGATCAAGTTCAAGTCGCTGACGATCGACATGGCCAAGTTCTTGGGGCGCGCGGTGCGCTCGCGCAAGAACATCATCATCTCTGGCGGCACGGGCTCGGGTAAGACGACGCTGCTCAACGTGATGTCGAGCTTCATCGGCCCCCAAGAGCGCGTGGTGACGATTGAGGATGCGGCCGAGCTGCAGCTGCAGCAAGAGCACGTGGTGAGCTTGGAGACGAAGCCGCCGAACTTGGAGGGCAAGGGCGAGATCTCGATCCGGGATCTGGTGAAGAACGCGCTGCGTATGCGCCCTGATCGCATCGTGGTGGGAGAGTGCCGTGGCGGAGAGGCGCTCGACATGTTGCAGGCGATGAACACGGGTCACGATGGCTCGATGACGACGGTCCACTCGAACAGCCCGATCGAGGCGATCTCGCGCTTAGAGACGCTGGTGTTGATGAGCGGGATGGAGCTGCCGACGCGAGCGATCCGAGAGCAGCTGGCCAACTCGGTGAACATCATCGTGCAGCAGAGCCGCTTCAGCGATGGCTCTCGCCGCATCAGCTATATCTCCGAGGTGGTGGGGATCGACGATGATGGCTTCGTGCGGATTGAAGACATCTTCATCTACAAGCAGACGGGGATGGATGAGCGCAACAAGGTGGTCGGCTACCACATGGCGACCGGCTACCTGCCGAGCTTCTTAAACGAGTTTTTGATCATGGGCTTGGCGCCAGCGGACGATTTTTTCTGAGCAAAAAGATGAGGTTGTGCCAACGACGAGGCGCGCCCTGCAGAGGGCGCGCCTCGTCGCTTTGTGGGGGAAATATAAAGCAGAGAGATGACGCGAGCAGATGGGGATGTTAGAGTGCAGCGGTGAGATTCACGCGAGAGGCATTCGGAGCCGCCAAGCGGCCTGCTGATGCAGGGAGTTAAGGGAGCCGCTCATGGAAAATTCCTATGTGATCCTCGCCATCCTCCTAGGCTTCGCAGCGTGTACGCTCGCGATTTACGGGAGCGGCGAGTGGTTCGCGGGCCGTCTAGCGCAAGAGAAAGGTGTCTACGAGAAGTTCGTAGGCAAGAAGCTCAAGCGACTTTTCTTGGGGACGAGCCCTCAAGAGTTCGTGTTGATGCACGCGGCGTTCTTCGTCGTCGCGGTGATCATGATGTGGTTCTTGGTGAACTCATGGATATTGGCCTTTATCCTAGGGGGCTTGGCGGGGGTGTTCGTCCCGAGCATCTGGCTTGATCGCATGTGGGGCAAGCGCATCACGGCGATCGACGAGCAGGTGGAGGAGGCGATGATGTACATGTCAAACAGCTTCAAGGCGAACCCGTCGCTGCCGGAGGCGATCCAAGACGTGTGTAACGCGATGGGCGCGCCAATCTCGCAGGAGCTGGCGATGATGTTGCGAGAGTACAAGCTGGGGACGCCGCTGGATCAGGCGCTGATCAACATGCAAGTGCGCATGCCCTCGCGCAACCTGCAGCTGGCCGTCTCCGCGCTGCTCATCGGCCGCACGGTGGGCGGCAACATCCCGAAGATCTTGGATGATATCGCGTCAACGGTGCGCGAGAGCTACCGATTGGAGCGGGTCATCGACACGCAGACCTCGCAAGGCAAGATGCAGGCGTGGGTGATGGGCTCCGCCCCGTGGGCGCTGTGTGGGGTGTTCTACCTGATGGATCCGTCGCTGATTCGCCCGCTGTTTAACACGGTGATGGGATATCTTGTGCTGACCATCGCGCTCGTGCTCGATGTGATCGGCGTGGCGCTGATCCTGAAGGTGATCCGGATCGACGTCTGAGGAAGTGGTGAGGGCACATCACGCGGCGTGATGTGCGAACGGGAGTGGGAGTCATGCCTGATTTAACATCCTATACGTTGCCGTTCGTGCTCATGTGCGCGGGGCTCGCCTTCTTATCAGGCGCGCTGTTCATCTATGGCTTCGTGCCGGACGAGGTGGAGGAGGAGGATATCTTTGGATATCGCCTCACCAAGCGTAAGCAGCTGCTAGAGGAGAACGGGCTCTACGCGTTGCTGTTGCCGATGATCAAGATCTTCGCGCATCACTTTCGCCACTTGCCCAAGATCGGCTCCTTCGATCCTGACGCCTCGCGCGCTGAGCTGCGAGAGAAGCTTGTGCGCTCTGGGTATTGGGGAGCGCTGACGCCGAATGAGTTTTGGGGCGCGTGCTGTGTCTCAGCGGTGCTGACCTTCTGCTCGTTCGTGTTCATGACGTGGATGATCTCGGGCTTCCCGAACCTGCCTGTGTGCTTCATCTTCGCCTTAGGGGGCGTGTCGCTGCCTTACATGCAGCTTGATGGGGTGACGCAAGCGCGCTTGCTAGAGATCGATCGACGGCTGCCGTTCGCCATCGATCTGCTCGTGCTGTCAATGCGAGCGGGTCTGGACTTTATGACGGCGCTGGATCGCGTGGTGGCGAGCGGCTTAGAGCAGCGCCCCGATGATCCGATCATGCAAGAGCTGGGCGTGGTGTTGCAGGAGATGCGCGTGGGCACGTCGCGCTCTGACGCGCTGATCAACCTGTGTGAGCGGGTGCGCTCAGAGTATTTGAAGTCGCTGGTGGGCGCGATCTTGCAGTCAGAGCGTCGAGGCACACCGCTGGCGCAGGTGCTTGAGATTCAGGTCTCGACCATCCGCAACAAGCGCACCCAGCGGGTGGAGAAGGCGGCCAGCCAGGCCGCCGTGAAGATCCTCTTCCCGTTGCTCTTCGTCTTTGGCTCAGTGATGGTGATCATCATCGGCTCGATGGTCTTGAAGATTAAGACCCAAGGGGTCTAAACGGTGAACTGTCGCAAGCGTCAACGCGCCTAGGCGCGTTGAGGCGCTCTGGTAACTCCGCACTTGATGCAGGCGAAATCAATGGCCTCCTTCTGGCTTGAGTACGATCAAAATGGAAGCCGCGCGCAGTATCCCTTTGAGAACCGCAGCTCGGTGACCTTTGGGCGAGATAAGAGCGTGGACTTTGTCCTCGACCACCCCACCGTGTCGAGGCAGCACGCCTCGATCCTGTATGCGCCTCCGCAGGGCTACGTCTTGCGTGTGTTGTCGCGAGGTGGGTTGACCGCTGTGGATGGCAATCAGGTCAGCGGTGACGTGGTGTTACGTGATGGGAACGTGATCCACATGGGGCAGTTCTCCTTCACGTTTCGAGCGAGCCAGGCGGCAGCGGCGTCCGCGCCCCCGCTGGGCGGCTATGGGGCGAGCGCAGGGGGCAGCTTTGGGGCCTCAGGGGGGATGGCAGGGGCTGGCGCTGGTGGCTTTGGGCCGAGCACGCCCAGCGGAGGTTTCGGCGCTCAAGCACCTGCATCAGGTGGGTTCGGCGCTCAAGCACCTGCATCAGGTGGGTTCGGCGCTGCGGGAGGCTTTGGCGGGGTGGAGCCGCCCGCGAAGCCAAAGGCCAAGAACTCCATCGGAGCCGGGACGGTGTGGGATGAGATCGCCTCAAGCGATGAGGCCCAGGTCGATACGGCAGGCGCACGTCAGGTGTCGGACTTCGAGCGGATGCAGCGCGCTGAGCAGAAGACCGATCAGAAGACGAACCCGCTGCTCATCGTCGCCGTGGTCATCGCGCTAGCAGGCATGGCGTATCTCTTCCTCAGCGGCCCGGGGGACAGCGGTTCGGGGGTTGCCACGGGTGAGAACCTTCAAGATGCGCCGCCTGTCGAGGTGATCGTCAGCTGCGTGGGAGAGGAGGATTGTATCGCGCGCGCGCGTGACGCCTATAAGGTCGGCTTAGAGATGATCCTCAAGAAAGATGCCAACGTCACCAACCTGTTTGATGGGTGGCGTAAGCTCTATGAGTCGAAGGTGTACTTGGCGAAGGTGAACGCGCCGGTCCCCGCTGATATGAACCAGCTGGAGGCCAAAGAGGCCGCCTCGCGCGCAGAGCTGGATGCGGTCTTCCGCAACTACAAGGTGGTCTACTTCCGTAGCAAGCAGCGCAAGATGTATCGAGAGATGGCCGACGCGCTGATGGCGCTCAAGAGCTACTTCCCGGACAAGACCTCGCGTGAGTACAAGTTTGCGGCGCAAGAAGAGGTGAACATGCGCTCAACGGGCGTCTATCCTTCTGGGAGGCGTTGAGCAGTGCATGTCTGTGTGACGTCCGCGCGTGCTCAGCCCCGCCACACGCCTCGCCTGCTGATGAGGCGATGTGGTCTCATCAGCAGCGTGATGCTCTTACTCTCAGGCTGCCTCACGAGCGTCGATCGCGGCGATCACGCCTTTGAGCAAGGACGCTACGAGGAGGCGCTCACGCTCTATGAGCAGGGGATTGATCAAGGGCAGACGCGTGATCCGCAGGTCTATTACCGCGCCGCCGTCGCGGCGACGCGTGTGGGCAGCTTCGCAGCGGCGGAGCGTCACTATAGCCGCGCGCTGCGCTATGGCGGCGGCTCCGAGGTCGCGCGCGCGCTCGCGGAGCTCTACATTCAGACGAGCAACTACAGCAGCGCCGTGCGCGTGCTGCAAGTGCTGCTCAACGATCCTGGCATTGAGCCTCAGCCGATCTATAACAACCTGGGTGTGGCGCTGATGTACGCAGGTGATGCGCTTGATGCTGAGTCGTATCTGCTCGTCGCGCAGCAGCTCAACCCAAAAGACCCCAACCCTTATGTGAACCTGGGGCTGCTCTATGATCGCCACCTGCGGCGACCTGAGCGCGCGCTCGGCTTCTATAAATGTTACATCAAGATGATGAGCCCCACGCCGCAGCGCACCGTGGATATGCGCATGCGCGAGCTCTCGAATCAACACAGCGCGGAGTCACTCGCGTGTGGGAAGCCGTATCGACCCGAGCTCGCGAGCAAGCGCGGCGCGCTGCGGGAGGCCTTTCAAGACGATCCTGAGGTCTTGGCGCGCTTGGATGCTAAGGCGCAGGCGAGCGTCGAGCCCATCTTCTCAGGTGAGCCTGCTGATACGGCGCGGCGCGAGGTGAGGGTGGACGCGGGTGGGACCTTACCTGCGCCGAGCCTCACGCGCGAGGCTGAGCCCAGCTCCCCGACCCAGCGCGCGCGCGCTGAGGCGCGGCGTGCGCTCGCGCTCAAGGAGCCCAGCGCGGCGATTGAGGCGATGAGCGCGATCCCCAAAGACATGGTGAACGCGGAAGATGCGGCCCTGATGGCGCGCGCGCATGAGCTGCGCGGTGATGAGGCGCAAGCCGAGGTGTGGCTTCGTACGGCGCTTCAGCTCTCCCCAGGGGTGTCGACTTTGACCCCCCTGTTGCGCTTCTTACAGGAGCGAAAGCGACAAGCTCAGCTGCTTGAGCTCTGCTCGCAGTTCGCTGATGATGAGGAGTCCGCACCTGCGGTGCAGACGTTCTGTCGGGGCTCACGCTGAGCGCCGACAACGCGCGCATGAGCAAGTTTTATGTCAGAGGCGCGCCTGCGCGCCTCTCGTCGTCGTGATGAGGTGCAGCCATGTCGTGCTCCCTGTTGAGGCGCCTGTGCCAACCGCGCGGCGCGACCGTGCTTGAGTATTTGATCGGGCTGCTGCTCGTGGGCTTGCTCATCTTAGGGCTGGTCAAGGTCTTCGGCTCAACGATTCAGGGGCGCATGGATGAGGGGCATGAGGAGCTGACGACGCTCAACCCTGATGGCACAAAGTCCCCAGCCGTCGAAGGGCAGCGGGTCGCCAAGCGCTCAGGGTATGAGCGGCAAGATGAGGATAACCAACAAAAGGCGCGCCCCTCATCAGGCAAACGTGCGTTGCGGCCAGCGGATGATCAGACCCCTCAAGCGCGCCAACAGCAGCTCATCGCTGAGCATAAGCAGAAGCACAAGAAGGCGGGCCTCAACCCCCTCATCATCCTGATCATGCTCGTGCTCATTGGGGTGCTCGTCTATGTCATGATCAAAGGGAACAATGGCAGCACTTGAGCGCCATCACTCGATGGCTTCAAGCACCCACTGGAACAAGGCCAGCCCGCCGAGCATGAAGGCGAGGTCCATGGCGAGCATGACATGAAGCCAGGTGGTGATCTCGTCAGAGTCGGGGGCCTGTAGCAGCAGCACCACGACGCGCACGCCGCCGATCAGCAGCGGGACCAGCAGCGGGTAGAGCAGCAGCGGCAGCAGGACCTCTCGCAGCCTGTGATGCACCAGCATCGCCGCGACGAGCGTGCCGAGCGCTGAGAAGCCTAGCGTGCCTGCAGCGATCGTCAGCGTGAGGGTGGGCAGCTGCCCGCCCAGCGGCACATCAAAGGCCAGCAGCAGCAGCGGCACGAGCGCTAGCTCGAACGTGATCATGAAGCTCACGTTGAGCAGCAGCTTACCCAAGTAGAGGCTCAGGCGCGTGCCTGGGATCAGCGCGAGCGCGCGCAAGCAGCCTGAGTCGCGCTCATCTTGAAAGGTGCGCCCGATGGCGAGCGTGCCCGCGAACAAGATCGAGATCCACAGCGCGCCCGGGAAGATATGCGCCGCCGCCTCGCCGCGTCGGTAGAAGCCGAAGGCGAAGATGACCATCAGCAGCACGGAGAAGGCCACGGTGGTCGTGGTCACCTCGCGCGTGCGCAGCTCACGGCGAAGATCCTTACCCAAGATCGCGGCAGTCTGTCGCCAGAGCGTCGACACGGTCATAGAGGTCGCTCCGCCAGCAGCTCAGGCGTAGGCCTGATAAGCGCTCAAGAGCGCGTTGTCATTGAGAGGGGAGGGCGCGCAGTGCATCAGGCGCCCCGCCTTGAGGATGCAGAGCTGATCGGTGTGGCCGCAGAGAGCATGGAGGTCATGGGTGCTCATGACCAGCAGCTTCCCTGCGCTGCGAAGCTCGTCGAACAGGGCCATGATGTCGGCGCGTCCGCGCTGATCGAGGCCAGTCAGGGGCTCGTCTAGCAAGATGAGGGAGGGGTCATGGAGCAGCGCGCGCGCGATGGTCATGCGCTGCACCATGCCACGTGAGTAGGTCAACACGCGCTGCTCGGCGGCGTGGGTCATCCCGACGCGCTCTAGTAAGGCGTCGATGCGGCGCTCCGCGTCAGTGAGCCCGTACATCTTGGCGGTGAAGCGCAGGTTCTCACGGCCTGAGAGGTCCTCATAGAGCAGCGCGTCGTGGCTCACCCAGCCGACGTGTTGACGACCACGCTTCGCGAAGCTCGCCCAGCGGTTGCGATCATAGAAGACCTGTCCTTGGGAGGGCGGCTCTAAGGTGGCGAGGATGTTGAGCAGCGTGGTCTTACCTGCGCCGTTGGCGCCGAGCAAGGCGGTGAGGGTGCCTGCCTCTAAGGTCATGGAGACGCGATGCAGCGCGAAGCTGCGCCCATAGGCGCGCGACACTTGCTCCAGCACGATGCGTCTCATACGGTCTCAGCGGTCTCAATCGCGGGCTCAAGCTTCTTGAGGATGAGCGCCAGGCGCTCACGCAACAGCAGAGACTCCAGCTCATAGTCGCGCGCGGAGACAGCGCCTCGCGCGAGATCGCGCTCTAGCTCAGCCAGCGCCTCGAACAGCGCCTCACGCTCACGCATGAGCAGCGCGTGACGCGCGCGCGTGTCGCCGCCTTGTCGCTGTCGGCGGCGCTCTAAGGCAGCGAAGGCGAGCACAGCGAGTGCGCCGAGTAGACCCAAGGCGAGAGCGATCCAGGGGCCGCGTGGGGGAGCGAAGGGCAGCCCGCGCAGGCGCAGCTGGATGGACTCACCGGCCTTCAGCTCGTGGTTGGGGTTGTCGGGGTGGGCGTAGAGCAGCTCAAGCGGTCGCCCAAGGCCTGGGATTTCTTGCCGAGCCTCTGACTTAAATCCGATCCCTGCGAGCTCTAGCTTGTTGAGCCGGGGCACCTTCTTATGCGGGGTCTCCAGCGGCACGAGCACGTCGACCTGCTGGGCCGGGTAGTCGAGGCGCTGCTCATAGATGAGGGTGTCTTGCTTGGCGGGCACGGAGAAGCGCAGCTGGAGGTTGACCGGCTCGCCAGGCTTGAGGACGCCGCGCCAGTAGACCGTGCTGTTGATGACCTGATGCTCCCCAGCGCCGAAGACGTTGATGCCTTGGGCCTTCACGGGCAGCTCCAGCGGCAGCCCCTTGGCGTAAGCCTCCCCTGTGAGCAGCGAGGTGTCGAGGGCGCGATCGCCGCTGACGACCAGCGTCCAGTTCTGGCTGAAGACGAGGAAGTCTTCCCACGGCTCAATAAAGGTCCGCAAGGCGCCGACGCGCAGCGTCGCGAGGTCACCCGTGCGCGCGAAGATGGGCACGCTCAGGCGCAGCTCAGCGGTGGGGATAGCGGGCGCGCTCTTGAAGGCCTCTTGAGCGTCCATCACCAGCGCGTGCAGGCGCAAGCCGCGCGTCGCCAGATCGGCGGGGATGCCCTCAAAGCGTGCGATCCCTTGGGCGTCGGTGAGGCCAGTCCACTCCTGCTCAGGGGCGGGATCGGTCGGCTCAAAGGGGCCTTTGGGGCGCGCAGCGCGTAAGAAGACGACCGTCTCTTCAAGGGCGGCGGGCTGGCCCGAGCGCTGCACTTGCACGGTGACGCTGAAGCTCTGACCCTCCTCGACTAAGGCGTCGCCCGGCGCGGCCTGTTCGGCCTGAGGCGGCGCGGGTGGCTGCTGCGCCAGCGCGACGTGAGCGGTGCTGATTGCGGTGAGCAGGAGCAGAGCGATGGCGAGGGAGCGACGCATCAGCTGACCTCGGTGCGTGGCGCATGGTGCGCCTCAGGGGGGGCGACAAGGGCGGGCATGGTCGTACCACACTGGCTACAGAAGCGGGCCTGCGGCTCCATCAGCTTCTCACAGCTGGGGCAAGCGACGAGCGCGAGCGCAGCTGGCTCAGCGGCGACTGGCGCAGGCGCGATGTCGGGCTTGGCCTCAACGCTGAGCACATCCTCGACGCCGAGCGCGGCCTCCGTGGGCATCGGGCGCGCCAGTCGCGCGCTCAGCTCGGCGTCAATCGATGCCTCCCAGCCGCGCCCCCCATGAATCGCGTCGAGGCGACGCATGATGGCGATGGCTTGATGCTCATAGCGGCGCTTGAGCTGCGCGTGATCCTCTGGTGAGATCTTCTCAAGCTCGAGATCGAGGTCGATTTCTTGGAGCGCATCACGCACGAGGGTTTTGCGCGCGACCAGCTCCTCGACCTGACGCAGGTCGTCATCAAGCGTGGCGTCGTGCAGGATATGAGCGCTGCCTGTGAGCAAGAGGGCGCCGAGACGATAGGTCATCAGCACAGTGAACAGCGCGCTCACCGCGATCAGCAAGAGGGTCATCAGGCGCCTCGCTGCGTGGCGGGAGCGTCGATGGCGCGCTCCGTGAGGGGCGCCGCCTCATCCGAGGGTGGCGCGCTCAGCGGCTCAGGTGCAACGCGCAGCAGGCGCTGATGGGGGGCGCTCCAGCCGGTATAGGTCTCAGCAGTCCAGAGCGCGAGCGGCGCGCACGCGAGCGCGAGCAAGGTGAGCAGGCCTGCGGTGTGACCCATCCAGGTGATGGTCCCAGGGCGCAGCGACTCCAGCTCCTCGCGCCGTGGCCACAGGCACAAGATGGTGCCTAACAGCACGATGGTGCCGCCGAGCCAGAACCACCAGGTGAACGGCGCGACGAAGATCTTGAACGCGGCGCTCTGACCTTGAGGGTCGTAGTTGACGAGCGCGACGTAGAGGTCTTCAAGCGGGGAGGTCTTGATGTCGATCTCGCTGGTGGGCATGTTGGGGCTGGCGTGGAAGATCGCCTTGCCAGGGTGGAGGTCATAGAGATGTTGGCCGTCGCGCATGACCGGCATGGTGGCGATCACGAGGAGCTTGTCGCTGGAGGTCTGCTCGCTCAGGCCATCGTAGCGCAGGGTGTAATCGCCGATCACGATGGACTCACCGCGCACCATGGAGACATCGCGCTCGATCTTGAGGGCGTTGCCCGCGAACGCGAGATAGGCGCACACGATGCCGAGGTGGACAATGTAGCCGCCGTAGCGGCGGCGCTGCTTTTGAAACAGCGTCATGAGCGCGAGCCCGACGCTCTCCTCGCTCTTCTTGCGCCGCGCGCGCACGGCGCGCGCGACATCAGCGATCATGACGCAGACGCTGAACACGACCAGCACATAGGTGATGATGGCGTAGGCGCCTTCAAGCGGGGTGGGGATGACGCCGAGCGCTTGGCCGCGCCCATACCAATAGATCGCCAGCGTAGGCGCGCTGATGGCGAGCGTGGCGAGGATGGGGCCGATGAACTGCTGCTTGAAGCTCTGCCATGTGGTCTTGCGCCAGGGGATGATCGTGCCCACGCCCATCAGCAGCAGCAGCAGGATGCCGAGCGGGACCATCCAGCGGTTAAACCAGGGCGGCCCAATCGCCACTTCTTGACCGAACAGGCCCTCCTTGATCTTGGGCCACATGGTGCCAAAGAGGACCACGACGGTCATGGTGACGAGCAGCCAGTTGTTGAGGATGAACGCGGCCTCGCGGCTGGCGGGGCTGTCCAGACGCTTCTCCACCTTGAGCGCGCCCCAGCGCCACGCGAACATGGCGGTGCTGATCACGGCCACGCTGACCAGCAAGACCAAGAAGTAGTCGCCGATCTCGCTCTGTGCGAAGGAGTGGACGGACTGAATCAGCCCGCTGCGGGTGATGTAAGTGCCAAAGATGGTGAGGGTGAAGCTGGCGATCATCAGGCCGATGTTCCAGCGCTTGAGCATCCCGCGCCGCTCCTGGATCATGATCGAGTGGATGAGCGCGGAGGTCATCAGCCAGGGCAAGAACGCGGCGTTCTCCACAGGATCCCACGCCCAATAGCCGCCCCACCCTAGCTCCTCATAGGCCCACATCCCGCCCAACATGTTACCCACTGACAGGAACACCCACGGCACCAAGATCCAGCGGCGCGCGACCTTGACCCACGCGTTGGACAGGTTGCCCGTGATGAGCGCGGCCATGGCGAAGGCGTAGGGGATGGTCATCGTGGCCAGCCCTGCCAGCAGCGAGGGCGGGTGCATCACCATCTTAGGCGTCTGTAAGAGCGGGTTGAGCCCCTTGCCCTTGATCGGATCATCAATGATCCCATAGCCTTCAAAGGGGTTGGAGCCGAACACGAGGATGAGCAGGAGCCCGGAGAGCACGGTCAGGCAGACCGCGGTCACCCAAGGCATGAAGTCTTGATAGGTCTTGCGGTGGATGTAGACGCACATGGCGGTCCAGCACGCGACGACGCTTGTCCAGAATAACAAGCTGCCAGCTTGACCTCCCCAGAACGCGCCCATCAGATAGAACAGCGGCATGCTCTGATCAGAGAACGCGGCGACATATTGGATGCTGAAGTCATGCGTCAGCAGCGCGTGGAACAGCACGGAGGAGGCCAACGCGACCGCGCCAAAGGCGGTGTAGGCTGAGAACCTGCTCGCCGTCACGAACCGGGCGAGCCCTGTCTTGCCTGCGACCGCGCTGATCGCGACACCGATCAAGCTGGCGTAGAGCGCGAAATAGAGCGCGAAGCTCCCGATGCTCTTCATGGCGAGGACCTTCTTACACGAGGATGGGGAGGGGAGAGGCGCGCCGCGTTGAGACACGCGGCGCGTTTAAGCGCCATCGATCACTGCACGACGGGCAGGTTAGGCGTCTGCTCAACGGGGCGTTGGCCGCTCATCGCCGTGGGGGCTTCGCCTTCATAGCGGCTCGGGCACTTGACCACGACCTCCTCGGCGAGCATCGTCAGGTCGTCGCGGATGACGCCCTGCGCGACGACCTCTTGCCCTTCTTGGAAGGTGTCGGGCAGCGCCTTATCATAGATGACGGTCATGGACTTGCCCTTAGCGGCGAGCCGGAAGGTGCGCCCAAGCTCGCCATCTTGGCCTACGATGGAGCCCGCCTCAACGTTGCCCTTAATGCGGATCGTCTTGGCTACGATGCCCTCACCGCGCGCGACCGCCTGATCAACCTCATAGAAGTAGGTCTCCGACTCGGAGCCATCAAACATGATGTAGCCGACGGCTCCTAGGGCCAGCATCGCGAAGACGAGCCAACCCCAGCCGAACCCGCGCGCGGGCTCGCCATGGGCCTCATAGTCCTCAAGCTCCTCAATCTCAGCTGCGACGTGTCGCTCGCTCATGATGTTCACCAGCGGCAAGAGGGGGGTAGCGGTTCTGACCGAGCTGACAAGGCGACGGTGTAACGCGCTGATTTTCACATGCATTTCTGACAAAGTCACGACGCAGGGCGTCGCCGCCTCAAGGCCTGGCCTTTGTCATACCCCAACTCGCCATGGGCTGAAAGACAAACCGGCGCGTTGGCGCATCCTCAGCCGCCGATCGCGTTCATCGGCGTGAGCGTGACGCCGCCCGCGTCGAGGTCAAACGCGTGGCGCTCGCGCTTGCCAAACAGCGCCCGGTCAATCGCCTCATCAAGGCGCGCGCGCTGCACGATGGGGTGCTCTGGCGAGCGCAACAGGTCGCGCAGCTGCTGCTCATGATCGTCGGCCAAGCAGGCGCGCAAGCCCCCCGTGGCGGTCAACCTCAAGCGGTTGCAGTCTGCGCAGAAGCACTCCGTGACCGCGGCGATAAAGCCGACCACTTGCCCTTCGGGGGGCAGCCCCTCACCGCGCAGTCGCCACTGCCTCGCGGGGCCCGCGTCTTGCGCGCAGGGCTCAGGTGACAACGCCCACCGTGACGCGAGCGCATCGCGCATCGCCTGGGCGGGCAGGCAGGTGAGCGCGCCGCTGCTGCCCCAGATCGTCTGCGCGCCGATGGGCATAAACTCAATGAAGCGCATCACCGCGCCTTGCGAGGCGGCGAAGAGCACCAGCGCCTCCAGCTCATCCTCATTGAAGCCGCGCATGACGACCGCGTTGAGCTTGCGCTGCGGGATACCCGCGACGCGCGCTGCGTCGATCCCAGCGATCACTTGCCTGAGCTCACCCACGCGCGTCATCTGTTTGAATCTATCGGCGCGTAAGCTGTCGAGGCTGATGTTGACGCTGTCGAGCCCCGCCTGCGCCAGCGCCTGAGCGTGGCGCGCGAGCAAGGCGGCGTTGGTGGTCATCGCCACATGCGTGATCCCTGGGAGCTGCTTCAACGCCGCGACGAGCTCGGGGAGCCCACCACGCACCAGCGGCTCACCGCCGGTGAGCCGCACCTTGCGCACGCCGCGCGCGGCGAACACGCGCGTCAGCGTCACGATCTCATCAAAGGTCAGCAGCTCGGGGCGAGCGGCGAAGGGATCGCCCTCAGCGGGCATGCAGTAGACACAGCGCAGGTTACATCGCTCGGTCACAGAGATGCGCAGGTAGCGCACGGTGCGGTCGAAGCTGTCTTGGAGCGTCTCGCCCGGGGGCGTGGTCATAGCGTGCCTAGGTGGAGCCAGAGGGGACGCGCCCGAGGCGCGCTTTAAGCGCGCCTCGGGCTGCGATGAGTCGGTCAGAAGATCGAGATCTCAGCGGGGCGACCCTTCTTGGGGGGCGCGGCCTTCTTGGGCGCGGCCTTCTTGGGCGCGGCGCGTTTGACCACGTTGCGCTTGTTTGAGGTGGGGCGAGAGACCTTGCGCTTGGGCTTAGTGGCCTCCTCGACCTCAAAGCTGGCCTCGATCATATAGGCCTGGGCTTTATTGCCTAGCTTGAGCGTGTACTTGGGATCGCGCGGGGTCAGCCCGATCGATCCCTCCTCCTCAGGCTTAAAGCGAGGTGTCTTGAGCTCGACCGTGTGCTCTTGGTGCGGGTTGGTGGTCATCGTCAGATGCGCGCGACCCATCGCGTCCGTGGTGGCCACCACCTCATCATCGAGCATGACGTCTAGCCCTTGACACGCATGCGCCTTGTCGCCGCAGCTGGCGTGAACCCAGAGCAAGTATTCGACCTCGGTCGAGGCGACCTCAAGCTTGAAGGTCACGGGCATGGTCTCAAGCCCTTTGTTGTCGAGGGTGGGCTTGATGCTGAGCACTTCTTGCTTGATGTTAGCGCCGGGCTTAAAGCCATAGCCATCAAGCTGACCAATCTCTAACAGGATGGCTGTGCCAGGCTGCTCCGTGAGCAGCGCTTTGAACACGCCGTCCTTGTCGGTCATCCCGATGGGCTTCTCATCCAGGATAACAGGCGCGCGTGGCACACCCTCGCCGCGCTCATTGAGGACGGTGACCGTGAGCGGGAACTGGCCCACTTGAGGGACCTCCGCCTGCTCGTCATCACCGCCACACGCGTTGAGCGTGAGGGTGATCAGCGCTAGGGCGGCGAGGGCTTGCTTGCTCATCTGCTGCTCCTTGGGGCTTATTCGTTGGGGGTGTTGATGACCTCAACGCTCGCCTTATCATAACGCTCAAAGAACGCGTTGGTGGGAGGGGAGGGGTAGGTGCGACGCAGCTTGCTGTAAGTGTGCGTGGACCCGCTCATGGTCTTCTTGGCGAGCTTCTCTTCCAAGAGCTTGAGCTGCGCTTCAAGCTCCGAGCGCGCCTCACGATCCTCGAGGATTTGAGCCATTAACGCGCGATCGGCGGGTTGGATCTCTCTTTGTTTTTGCGTCGCCTCAGCGAGCTTCTGCAGCGCCTGACGGTGCTTCTCTAAGCGCGCGCTGCCCTTGAGATTCTGGGCATCTTCGAGGAGGCGCTTGGCTTGGGCGCGCGCCTCATCTGCGGCAGCCAGCTCTTCCTCTGTGGGGGACGTGGCGTCGCCTGCCAGCGCCTCCTCTGAGGAGGGGTTGAGCTGATAGCTCGTCTCAATCTTGAGGCGAGGATCGTCGACGATCTGATCGCTAGACACTTTCTTGATCGTCATCTGGAGCGGATCGATGGCGGGCGCCGCCTCAGGGATGAAGGACTTGGGCTTGGGCTTGGAGGGAGCGCCCGCCATCATCGCGATGATGAGCAACACCAAGACGCCCACGCCGCCGCCGATCAAGACGCGCTTGTCAAGGCCGCCTTGCAGGGCCTTGACGATGTCATCGGTGGCGAGCGCGCGCTGGGTAGGATCTTGCACAAAGGCGGCGCGCAGCGCCTCCACAAGCGTCTTGTTCTTCTTGTCTTGCGCCAGCAGCTCGAGGTTCTGAGGCGTCGGCGCGCCGGTCAGCGCGGTCAGCGTCACCATAGCGAAGCTGTAGACGTCAGTCGCCGGGGTCACGGGGCGCTGATCAGGGGGGAGCT
>CAYXWB010000098.1:0-15867 GCA_964468515.1 uncultured Bradymonadales bacterium | reverse complement strand
CCGCTCGCGTTCGCGCCTTTGGAGGCTGCGCGCTCGGCCCGGCGGCGGCGCCGCCGCCGCCGCCGCCGCCGCGTCGCCCGCGGCCGGCGCGGGCTCGGCGCCCTGCGCGGACTTCAGGTGCATGGCATCGAGCTGATCGGCGCCCTGCTTCTGGATCGCGCGCACCGCAGCGGGCGTGCCCTGGAAGTCGACGATGCTCTGGCGCGCCAGGTCCAAGGCCAGGCCGGGCATGATGCCGAGGCCCAAGGACATGACGGCGCAGATGGCCAGCGACATGCTCGCGCTGCGGTCGCCCGTGGCCTCAAAGGACTTGGTGGGGTGAGGCTTGCTCATGAACATCGCCACCAGCACGCGCAGGTAGTAGTAAGCGCCCGCGGTGCTGCTGAGCAGGCCGACCACCGCCAGCGTGATGAAGGCGTTGTCACCGGTGGCGACGCCTGCCTCAATGGTCGCGCGGAAGATGTAGAACTTGGCCACGAAGCCCGCCGTAGGGGGGATACCCGCGCTGGAGAACATGAAGACGCCCATCGCTGCGCCCAGCAGCGGGTACTTCAGGCCCAAGCCCGCCAGATCCTCGTAGGTCTCGACGGTCGCGCCGTTGCGGCCCAGGTAGCTCAGCACGCCAAACGCGCCGATGCTGCCGAAGGTGTAGGTCACCAGGTAGAAGATCACCGCATCATTGAACAAAAAGAACTCCGGGCGCGCGCCCGCTGCGGTGACGCCGATGAGGATATAACCCGCGTGCGCGATGCTGGAGTAAGCGAGCATGCGCTTGACGTTGGTCTGCATGATGGCGACCACGTTGCCGAGCACCATGCTGGCCATGGCCAGGAAGAAGGTGACGTCCACCCAGCCCACGCCGAAGAAGCCGCCGCGCAGCAGCTCATGGTCGAAGGCGATGAAGAGCACGCGGATCATCGCCGCGAACGCGCCCGCCTTGACCGCCGTGGACATGAAGCCCACCGCAGGGCTTGGGCTGCCCGTGTAGATGTCAGGCATGCCTGAGTGGAACGGCGCTGCGGCGATCTTGAACGCGAAGCCGCTCACCACCAGCAGCACGCCAAGCGCGAGCATGTAGCCCGATGCGGCCGCTGCCGCAGGATCGCGCACGATGGAGGCGATGTTCAGGCCGATGATCTCAAGGTTCGTGGTGCCCGTGATGCCGTAGATGAGCGCCATGCCGTAGAGCATGATGGCCGCGCTGAACGCGCCCAAGATGAAGTACTTCATGGCCGCCTCCGCGCTACGCTCGTCGCGACGCATGAAGCCCGCCAGGCAGTAGACCGGGATCGACATGACCTCCAGCGCCAAGAAGATGGTCAGCAGATCAGCGGCGCTGGCCATGAAGATCGTGCCCACCACGCTGAACAACACCAGCATATAAAACTCGCCGCGATCCATCCGATGCGCGCGCAAGTATGAGGGCACCTGGAGCAGTGACAGCGCGCCTGAGATGCAAGCGAGCGCCGCGAACGCGAGGCTGAACTTGTCCAGGTACAACATGCCGTGGAAGGTCGGCGCCTCTAGGGTGTTGTCCCACAGCACATACGTGCTCGCCAGCGCCAACGCCAAGCCCACCACGCTCACATGCGCGAGGTAGTCGCGGCGCGTGCCCGGCCGGTGGAACGCGTCGACGAGGATCAGCACCAGCGACAGGATCGCGACGATCGCGCCTGGTATGATCGCCATATACTCGACACCCGAGGGCGGGGTCAGCATCCCCATCACGCTCATCATCGTGGTCACACCTGCGTTGAACAACATCGCTCGCTCTTTGTCGTGAGGGCGCCGCTTGGGCGGCGCCTGACTCGCTCATGGATCGTAAGGGGGCGTCTCTCGTACAACCTCAGCGCTCAGCGCTTGGCCTCGTCGTCATCGTGCCCGAACATCGGCCCCTGCGGCAGCGCGTCGGGGTTCATCGACTCCACGCGCACCACGCGACCCTCGTGCGCCTTCACGTTCTGGGACATGTACGTCAGGAACTGATGCACCGAGGGCTCCATGCGGCTCAGGAAGAAGTTAGGGAAGACGCCCATGAAGATCGCCATCAGCACGATCGGCACCAACACCAGCAGCTCACGCGCGTTGAGATCCTTGAGCTGCTTGTTCTCCTCCTTCACCAGCGGGCCGAACATCACGCGACGCCACATCCACAGCAGATAGGCTGCCGCGAAGATCACGCCCAAAGATGCCACCGCCGTAATGAGGATCGCCGTGATCTCAGGGCCAGCTTGCGCCGCGTCAGGCAGCGGCCACGTCTCGGCCTTCGCCCACATCCAGCGCAGGCGATCCGAGCCCTCCACGGGCATCTTCTGCGCCGCGAACGGCGAGTCGAAGAAGTACAGGAAGTGGCTCTTGGAGGCGCCGATCAGCACCAAGAACTCGCCCACGAAGCCGTTGAGCCCAGGCAAGCCCACTGACGCGAACACGATCGTCATGAACAGCGCCGAGAACACCGGCATGGACTTCGCCACACCGCCAAACTCCGAGATCTTCTTCGTGTGACGGCGCTCATACAGGATGCCCACGCATAGGAAGAGGCCGCCCGTGGCGATGCCATGCGCCAACATGATGAACAGGCCACCTTGCAGCGCCGCTGGCGTCATCGCGATGAGGCCCAGCACGCAGAAGCCCAAGTGGCTGACCGAGCTGTACGCCACGATCTTCTTGATGTCAGGCTGCACCATCGCCACCAGCGCGCCGTACACGATGCCAATGACGCTCAGCACCGCGATAAACGGCGCGAAGGTCTTGAGCGCGTCGGGGAACATCGGGAACGCGTAGCGCAGCATGCCGTAGGTGCCCATCTTCAGCATCACGCCCGCCAGCACCACCGAGCCTTGCGTCGGCGCCTGCACGTGCGCAAGCGGCAACCACGTGTGGAACGGGAACAGCGGCACCTTGATCGCGAACGCCAGGAAGAACGCCAAGAACAGCCAGGTCTGCTCGCTCCCGCTCAGCTGCACGGCGATGAGATCCGAGAACAGGAAGCTGTACGCGCCCGTCTGCGCCCCCACCTTGAAGTAGACATACAAGATGGCGACCAACATCAGCAGCGAGCCGACCAGCGTATAGATGAAGAACTTCACCGCCGCCTTGATCCTGTCCTCGCCGCCCCAGATCCCGATGACGAAGTACATCGGGATGAGCATCATCTCCCAGAAGATGTAGAACAAGAAGACGTCCAGCGCGACCAGCGCGCCGAGCATCGCCGTCTCCAACAGCAGCAGGCAGATCATGTACTCCTTGATGTGGTGATCCACACCGGAGTAGGTCGACAAGATCACGATCGGCATCAGGAACGTGGTCAGCATGACCAGCCACAGGCTGAAGCCGTCCACGCCCAGCGCGTAGCTCACGCCCAGCAGCGGGATCCACTCGACGGGGCCCTCCTGCAGCTGGAACGTGAAGGCCTGCCCCGACGCCATCAGCGTCTGCGGATCAAAGAACCCCATCACCCCGAAGCTGATCGCGAAGACCACCAGGGTCGTGATCAGCGCCACCGTGCGCAGCGCATGCTCTTGCTCGCGCGGCATCAGCAACAACGCCAGCACCCCGATCAAGGGGCCGAACGTCACCACCGACAGCCAGGGGAACGTGCCGCTTGGCGTCAGCCCGGCAGCCAGCGTCATGATTGTGGTCAGCAGCTCGATCATGTGTATCGCACCAGCTTGGGTTGCTTGAACCGTAGAGTCTCACCCGAACGCACGCTGCGCAGGCCTGACACCTGCCAGGCCCCACAGCGCGCGCTCACGTCATCATAAAGATCGCCACCAGCGCCAGCACCACGGCCGCCGTCAGGTAGGTCGCGTAGCGCTGCACGTCGCCGCTCTGCAGGTTGCGCAGGCCGCGCCCAAGCGTCGCCATCGTCGCGGCCACGCCGTTGACCAGCACGCCGTCCAGGATGTGCTGATCGAAGAACGTCATCAGCTTGCCGCTCTTGATCGAGCCCTGCACGAACGCCCAGTCGTAGCCCTCATCCACATAGTACTTGTTATCCACGACCTCATGCGGCTTGTCCAACGCCTCGCGGGCGCGCGTCGCCAGCTCCGGTCGCTTGATGTAGAACATGTACGCCAGCACGATCCCTGTCAGCCCCACCAGCACGCTCACCGCGGTGCAGATCGCCTCCGCCACATACGGATGGTCGCCCAAGCGGCCCACGATGCGGTACTGGTACGAGGTGTAGAAGACCTCTGAGAACCAGCGCTCGAAGAACAACATCTTGTCCTGCATCGACGCAGGCACCATGAAGTGGGGCCAGCCCGTCCAGCCGCCGAGCACGGCGAGCACGGCCAGGACCACCAGCGGGATGACCATCGCGGGGGGGGACTCGTGCAGGTGCGCCTTGGTGTGCTCATCCGCGCGGCACTCGCCCTCGAACGTCATGAAATACAAACGGAACATGTAGAAGGCCGTCATCCCCGCCGTCAGCAAGCCCAGCACGAACACGCCCATGCTCGTGATCATCGCGAGCGTGTTCACCTCCACAGGGCCCGCGCTCGTGAGCGCGCTCGCCTGCGTCGTGGTCAGGTAGTTTAGCCCGATGGCCGCGTCCTGCACGCTGAACACGTGCACGTTGCTGAAGGCCTTCCACAAGATCAGATCCTTGGAGAAGAAGCCGCTGGTGAGCGGGAAGCCCGCGATCGCCAAGCAGCCCACCAAGAACGTGCCCGCCGTGAACGGCATGTACTTGCGCAGCCCGCCCATCTTGCGGATGTCCTGCTCGTGGTGCATCGCGTGGATCACGCTGCCCGAGCCAAGGAACAGCAGCGCCTTGAAGAACGCGTGCGTCATCAGGTGGAACACGGCGCCGTCAAAGCTGCCCACGCCCACCGCCAGGAACATATAGCCCAGCTGCGAGACGGTCGAGTACGCCAGCACCTTCTTGATGTCGTTCTGCACCACCGCGATCGTCGCCGCGAAGAACGCGGTCAGCGCGCCGATCCAAGCGATGACCATCATCGCCTCATACGACACCGTCACGATCCAGTTCAGGCGCGACAACAGGAACACGCCCGAGGTCACCATCGTCGCCGCGTGGATGAGCGCGCTGACCGGCGTGGGGCCTGCCATCGCGTCTGGCAGCCAGGTGTACAGCGGGATCTGCGCGCTCTTGCCAGTGCAGCCGATGAAGATCAGCACCGTCGCCAAGCCCGCGATGGGCGCCACCGAGATGAGGCCCGACGAGGACGTGCACGCCTCGCGCATCGCCACATAGTCGACCGTCCCAAGCTCGTAGTAGAGGATGAACATGCCGAGCAAAAACGCGAAGTCGCCCACGCGGTTGACGATGAACGCCTTCTGACCCGCCTGCGCCTTCTCGTCATCGGTGTACCAGAAGCCGATGAGCAGGTAGCTGCACGCGCCCACGCCCTCCCAGCCGATGAACGTCACCAGCATGTTCTTGCCCATCACGAGCATCAGCATCGCGAAGCAGAACAGGTTCAAGTACGAGAAGTAGCGCCACTTGGACGGATCTTCCGACATGTACGCGGTCGAGTACAGGTGGATCAAGAACCCGACGCCCGTGATCAGCAGCAGCATCAGCGCCGTCAGCGGATCGACCAAGAAGGCGATGTCCACGCCAAACGAGCCCGCGTACATCCACTGATACGCCGTGTAAGTCAGCGCCCCATAGATCGTCTCGCCCTGCACCACAGCGGCGTTGGTGACCAGCGCCTTGATGGTGATGAGCGACAAGAAGAAGGAGGTGAGGATCGAGCCGCAGGCGATCACGTCGACCAGCTTGCGCGGCAGCTTCGCGCCCAGCACGCCGTTGACGATCGCGCCCAACAGCGGCATCAGGACGATCAGCCCGAGGTAATAAAAGTTCGTCTGACTCAACATCGCGTTATTCGCCTGTCCAGAGTGTCCGACCAGCCGCGCTCGGATGTGACGCCTGTCTGCGCCATCACCTCAAGGCAGCGCCTCAGAGCTGAAGGCTGTTCGCCTCGTCCACGTTCATGCTGCGCTTGTGGCGGAAGATGTTCAAGATGATCGCCAGCCCCACCGCAGCCTCGGCGGCGGCCACCGCCATCACGAAGAAGCTGAAGATGTGCCCGTCCACGTCCACGCGATACTTGCTGAACGCGATGAACGTCAAGTTCACCGAGTTCAGCATCAGCTCGATGCACATGAACAAGGTGATGGCGTTGCGACGCACCATCACGCCTAAGACCCCAATGCTGAAGGTCGTCGCTGCCAAAATCAGATAGTGCGCCAGTGTCGGCTCAAACATCTCGACCGCTCCTTCGCGTGGTCGTCGCCAGCGCGCGCACCCGCCATGGGGTGCCTCGCGCCGACGCTAGCATCTTCACTGTGAGAGAGTCTGCGCTCGCGCGCTCCATGTCAGATGCGGCGCTTGGCGATGATCACCGCGCCCACGATCGCCGCCAACAAGAGCAGCGCGGTCAGCTGGAACGGCACCACGAAGCGGTTGATGAGCAAGATGCTGATCGGCTGCACCGTGCCAAACGTCGCGGGCGTCGACGCCCTCAGCTCGCCGCGCTTTGTGACCAACCCCTCACCCGTCAGCGCGGGCGGCACCACCATTGGCTTGCTGTCATCAAAGCGGCGATATTTGCCCGAGTTGGGGCGCGCACGGCCCTCCTGGTAGCCCACGATCCTGTCGCGATACTCACCCTCCAAGCCTGCCTCGCTCAGGTCCGCGTTCAAGCCCAAGACCGCCGTCGGCGTCTTCACTTGGTAGCGCGGCTCTGCGGCGTTCAGCTCGGCCAAGCGCGCGGTGCGCTCAGCGCGATCCTCCAGCGCCTTCGCCTCATCGACGCGCGCCTCATGCGCCTGCGAAGCCGTCGTGTAGACCTGGGCCGCCTCAGCGCGCTTGGCCTCCACCTCGGCGTTGTCCACCAGCGGCACGATCGCGCGCGTCACGAACACCAACATCCCCACCGCGCCGAACAGCGCCAGCAGGTGGTGGATGCGGAACTCGAACCGCTCAAGCTCCTCCTCCTTCAGGTTCAACAGCATGATGATGAACAGGAACACCACCATGATCGCCCCGCCATACACCAGCACCTGCGTCACCGCCATAAAGTGCGCTGACAGCAGGCCGTACAGCCCCGCGAAGAAGAAGAAGTCCAGGATCAGCGCGAGCGCGCTGTACAGCGGGTTGCGCAGCGCGACAACCGCCACGCTCGAACCTACCGCGCCTAGCGCGAACACCCAAAAGAACAAGGGCTCCCAAAGACCCATCACATGACTCCGTTCGTCAACCCTGCATCAATCGCAGCTGTCTAAGCGTGACTGGCCGTGGCTGGCCTGTGCTGTCATCGCTTGAGCGTGTGCGCGCGGGGAAGATATGACGAGACACCTCAAGACCACAAGAATCAACGGTCGCCACGACTGCGCCGCGCGCCCTCTTTAACAGACTCTCCGCGTCACCTACAACCCATTTCAAGGCCGCGAGGCGCACATCCTGTGCTGCGCGCGGCCTGCGCGCAGCGCAGGCCGCGCCAGACACACCAGAGGCCAGCGCGCTTCGCGCGCTGGCCCTCTCATTTCTTGGGCGCGCACGCGCCCACAAGGCGCGCCACCTGGGGGCTTAGGCGCTCAAGCGCAGCGCGTCGCGGCGCTTGCGCCACGGCCCCATCGGGCAGCGCCCCAACGTGACGTGATCCTCAAACTCTTGACCGAAGTGCTCCACGTAGCTGCGCACTGGGATCACCAGCGAGTCGCCGTGCGCGCAGATCGTGTTGCCGAAGATGTTGCCCACCACGTCCATCAGCAGCTTCAGGTCATCACGCGTGGCGTGGCCCGCCTCGATCGCGTTGAGCACCTTGTACGCCCAGCCCGTGCCCTCGCGGCACGGCGTGCATTGGCCGCACGACTCGTGATGGTAGAAGTGCGCCAAGCGGGCCGTCAAGCGCACCATGCAGACGCTCTCGTCCATGAACGTGACGCAGCCCGTGCCAAGCGAGCTGCCCGCCTCGCGCAGCGTCTCAAAGCCCATCTGCGCGTCGAGCTTCTCAGGCTTCATCACCGCGCACGACGACCCGCCGGGGATCATCGCCTTGAGCTTGCTGCCCTCCAGCATGCCGCCGCCGTAGACCTCCAGCAGCTCGCGCATCGTGATGCCGCTGGGCGCCTCATACACGCCGGGGCGCTTGATGTGACCCGACAAACCGTACAGCTTCGGGCCGCCGTTCTTCTCAATGCCCATCGACGCCCAGAAGTCGCCGCCGCGATCGATGATGAACGGCACCGACGCGATCGTCTCCACGTTGTTCACCAGCGTGGGCGCGCCCCAGGCGCCGACCACCGCCGGGAACGGCGGCTTCATGCGCGGCTGACCCGGCTTGCCCTCAAGCCCCTCGATCAGCCCCGTCTCCTCGCCACAAATATACGCGCCCGCGCTCGTGTGCACATAGAGGTCGAAGTCGAGCCCCGTCCCCCTGATGTTCTTGCCCAAGTAGCCGCGCTCATAGGCCTGCTTGATCGCGCGCTCCAACCGGCGGATCGCGTGCTGCAGCTCGCCGCGCACGAAGATGTACCCGTGGCGCAGCTTCAAGGTCCACGCCGTGATGATGCAGCCCTCGACCAAGCGGTGAGGATCAAGCTCCATGATGTAGCGATCCTTGAACGTCCCAGGCTCGCCCTCATCAGCGTTGATCACCAAGTACTTGTCCTTCTCGGAGCTCTTGGGCATGAAGCCCCACTTGATGCCCGTCGGGAAGCCCGCGCCGCCTCGGCCGCGCAGGTTGGACTTCTTCATCTCGCTGATGATCGTCTCGGGGTCCATCCCCAAGCCCTTCTTCAGCGCGCTGTAGCCCCCTTGCTGCTCGAACACGTCAAGATCGTACGCGCGGTCGATCGTGAAGTTGCGGCTCAGAAACTTCTCTTCCATGGTGAACCTTCCCGTCGTCTCGCGACCAATCACTCCCTCTTCAGGAGCGAGGCGCACAGCGCGCCGCACATTCAGGCGGCGCTGTTGGGGATCAGCGCGTGGCGATCACGGCCAAACGCCGCGATGGCTGCGCGCCTCGCGCTGACATCGAGCGCTCAGTGCATCTTGCGCGGATCAGGCAGGGTCTTGAGGCGCTCGTTGAGCGTGGCCAACACCTGATCCAGCTTGCCGGGGGCGTCTAAGCCCTCATGATACTCAATCTCGCCATCGGAGAGCGTCACCTGGAACATCGGGGCGGTGCCACACGACGCCAGACACTCGGCCTCAGACAGTGTCCAGTTGCCGTCCGCGCTCGTCTCGCCAGTCTGCACGCCTAAGCGCTCCTCCAGCTCGTCCAACAGCGCGTAGCCGCCGCGCACCGCGCAGGTCAGCGTCGTGCACACTTGGACGTGACACTTGCCCAGCGGCTGCTTGTTCACCATCGTGTAGAAGGTGGCCGTGCTGAGCACCTTGGCAGGGTGCACCTCAAGCCGCTGAGCGATGTAGTCCATCACCTCGACAGACACCCAGCCAAACTCGCTCTGCGCCAGCAGCAGCGTCGGCAAGAGCGCGCCCAATGACTCGGGGTAGCGCGCCTTGATCTCCTGGAACGTCTTCTCAGTCTCTTCGGAAAATTGCAGCGCCATGCGTCTCACTCTCTCTCGCTGCGGCGCGTCGCGCCTCAGTACACCTGGCTCAAGCGGCGCGCCCTTTGGCGAGGCGGCCGCGCGTGCAGAACCTAGCCCGACAGCGCCGCAGTGGCAAGCCGGAACGTAGGATGTTCACACCCCCCAACGTGGTGCATCTTGGGCGCGCTCAGCCGAGCGAGCGCTTGGTGTCCAGCAGCGCCGCGCGCTCATGCTCGCTCAGCTGGCGCAGCGCCGCGTCAAACAGCGCCTGCTCCTCCGCGTTGTGACGGCGCACCGCCCGCACCAGCTCGCGCAACCTGTCATCCAGCTCGCCCGTCAGCTGATCGAGCTCCCCGCGCCGCCGCACCAACAGCTGCTCAAGCTGCTGAATCTGAACACAGATCCCCTCGTGGGTGGCCACCAGCTCCTCAATATCCCCTTGAAACTGCGGCATGCGCTGCTCGATGGCCACGAAGTACACCTCCTCCTCCTCGGTGAAGTGCTCCATGATGTCCTCAAGCGCCATCCCCAGCTCCTCAACCGCCTCATCCAAGGCGTCGGCGCGCTCCTGACCCAAAAGCTCGCCCGTGCTCAAGCCCTCAAACGTGCGCGCCAGATCCTCAAACAGCTTGGTCACATGATCGTGCTCGTGGCTCGCCCACTCCAGCAGATCCGACCGCGTCATCTCTCGCGCCTCTGACTCGCTCATCGCTCACGTCCTCGCTGATTAGCACACGTCGTGCCAGCCTCTATCCTCCTTAATCTTTTGCTGCATCGCAACCCCAGAAGATGAGATGCATAATCAATGGCTCGCCACGCGGCTCACGCCACACCAGTCGCGCGCCCGCGTCATCCCCACATACATCAAGCACCGCTCGCGCTGCGCCCACACCTCGCGATCGCCCTCGTCGCCATCGCCTGGCCACCCCTGCGGGATGAGCTGCGCGCCCGCGATGATCACGCGCGGCGCCTCTAGCCCCTTGGCGCGGTGCAGCGTGCACAGCGTCACGACCCCTGCCTCGGGCGATGGGGCGTCTGTGCCTTGCAGCACCACGCAGCGCGCGCCGAGCGCGCCCAGGCGCGCGCGCACCCCCTCTAGCCACGCCCGCGTGCGCGCCAGCACCAAGAGCGCGCCCTCACCCTCTTGGCTCACCTGCGCGATCCAGCGCGCCTCCGCGTCCGCGTCGTCAAAGCGCTCATACAGCGGCCCAGGCCCCGAGCGCTCCGACACGTAACCCTCAAGTGACGCGCTGTCCTGCTCATCGCCCAGGCCCACCCCCGCGATCACGCGCACCGCCTCGCGCCGGATGCCCTCCGTGGTGCGGTAGTTGCGCTTGAGCACATGCGCGTTGCCGCGCACCTCGATCCCACACTGCAACAGGCTCACAGGCGATCGGTACAGGCTCTGATACACGTCCCCCACCAGGAACAGGCGATCATCGCCGATGCTCCCCTCGTCGTCGCTGGCGAGGGCTGCCAACATGCGCAGCGCGGGCGCGCTCACGTCTTGCAGCTCGTCGCAGACGACCGCCGCATAAGGTGAGCTGACCTCGCCTGCGGCCAAGGCGCGCGCCGCCTCGCGGGCCAGCGCCGCGTCATCGCCGCCGCCGCGCGCGGCCAGCGCCTGCTCAAACGCGTCGAGCACCGCGAACACTTGGCGGCGCGCGCCCCGGTCGAGGCGAGTGCGGCGGCCCATGCGCGGGGCGCGCTCATAGGCCTCGCGCGTCCAGGCGTCGTGGCGCGCCATGACGTGCTCGCGCTCCGCCTCATAGAAGCCGCGCGGGCGCCCCTGCGTCTCGTGCGCCATCGCCTCATCCCAGCAAGCGCGAAGCGCCTGATCCGTCACGAGCTGGTTGGGCTTGCCCGCCTGAGCCAGCAGCCGCATGGCCACCTGCGTCAGCGTGTGAACCTCCACACGCGCCGCGCGCTCGGACGCGTCCTGCATCAGCGTCTGCCAACCCTGTGACAGGGCGCGGGTCAGCGCCTTGGTGTAGGTTGTTAAGAGGACAGGGCGCGGATCGTCGCAGCACACCTCGTCGATCAAGAAGCGCGCGCGGTGCATCGCCACGATCGACTTGCCCGTGCCAGGGCCGCCCGTCACCTTGCACGCCCCCTTGGCCCGGCGCGTCACGAGCCTGCGCTGCGACGGATGCAAGAACACACGCCACGCCTCGAAGTCGCCGCGCAGCGCTCGCGCCAGCTGCGCCGCATCAGGCGGCAGCCAGAACTGCGCGCCGTTGGCCTGCGCGTCGGCCAGCGCCTCGGCCAAGGGCACGGGCGCAGGCTGCGGCTGCTGGGCTGCCTCGCGCAGCGCGTCTTGGTACTTGAGCACCAGCTGCTCAAACGTCTCAGGTGCCGTCGCCATCCCCATCAGCGCCTCGCCCACAGGCGTGCGAAAGTGCTCCAGCAGCTCCATCAGCGTGTCATCATCAGGCACGCGCTGCAGGTAGTGCGCGGCGTGAGGTGACACGTCGAAGTAGCGCAGCTGCTTTGGCGTCGCGCCGTGCAGCGGCCCCGCCGGGCGCGGCGCGTCTGTCGCCTCGCGCGCCAGCTCGGCCGCGTCCTCGATCTGTGAGCGCAAGATCCTCACATAACGCCCCACCTGCGCCACGCGGTGACGATCCGCCCACGCATAGGCAGGATCGTGCGCGTTCACATGCAGCAAGATCAGCAGCGATCCTTCACGCGCGCAGATCACGCGCAGCGCGTCGCGGTTGACGCCGAACGAGCACAGCCCATGCGACAGCTTGTGCACATGCGCCGACTCAAAGCCGCGCTGCACGTTGAGCAGCGCCTGCTGCACTGCCTCCTGCTGGCGCGTGTCCAGCTTGAGCAGCGCGCGCTGAAAGTCCTGTGTCAGCGCCAGCTCATAGGCGCCCTCGCTCACCTCGATGGTCACATCAACCCCCTGGCTTAGCTTGTGAGAGCAGCGCGTCGAGCGCGCGCTCGGCATGATCAACCTCTTGATCTGACGCCACCACGACCTGCCACCCCGACGCCTCGATCACGCTTGTGGTGCGCGCATCAGGCTCATCAAGCAGCCAGCCGATGCGACGATCTTCCCAAGCGAGCTCCAGCTCCACCACGTTATGGTCATCGAGCGGATAGCCCGCCTGGGGCGCGCCGTGGCGCTCGCTCAATCGTCGCATCATGGGCTGAAGCGCCTCATCGACCAGATCAAGCTGCGCGTCATCTAAAGACGCGTGCGCGAGGTCGCGTGGTGCGACCAGCGGGTGAGGTGGCGCGACATGGGCGTCTGAGCACAGCGCCATGATGGCGCGCGTGGCCGCAGCCCACAGCCCGCTCGGCGCATCGCCCAAGCACAGCACCTCCCAGCGCGCGCCATCCTCGCTGAAGCAGACGTCAAGCTCGGCCTCCACGCCGCCCGAGGTCAGCGGCGTCATCACCCAGCAGGTGGGCGCGCGCTGCGCGCGCGTCCAGAGCGCTCGTGCCTCCACCCAAGCGACGACCTCCAGGACGCGCGCGCAGCGTGCGTCGTCAAGCGCGCGCGCGGCGCACAGCGCCTGCGCGCGCGTCTGCGCTGACTGTTGACTATCACTGAGCGCGCCCAACAAGGCCGCGCGCGCGATGGCGTCAACCTGCGCATCACCAGACAAGCCGCGCGCAGCGCGGCGCAGCGGGCGCCAGCGATGGGACGCGGCGCGCGCGCGATGGATCGCCATGTCGCACTGATAGGCGCGCTGCGCCGCCTCCTCATCGAGCGCGGGGCCAGCAAGCGCCGCGTCGAGCTGCGCGCTGGCCACGCGAAAGCCGCCCTCACGCGCGGGCGCCTGCGCCAGCGCCGCGCCATCGGTGTGACGCACCACCTGCGCGAAGCCGCCCTCTAGCGCGTGCGTCAGCTCGGCCTCGGCCCACAGATCCTTGTCGCCGCGCTGGCGCACGATCACCAGATGATCACGCGCGCGGGTGGCTGCGACGTAGAGCAAGCGGCGCCGCTCCTGACGCATGGCCTCCTTCTCATCGGCCTCAAGCGCCTCCCACCCCGGCGGCGCGACCGCCTTGGCCAACCGCACAGCGACCTCACATGCCGCACGATCCGCGACGCGCTGCACGGGCGGCATGCGGCGCGTCATCAGCGGCAGCGCCACGATCGGCGCCTCCAAGCCCTTGGCCTGATAGATCGTGGTGATGCGCGCCATGCCTGCGGCGCTCGTGCGCTCGGCTTGACCGCTGTGCGCCAGCGCCTCCAGCGCGCGCAGCGCGGCCATCGGGGTGGGAGCCTCGCGCTCAAGCTCGCGCAGCGTGGCCTCTAAGGTGGCGATGTTCTCAAGCATCACCGCGCCGCGCGCGCGCAGCGCCCACACCGCAGGCGCCTGACTGCGCTCAAGCAGCGCGCGCCACACCTGCCACAGCGGCTGCGTGGCGAGCTTTGCCCCGAGCTCGCGAAGCGCGAGCGCGCCCTGGCGAAGCTCGGGCGCTTGGGCCTGATGCAAGGCGCGCCAGTCATCGGGCGTTCTCACTGACTCAGCGAGCTGGGCCCAGGTGACGCCAAACAGGCCGCGCAGCGCGAAGGCGGCGGCGCGCGCGTCGCCTGGCTCGCACAGCGCGCGCAGCGCGGCCATCATCAGGCGCGACTCCTCGCGACCGAACAAGGTCGCGCCACCCTCGACCACCGCGTCGACGCCTGCGCGCCACAGCGCCATGCGCACAAGCTCCGCGCGCGTCCAGCTCGGCAGCAAGATCATGACGTCATCCCAGCGCATCGGGCGCGGCCGCTGCGTCTCAGGCTCGATGACCTGCGCGCCGCCATCCCAGAGCGCGCGCAGGTGCCTGGCGAGCAGGTCCGCTTGCGCTTGGGCGTCGGCCTCATCGGGCGAGATCACGACCAGCGGCTCCAAATGCGCCGACGCCTCGCGACGCGCGCGCTGCGCGCGGTGCGACGGCATCGCGCTGAACGCCTCATTAAACCACCCCACCAGCCCCGGCACGCTGCGGAAGTTCGTCGTCAGCGCCAGCGACTCGCCGCTGCGCCCGATCGACTCAACGAGCGCCCCCCAGGTGGCCACATCCGCGCGCCTGAAGCGGTAGATCGACTGCGCGGGATCGCCCACAGCGAACAGACGCCCAGGCGCTGGGGGTTGTCCGGGGCCGCGCTGCGTGAGGCGCAGCGCGACCTCCGCTTGGATCGGGTCCGTGTCTTGGACCTCATCAATGAGCAGGTGAGGATAGCGCGCGCTCAGGCGCGCGCGGGGCGCGTCGCGCTCAAGCAATGCCAGCGCCTCGAACAGCAGATCATCAAAGCTCGCCACGCCCGCCTCACGGCGCGCGTGCGCGAGCGCGGGCAAGAAATGCTCTCGCAGATCTGACACAACCTGCGCGTGCAGCCCCTCGCCGATGGCCTGCTGGGCCGACTTGATCGCCTCTTGTAGCTCAGATGCAGCTGCGCGCGCGCTGTTTAAAGCGCCCGACTGCCAGTCACTCGCGCGACCGGATCGGCCGATCTTGCAAGCCGGCAGCGTCACCAGCGCGCGCACCTGAGCGGCGTCATCGGCGCCAGGATCGATCGCGTCAGCGCTCGCCAGCAGCGGCTGGATCAGCAGGGCCGCCTTGCAGGTCTGCGGCGTGAGGCACTGAGGCAGCGCGAGGCGCAGCGCGTCGAGCGGCGCGGTGATCGCGGCGCGCAGCGCCGCCCAATCAGGCGGCGCGTCGCTCACGCGCGGGCGAAGATCACGGTGTGAGACGAGCAGGCGCGCGGCCTCGCGCATCGACGCGCTGCCGTACACGCTGTCCTCGTTGATCTCCGCGCGCGCGCGCGTGGCGAGCGTGGGGTGGCGACGCTCGAAGCCCTCGCGCCACGACGCGTAGACCTGCTCGAACAAGCTGTCATCGCCAGCGGCGATCGTGACGCCCGGCGCCCAGCCCGCCTCAAGCGACTCGCGCTCTAGCAAGTCGAGGCAGAAGGCGTGGATGGTCGAGAGGGTGAGCTGATCGAGCTTGGCCAGCGCGTCATCAAGGCGCGCGCGCAAGCGCGCGTCGCTGGCGAGCGCGACGCGGCGCGCGTGGAGCGCGTCGCGGGTGCGCGCCTCTAGCTCGGCGGCGGCGCGCTCCGTGAAGGTGATGGCGGCGATCTGAGACGGCGCCGCCCCGCCCTCAAGCTGCGCCACCAAGCGCGCGACCAGCACGCTGGTCTTGCCCGCGCCCGCGCCAGCGGTCAGCGCGACGTTGCGACCGGGCAGCGCCGCGCGCTCGCGCGCGGCGCTGTCCTCAAGGGTGGTTGTCACAGGATCAGTCATCATCACCCTCCAAGATCAAGCGCGCGCCAAGCTCGGCGTCGAGCGCGTAGGCGCGATCCTCGGCGCTGGCGGGCCACAG
>CAYXWB010000097.1:0-15876 GCA_964468515.1 uncultured Bradymonadales bacterium | reverse complement strand
GGTGAGGTCCACGGCAAGCACGTCGTCACCGTCGAGGGCTTGAACCTCAAGCGCGCCCTCAACCCCGTGCAGCAGGCCGTCGTCGATCATGGCGCCAGCCAGTGCGGCTACTGCACCCCAGGCTTCATCGTCTCCATGTGCTGGTACGTCATGCAGGGTCAAGAGCCCGCCCCCACCATGGATGGCTTCAAGCGCGCCATGAGCGGTAACCTGTGCCGCTGCACAGGCTACGCCTCGCTCAAGCGCGCGAGCCAACAGCTCATCGATCAGCTCAGCGAGGGTGGCCCCTTGGCCGCCATGTGGGACGATGAAGACCGCGTCGGCGCCATGGCCCGCGCGGGCTTGTGGCCTGAGCACTTCTCACGCGCCGCTGAAGCGTTGGCGCAGATCCCGCCAGCGCTCGCCTTTGATCCCGAGCAAGGCGCCGAGTACTTCATCGCTGGTGGCACCGACCTTTATGTGCAGCGCGGCGAGCACATCCCGGAGGCGGATGTGCGCGTCTTGCACTTTGAGGGCTTGAAGGGGATCGAGCGACGTGAGGATCACCTGCACATCGGCGCGCTCACGACCTTTGAGGAGCTGGCGCAGCACCCCGACGTGCGCGTCATGCTGCCCGAGATCGACGGCTACATGAGCCTCATCGCCTCGCTGCATATTCGCAACCGCGCCACCTTGAGCGGCAACATCATCAACGCCTCGCCCATCGGTGATGTGTCTATCTTGCTGCTCGCGCTTGAGGCCGAGCTGGAGCTGACCAACGGCCACACCACGCGCGTCGTGCCCATGCGCGATTTCTTCTTAAATTACAAGGTGATCGACAAGCGCGCTGATGAGCTAGTGAGCGCCATCCGGCTGCCGTTGTTTGATCCGGCGAGCACGCGCGGTGGCTTTGAGAAGGTCTCCAAGCGCAAATACTTGGACATCGCCACGGTCAACGCCGCCCTCAAGCTCACCATCGATGACGCGGGCGTCGTCCAACACGCGAGCATCGCCGTGGGTGGCGTGGCGCCTGTGCCCAAGTGGCTCGCGCGCACCAGCGCGATGCTCATCGGTCAGACGCTCGACGCAGCGCTTGTGCGCCGCGCGCTTGAGGTGATGCAGTCCGAGATCGCCCCTATCAGCGACGTGCGTGGCAGCGCAGACTACAAGCGCCTGCTCGCTGAGCAGCTGTTGGTCGCGCAGTTTGCGCGCCTGTTCCCAGCGCGCGTGCGCGCTCAAGATGTCATGGCCGCCTCGTGAGGGCGCGCACGCACTGCGAGGACGCACTATGATCAGCAAGCTCAACCTTGACGCCAAGATGCCCCACGTCGACGCCGCCTATCACACGCGCGGTGAGTCGCAGTATGTCGATGACGCGCCCGCGCCTGCGGGCATGCTGCACGCCGCCATCTATGGCTCCCCCGTCGCGCACGGCACCTTGCACAGCGTGGACTACAGCCGCGCGCGCGCGCTGCCTGGCGTGATCGGCATCTTCAGCGCCGCGGACCTCATCGGTGAGAATCAGATCGGCCCGATCATCGCCGATGAGCCGCTGTTGGCCGATGGCGAGGTCCACTATCAGGGCCAGCCCATCGCCGTGATCGCCGCCACCAGCGCGCACATCGCGCGCAAAGCGGTCATGCTCATTCAGGCCAACATCACCCCAAAGCGCGTCATCGTCGATCCGCGCGAGGCGTTCGCTGAGGGCGAGCTCATCGCGCCGCCGCGCACCTTCACCTTGGGGGATGTCGAGGGCGCCTGGGAGCAGTGCGCACACATCGTCAGCGGGCAGGTCGAGATCGCCGGCCAAGAACACCTCTATTTAGAGACGCAGCGCGCCCGCGCCATCCCGCTGGAGGGCGACCGCCTCTGGATCAGCGCCTCCACGCAGAGCCCCTATGCCGCACAGAAGACCGTCGCTAAGGTCCTCGGCATCGCGCAGCACATGGTCGAGGTTGACGTGAAGCGTTTGGGCGGCGGCTTCGGCGGCAAGGAGGATCAGGCCACCCCTTGGGCCTGCTTGGCCGCCCTGCCCGCCTACCTGCTGCGTCGCCCCGTGGAGCTGGTGCTGCCGCGCCTGGATGACCTCAAGATGACCGGCAAGCGCCACCCCTACAGCGCCGATTACACCATCGGCCTGAGCCAGGACGGCAAGATCCTGGCCTATGACGTCAAGCTCTACCAAAACTCCGGCGCGTGCGCGGACCTCTCCACCGCCGTGCTGGAGCGCAGCCTGTTCCATGCCACCAACGCCTATTATATCCCCAACGCGCGCATCTTCGCCGCGTGCTGTCGCACCAACCTGCACCCGCACACCGCCTTTCGCGGCTTCGGCGGCCCGCAGTCCATGTTCGTCATTGAGAGCGCCATCACGCACGCAGCTGAAGCGATGGGCAAGCCGCGTGAGCACATCCAACGCGCGAACCTCATCCGCGAGGGTGAGCTGTTCACCTACCGCCAGCGCTGCGAGCAAGACCTCGCCGCGACCACCTGGGATGTCGCCCTCGATCACTTCGGCTTTGACGCCATGCGCGCCGAAGCAGACGCCTTTAACGCCTCGCACACCGACAAAAAGCGCGGCTTGGCGATCATGCCCATCTGCTTTGGCATCTCGTTCACCAAGACCTTCTTCAATCAGGCTGGCGCGCTGATGCACGTCTACACCGATGGCAGCGTCAGCCTGTCCACCGGCGGCGTCGAGATGGGGCAAGGGGTCAGCACCAAGATGGCGGACTTGGCCGCCGAGGCGCTCGGCATCCGCCGCGCGCTCATCCACGTCGAGGCGACCAACACCACGCGCGTGGCCAACATGTCGCCAAGCGCCGCCAGCGCCACCGCCGACCTCAACGGTCACGCCACCTTACAAGCCATCGCGCAGCTCATGGGCAGGCTGAGGCCTTTGGCCGCGAAGCTCTTGGCGCTCGAAGATCCCAGCCGCATCACCGTGCGCGACGAGCAGGTGTGCGTCGACGGCGCGCCCAGTGAGATGAGCTGGGAGCAGCTCATCGCGAAGGCCTATCATGAGCGCGTGGATCTGTCCGCGCACGGCTTCTACGCCACCCCCGATCTGTGGTTTGACGCCGAGATCGAGCAGGGCCGCCCCTTCGCTTATCACGTCTACGGCGCGGCCATCGTGGGCGTCACCGTGGACACCGTGCGCGGCATCTACGACATCGACACGGTGCGCGTCGTCCACGATCTGGGCCGCCCCATCAACCCGCTCATCGATCTAGGCCAGATCGAGGGGGGCTTGGCGCAGGGCTTGGGCTGGATGACCTTGGAGGAGCTGGCCTACAACAGCGACGGGCGCATGACCTCCCACGCGCTGTCCACCTACAAGGCCCCTGACGTGTTCTTCATGCCAGATGACCTGCAAGTTCACTTCTTGCAGCAGCCGGGGCCGCAGGCGCCGCGCGGCTCCAAGGCCGTCGGTGAGCCGCCGCTGATGTACGGCATCGGCGTCTACTTCGCGCTGCACGACGCCGTGCGCGCCTATGACCAAGACGCGCCGCTGCCGTTCCACGCCCCCATGACCCCGGAGCGGGTGCTGATGTCGCTGCATCACAAGCGGATTGGGCGCACCGCGCGCCCTAACGCCAACCCCACGCTGCCCTCCCAGCCCTCACCCGCTGCCGAGGCGCCGCGCAAAGCTCAGCCCTGACAAGGCGCGCACCATGACCGATGACTCGCTCTGGCGTGACGCGTGCGAGGCGCTTGGCGCGGGGCAGCATGTCTTCGTCGCGCTCGTCACCGCACACACCCGCCACTCCCCAGGCACGCGCGGCGCGCGCCTGCTGCTCACCGCCGACGACACCGCGCGCGGCACCATCGGCGGCGGCGTCATGGAGCACCGCGTCTTGAGCGTGGGCCGCCAGTGGCTCGCCACTGGCGGCCCCGCCCGCGCGCTGCGCGAGACGCTGCATCACAGCAAGGACGCCCAGGGCGCGCGCTCTGGGCTCATCTGCGCCGGACGCCAAGAAAACCTCCTCTTGCTGCTCACCCCTGATCCTCACACCCGCGCCACGCTGCGCGAACACCTCGCGCGCCAGCGCGAGGATCGCCCTGGCCTCTTGTGCGTCGATCAAGACGCGGCCCTGTCGCTTCGCGACGGGCCGCCCGATCCGAGCGTGGCGTCTGTGCGTGTTCAGGCCGATCCGCACGATCCGGCGCGCTGGACGTATCAGGAGCAGAGCTTGGCGATGCAGCGCGTCGCCATCATGGGTGGCGGTCACTGCGGCCTGGCGCTGTCGCGCCAGCTCGCCATGCTCGACTACACCATCACCGTGTGTGAGACGCGCCCCGAGCTTGAGCACCTGCGCCGAAACGACGCCGCGCGCTACCAGCTCATCGTGCCCGACTACAAGGAGGCAGCGGCGCAGATCACGCACCCCGCGCTCACGCCGCTGGTGGTGATGACGCGCGACATGCAGGCCGACATCGCCGCCCTCACAGGCGCGCTGCGCGAGCCCTTCCCGTTCATCGGCGTGATGGGCAGCCCGGCCAAGATCGCCAAGATCCGCGAGGCGCTCAGCCGCGCGGGCTTTGATGACGCCGCGCTCGCGCGGCTGCACGCCCCCGTGGGCCTGCCCATTGAGAGTGACACCCCGGCGCAGATCGCCGTCAGCATCGCCGCCCAGCTGTTGCAGCTTCGCCAGACGATCTTCCCCGCCCTACGCCCTGAGGCGCTGTAAATGAGCCATCCCCTGCGCATCGGCATCTCCGCTTGCATCCTACACCCTGACCCTGACCGCGCCCTGTTTAACGGGCGCCAGCTCCAGTTCTTGGAGCGCTCCATGGCCGACTGGGTGATGCGTCAAGGCGCGCTAGCGTACCTCATCCCGATCCCCGCAGCCGATGGCCCCATCAGCGCCGACGATCTGATCATCCCGCTCGATGGCGTGATCTTACACGGCGGCGCGGACGTCTCGCCGGGGCTGTATGGCGAGGAGCCGATGCAGCCGGAGTGGGGCGGCGATCCGCTCAGAGATGCGTATGAGCTTGGGCTGGTGCGGGCTTGCTTGGCGCGCGATCTGCCCGTGCTGGGGATCTGTCGCGGCGCGCAGCTGTTGAACGTGGCGCTCGGCGGCTCGCTCTACCAAGACATCACCACCCAGCATCCCGGCGCGCTGCGCCACCGCGACCCGAGCACCTACCAGCGCAACCATCACGAGGTCGTCTTCCCCGAAGGATCTAGCCTCAGCGCGCTGTATCAGACGCAGCGCGGGCGCATCAACAGCGTCCACCACCAAGCGGTGAAGACGCTCGGCGCGGGGCTTGTCGTCGAGGCGACCAGCGCGCATGATGGCGTCATTGAGGCGATCCGACTGCCCGCAGCCTCAGCGCGCGATCCGTTCGCGCTCGGCGTGCAGTGGCACCCCGAGTTTCAGACCGATGATGAGGTCGCGCTGCTATCACCGACTCCCCTGTTTGACGCCTTCGCTCGCGCATGCCACGCGCGCCGATGAGAGGGCGCTGAGAGCCAGCATGACGATCGCCTCGCGCGCCTGTCTTTTGTCGCTGATCATGGCGCTGTGCGCCTGTGGCGGCGCATCGCAAAAGCCCAACGCGCGCCCCTTGAGCCCGCCACCACCCACACCCCAGCCTGAGCCCGCGCTGCGCTCTGCGCCGGGCCGCTGCCAGGCCATCATCTCGCGCCAGCTCGACGCGCAGCGCCAAGCGCTGGCCGCGCTCGGCGTTGAGCCCAGCGCCGACATCATCGCAGCCCTCGCCAGCCGCTATGACCGGCGCTACCTCGACGCCTGCGTCGCCTTACCCGAGGCCGCCTTGAGCTGCTTGGAGCAGGCATCAAGCGCCTTAGACGGCGTCGCCTCGTGCAAGATCAACGCGGGCATCGCGCGCGAGGGGCGCATGCAGCCAAGCAGCATCGCGCACCTCGTGCCCTGGCACCCGGTGAGCGAGCAGCCGGGCGGCGATGACGCCTCGCGCGACGCGCTCGCCAAGGCGCTCATCGGCACATGGCGCGATGAAGCTGGCGAGGTGTGGACCTTCAGCGCAGATCAAGGCGCCACCCACGCGCGCGCAGGCAAAGAGCCCGTCAGCTATGTGTGGTCCGTGATCAACCCAGACGTCATCCAGCTCCAGTCCACGACCGCCACGCAGCGGCGCTACGTGGCGATCGCGGGCGACGCCATGACCTTCGCCAGCGAGCCCGACGCCCCCCAGCCGCCGCTCATCGACGACAACGCGCGCCTTCGCCGCGGCGGCCTGCTGGCCTTAGTCGAAGACATCACCAGTGAGACGCCACGATGCGCGGCGTTTGACCTCATCGGGCGACGCGCGGCGCGCTGCGAGGCCACCCACACCACGACCCCAACCGGCGCACAGCTCACCCTCACCACCCGCTTTGACCACAACCTCACCTCGGGTGAGCCGATCGTGGCCGACACCACCCAGCGCTTTATCATCGTGCAAGATCGCCCCATGCTGGCGCGCGGCCTGCTGCGACGTGAGTGAGCGACGCGCGTCGCTGTTGTCGCGGGCGCGCCGCTTCGCTAGAACGTTAGCGCATGACGATGACGCGCGTGGCGCGCGTCACAGCCTGTGCGACAAACCACAACGCGTTGAGCTGGCGAGGAGCGTGAGCGATGATCAAGCTGAGCATCCAAGTGATGGACACCTCGCGCGGCTGTCATGCGGACGGCCTGCCCGTGGCCCTGGAGCGGCGCGGACCTCACACCTGGGAGCACGTCGACGGCGCAGAGACCGATGAGCACGGTCGCATCGACGCGCTGGCCCAGGAGCTGACGCTTGAGGAGGGCACCTACCGCCTCACCTTCGACACGGGCACCTACTTCGCCGCCAATGATCTGCGCAGCGTGTTCCCCGTCGTGCGCGTGGTGTTGGAGATCACGGAGCCGAACAAGACCTATTACGTCGCGCTCGCGCTCAGCGCTTATGGCTACTCCATCTCCTGCGGCTGAATGCCCGCGCCTACAGCGCCTCACCTCATCTTGCATCTTGGGGTTATCGCGTGCATCTTGCCTCACGAGTCCGCACACGGATTGAACGCACGAGGAGCAACGATGCACAAGAAGACGGCCTCGCTGATGGCCGCGCTCGTCATGAGCGCGAGCCTCAGCGCGCAGGCGCAACATACGACCCATCCCCCCAAGCCGGGCGCTGAGCTGAGCGTCAACACCCCCACCAAGCGCCTCGACGCGCTGCGCGCGGCGCAGCCAAACGCGCGCGTCGTGACCTCGCCGGGTCACGTCTACCCGAGCATGATCTCGGGCCTGCGCGTGGCCACCGAGGGCGACACCATGCAGGCGCGAGCGGCGCAGTTCCTCGCGCGCTGGGGTGAGGTGATCGGGGTCGAGGTGAGCGAGCTTGAGGCGATGGAGACGCGGGCTGCGGCAGGTCGTCACAGCGTGCGCTTTCAGCTGTCGTGGCAGGGCGTGCCCGTTTATGGGCGTGGGGTCACGGTCAAGCTCGATGACAGCGGCGTGGTGCGCTCGCTCGCGAGCGACCTCGCGCCTGTGACGGGCGTGCGGCGCGGGCAGCTCGGCGATGACGCCGCGCGCTTGTTGGCCGCGCACGCGCTGCTCGGCCCCGACGCGCCGCGCGATCTGCCCACGCGCGCCGCGCGCGTGATCCTCATGGACGCGGGCGGCGCCGAGGAGGTCTGGATGATCACCATGCCACCCAGCGCCAAGCTGCTGCGCCCGCTCGTCTTCATCAGCACTGTGGATGGCCGCGTCGTGGCCCTCCGCGATCACGCCGCGCGTTGACCCATGAGGCTCACCATGATCCGTCCGTTTTACGCGCTGGCGCCGATGTGCGCCGCGCTGCTCCTGCTCGCTTGCGGTGATGATAACGCCCAAAACACCCCGCCCGTCCTCATCATCAATGATGAGGAGGATACGCCCGCCGACACCACGCCCCACACCACGCCCCACACCACGCCAGACGCACCCGTTGACATGGATGAGGTCGATCAGCCTGGAAACGTGGTCGCGCAGGCGCCCGAGGGGTTCGTCTACGCGCACGATCCTGTCATGGACAATCGCCAGACCACGCGCGTGACGCTGCCGCGCCCCAACAACGAGGAGGGCCGCCTGAGCAACGGCGCGGTCAACGTCCTCAACTGCATCAATGAGGAGGGCGCGCCGCTGAGCTTTGGCGGGCTCATGGTCGGCTATCTGTGCAAGGAGGTCCAGACGGCCCTGCCCGGCGCGGATGGTCACTACCTCCAGCACACGCCCCCTGGCCAAGACAGCGATCCCAACGACACGTTCGCTGAGGTCCAGATGTATTATCATGTGAACCTCATCCATGATTATTACACGGACGTCTTGGGCGTGAGCTCGCTGCCCGATCCGATCGACGCGCTGCCCAACGTGCAGCTCTACACCAACGAGTTCGCGGCACAGTTCTTGGGCCAGCCGCCCGGCTGGTTCCCCTTTGATAACGCCGCGTTCTTTTTCCCCGACGCCTTCGCCCAGATCGGGCTGCCACCGCGTGACTCCGGGGCGATCGTGTTCGGGCAAGGGGCGAGCGTGGACTTCAGCTATGACACCTCGGTGATCTATCACGAGTACACGCACGCGCTCATCGGCGCGACTCGGCTCAACGGCAGCTTCCCCGACCGCTACGGCCTCAACAACACGCCCGGCGCCATCAACGAGGGCTTGGCGGACTACTTCGCCACCTCGCTGCTCGACGATCCGATCCTGGGCCGTTATGGGCTGGCCGCGTTTGGCCCAGACCTCGTGCGTGATCTGACGGGCGATTACAGCTGCCCTGCGAGCTTGATGACGGAGGTCCACGAGGACGGCAAGATCATCGGCGCCGCGCTGTGGCAGCTGCGCGCGCAGCTGGGCGCGCCGGTCGTCGACGTGGTGGTCATGCGCGCGATCAGCAGCGCCACCACCGCCACGGGCTTCACGGAGTTCGCCGCGGCGCTGCAAGCCGAGGCCGAGGATGAGGGCGTCGGCGCCGAGTTCGCCGCCGTGCTCGATGCGCGCGGCCTGAGCGACTGCGACCGCGCCCGAGCGTGGACCAACTGGCAGGCCACCCGCGTGCCGATCAGCGCGCCTGGGCCTCAAGAGGCGGGCAGCCCGGCGTTTCGCGAGTGGGCGCCCGGCCACCTCCAGTTCTTCGTCGAGGTGCCTGAGGGCCAAGCGGTCACGCTCACCTGGAGCAGCACCAGCCAAGGCGGCGGCGGCTTCGGCGCGCCTCAGCCCGCGAACCTCCAGCTCGCCACCCGCAAGGGCGCGCCCGTGGAGCTGAACATCGGCCCCAACAGCGTCTCGCTCATCGAGGACGCGCGCCTCACCGTGCCTGGCACCGTCCAAGGCCAAGGCCAACAGCAGACCACCCGCCAGACCATCACGCTCGGCCCCTCCTGCCTCGCCACACCCGGCGAGCGCACCTACCTGATGTTGGTCAACTCGGGCGGCGGCACCCACATCGTCCAGACGAGCCTCCAGCTCGTCGACGCCGACACCGCCACCAACCTCACCACCTGCGACTGACCCACTCGCCGCCAAGACGGCACGCGCGTTAAACGCGCGCCGTCTTGGCGCCGGCGCCATCGCCCAAGCCACAGCCAGCCCCCAAGCCTGCAAGTGAGGGCGTGACTTGGACGATCCCCGCTTAGGATCAGGCGCTGCGATGCACCGGGCCAGAGGTTGTGGGGAGAACAAGCATCAACGCGATCGCGCCACATCGCTTGAATGAGGCGCTGGCGCTAGCAGCCGCTCATCCTGACTGGTGCTTCGATGAGCGCCAGTCAGGGTGAAGGGGCGCGGCGCGCAAGTCAGCTCGGCAGCAGGTAGCGAGACACCATCGCGCTGACCTCATCGGCCAAGGCGTCGTCGGTCAACAGCTCAGGGTGAAAGCTCGCGGTGGCGTGCAGGATGCCATCGACCGCGTGGACCAGCATGTACGCTGACAGCGCCGGATCGCTGATGCGCAGCACGTCGCGGTGCGCGGCGATGGCCAGCGTGACGACCTCCACCGCGCGCGCGCTCCAACGCTCCAGCCACGACAGCTCCCCCCAGCTCGGGATCGAGCCAAACAGCGCGCGCCACAGCGCGGGGTTGATCAGGCGTACCTCCATCACGGCCCGGATGACGCGCCCGATCGCCGCCTCGACGCCGATGTCGTCGTCGGCCAAGGTGGCCAGCCGCGCCACGAGCGCCGCGTGATGGTTGTCGACGAACTGCTCGCTCAGCGCCGCGACGATGGCCTCTTTATGGGCGAAATACTGATAGAGTGAGCCCACGCTCACGCCCGCGCGCTGCGCGATGCGGTTGGTGGACAGCGTGGCGTAGCCGCCCTCCATCAAGAGCTGAGCGGTCGCCTCCAAGATCACGCTCACGGTGTGGCGTGAGCGCGCTTGACGTGGCTCACGCAGCAGGTGTTCTTGGCTCATGAGGCAACCTCCAAACGCGAGTAGAAACACGAACGCTCGCTCATATTTTATGAGGCATACCCCCGCGCCTCACCCTCGCGCAAGTCATAACGGGCGCGCGACGCGCCCCTCCCAGGAAGCTGCCCATGTCACAACTCGCCCCCCACGCTGAGCTCCCCTCCCCCACCCCCGCCTGGCCGCGCTGGATCGATCGTGTGGAGGCGCGCTTCAACCCGCGCCCGAGCGACACCCCGCCCGGACCGCCACGCGGGGCGATGCCCTGGCAGCTGCGCTCGTTTATGCAGGATCAGGTCAACTTCATGTCAAAGCTGCGCGCGATGTATGGGCCGCTCGTGCAGTTTGGGGCGATTGGCGAGCGGTTCTGGCTGGTGAGCGATCCGGCGCTGATTGATGAGGTGTGGGTCAAGCAAGCTGACGCGATGCTCAAAGATCGCACCACCCACAGCCTGCGCAGGATCTTGGGCATGGGGCTGTTGACCAGCGAGGGCGAGCTGTGGCGGCGTCAGCGCAAGCTCGCGGCGCCTGCGCTCAAGCGCAAGCAGATCGACGCCTATGTGCCGCAGATGATCGCGGCCGCCACGCGCTGGGCTGACCAGCTCGCGCCGCGCGAGGAGCGCGACGCGCAGCATGACATGATGGGCGTCACGCTCGACATCGTCGTGCAGGCGCTGTTTGGGACCACGCTGGAGGATGAGGTGGGCGCCATCGGCGCGGCGATGGAGACGCTCCTGATGGACTTCTATCGGCGCGAGAACACCGCGTGGCGGTTCTTGCCCGAGTGGATGCCGGATCCGCACGCGGCGGCCTTTGACCTGGCCAGCGAGCGGCTTGACGCCACGATCTATGGCCTGATCGCGCAGCGCCGACGCGACCAACGGGATGACCCCTCAGGCGCGCTGCTTGGGCGACTGCAAGACGCGCGCGATGAGCAGGGCCAGCCGATGAGCGAGGGGCAGCTGCGCGATGAGCTGATGACCTTCTTTATGGCGGGCCACGAGACCACCGCGCTGACCTTGACCTACGCGCTCTCCGCGCTGGGCCACGATCAGGCGCTGCAAGAGGCCGCCTCTCAGGAGCTGAGCGAGGCGATGGCCGGTGGGCGCGCGCTCGATCAGGTGGACGTGCTGAGCTTGCCGCTGCTGCGCAGCATCCTGCTGGAGACGCTGCGGCTGTACCCCCCAGCCTGGATGACGGGGCGTCAGAGCGAGCGCGAGGTGCAGCTTGGGCCGTGGCGCGCGCCCGCGCAGACGCAGTTCTTGATCTCGGCGTGGGTGATGCATCGCGACCCGCGCTGGTTTGAGGCGCCTGAGTCGTTTCAGCCCGAGCGCTGGCAGGATGGTCTGGAGCGACGGCTGCCTCGCCATGTGTTCATGCCCTTTGGCGGGGGTCCGCGCGTGTGCATCGGCAACCACTTCGCGCTGATGGAGAGCGCGCTGGTGCTGGCGGTGGCCTTGCTCAAGCTGCGCTGGCAGGCGGTGACGCCGCCGCCAACACACTTCACCCCGGCGGTGACCTTGCGCCCCACGCACCCGGTCCGCGTCACGTTTCAGCCGCGCTGATCGACCGCGCGCGATCGGCCAAGCTGGACCTCAGGGGCGATGTGACGCATCATAGCTGACGTGTCGCATCGCCACCCCACTCGCTTGCTCGGGAGACAGCCATGAACCTCAGCGCGGTCGAGGCGGTCCTCTTTGACCTTGATGACACGCTCATCGACTGGTCCCAGAGCTACGCGTCCTGGGATGAGATGAGCGCGCCTCACATGATGGCGGTGTATGAGCAGGTCATGGCGTGTGCGGGCGCGCCCGAGCTGCACTTTGAAGACTTCCTCTATCAGATCAACGCCAGCTGCCAGATCGCGTGGAACATCGCCATCCGCGATGATTTTCGCATGCCCAGCTACGCCAGCGCGCTGTACGAGTCCATCGCGGCGCTGGGCGTCAGCTTGAGCGAGGCCGAGCTCAAGCGCACGCTCGACACGTTTGATTGGCGCGCGCCTGAGGAGGTGATCCCGTTCGGGGACACGTTGGCGCTCTTGACGTGGCTTCGCGAGCGCGGCTACCGAGTCGGCGTCGTCACCAACTCCTTTCTGCCCGCCACCATGCGCTGGCGCGAGCTAGAGCACCTGAAGCTCGCGCCGCTCATCGACACGCTGATCACCTCGGGCGACTATGGCCGCATGAAGCCTCATCCGGCGATCTTTCATCACGCGCTGGATGAGATGGGGGTGATGGCCGAGGAGGCGATCTTTGTGGGGGACTCGCTCGGCGCTGACATTCGCGGCGCACAACGCGCGGGGATCTTCAGCGTGTTGCACATCTCACGCAGGGATCTGCACCACAGAGTGTATGGGGTGGAGCCAGACCACACCATCCAGCGGCTGCGCGAGCTGCCCGCGCTGTTGGAGGGGCGGCCAAGCCCCACGCGCAGACGTGAGCACCCTACCCCGCAGCAGCGAGGATAGGTGAGGCTCAGCGAGGCCTGGGACGCTTCAAGATCGCCTCGGCGCAGGCGCGTCCGCCACGCGCCGCCCCTTCTTGGCTGCCGAAGTACTCTTGCTGTGTCCAATCGCCTGCCAAGAAGAGGTTGCTCACGGGCGTGGCCTGATGCGGGCGCGCGCTCATCGCGCCAGGCAGCGGGCGGATGAGGTGCGCCTTGTGGCGCAAGATCACCTGCTTGTTGACCTGCGCCTGCGCCGCCTCCGGATGCACGGCGCGCAGCTGCGACATCGCCAGCTCGACCAGCGCGTCATCGCTCTTGCTCAGCAGATCATCCGCAGGAGATAGCGTCACTGAGACCCGGCTGCCACCTTCATAGGGATAAGTGCTGACCGACTGGTCCTGGTAGACAGGCATCAGCGAGCGCCCCAGCAAGTGGAACAGGTCTGGCTTCATGATGTGCCGATCCAGCCACAGCTGCACGGAGATGGCAGGGGCCACAGGCAGCTGCGCGATCTTTTGGAAGAAGGCATCTTCGCGCAGCGCGCCTGGCAGCAGCTTGTCGAGGTCCCAGGCGGCGACGGCGAGGACGAAGGTGTCGGCCTCCACGCGCGCGCCGTCTTCGAAGATCATCGCCTCCACGCGGTTGCTGGTCTTGTCATAGACGAGCTGCTTGAGCGGCGCCTGAGTGCGCACCGTGGCGCCGTGCTCGCTCAAATAGCGCCCGATCGGCTGGAACATCAGCTCATCGCGCGCGCCGCGATAGCCGCCGAGCAAGCAGTGGGGCAGATCGACCACCGAGTGATGGATCCAACCAAGCAGGTTGAACGCGGAGAAGTCATCCGCGTCGGTGAACTGGATCGCGCGACAGAAGGGCCGCAGCACACGCTCCAGCACCTGCTCGCTGCCGCCCTTGTCGCGCCACCACTGGGTGACGGTCTTGTCATCAAAGCGCTCGCGCAGCCCCTCATAGCTGTGTGTCAGCGCGCTCGCCAGCGGCGCCGCGCCAAGCTTGTCCAGCGGCCCCAAGAAGTCATTGTTGCCCAAGGCGCCCGCGAGCGTCTTCAAGGGCGCGTGCAAGGGGTTAACGCCGTAGGTGCCCTGGGAGCCATCCTGCGCGTCGCTCATGGTCATCTGCTCCATCCAGAACAGGACCTCATCAGGCGGCGCGCCGACCTCCTCCAGCAGCTGCTTGAGCACCGAGTAGGTGCCCAAGAACAGGTGCAAGCCTTGCTCAATCCAGTCGCCATCCTCATCGCGATAGGTGGAGGCGCGGCCCCCTAGAAACGGCGCCTGCTCGAACACGCTGACCTGCCAGCCCTCATCCACGAGCGACTTCGCGCAGGTCAACCCTGCGATCCCACCACCTGCGATCGCGACACGTTTGTTTGCATCCATCATCATCCCTCAAGCCAATAAAACGACGCGCCCTCACAAGCTGAGGGCGCGCCTGAGAAGCTAGGCGCGCAGGCGAGACAAGACAACCCACACGCTCTTAAAGAGCGCGTGGGTTGTCTCACTCGCGCGCTGACGCGCGTAGCCCATCAGATGATGCGGTTGATGCCGTTGAGCGCGGCCACCCGATACGCCTCAGCCATCGTGGGATAGTTAAATGTGGTGTCGGTGAAGTAGCGTATGTCGTTGCCCGCGCCCTTCTGGGTCATAATCGCCTGCCCAATGTGCACGATCTCGGAGGCCTGATACCCGAAGCAGTGGATACCCAGGATCTCATAGGTCTCGCGGTGGAACAGCAGCTTGAGCATGCCCACGCGGCAGTTGACGATCTGAGCGCGCGCGAGGCTGCGAAACTTCGCGTGGCCGACCTCATACGGCACGCGGCGCGCGGTCAGCTCCTGCTCCGTGTAGCCCACTGAGCTGATCTCCGGGCTCGTATAAATCCCGCTCGGGATATGCTCAATCAGGCGACGATCGCACTCACCGCTGACGGCGTGCTGCGCGGCGAAGCGGCCCTGATCATAGCTCGCGCTGGCAAGCCCAGGCCGGCCCACCACGTCGCCTACGGCGTAGATGTGAGGCACCGCCGTCTGATAGGTGGCGTTGACCTCAAGCTGAAAGCGGCTGTTGACCTCCAGGCCGACATGCTCAAGCCCAAGGCCCGAGGTGGCGCCGGAGCGGCCCTGCGCCCACAGCAGATAATCACTGCGGATGACCTTGCCTGACTTCAAATGCAGGTAGACGTGATCGTCGTCTGCCACCACGCGGGCGGGCTCCTCATTATGACGCAGCAGCACGCCCTGCTCGCGCAGGTGATAGCTGAGCGCGTCGACGATCTCGTCGTCCAAGAACTCCAGCAGCTTGGCGCGACCGTTGATGAGGTTGACCTTGCAGTCGAGGCTGCGAAAGATCGAGGCATACTCGCAGCCGATGACGCCCGCGCCCACGATGGTGATGGAGCCAGGCGTCTCTTGGAGTTGGAGCACGGTGTCGGAGTCGAGGATGCGCTTGTGGGTGAAGTCGACGTCTGGGGGCCGATAAGGGCGCGAGCCCACGGCGATGATGAACGCGCTCCCGCGCACGCGCTGCGTGCCTGAGGGGCCCGTGACCTCGACGTGATGCTCGTCCACAAAGCGCGCGTGGCCGTCCATCAGCTGCACGTCATTGCGCTCATAGAAGCGCCGACGCATGGAGACCTGCTTGTCGACGACCGAGGCGGCCTGACGCAAGAGCTGAGGATACTCCACGCGGAAGTCTTGCAAGACCGGCCGAAACAGCGGGTTCTCACGAAAGTTCACATACTCTTCGATGGCGTGACGCAGCATCTTGCTGGGGATGGTCCCCCAGTGAACACAGCCACCACCAAGCTCGCTCTGGCGGTCGATCATCACCACGCGTCGTCCCGCCTTGGCGGCGGTCATCGCCGCCCCCTCGCCGCCAGGACCGCTCCCGATCACCACCACTGCTTCTTCTGCTGTCATTATGCCGCCTCCGGGGTCGTCTTCGGCGCGCTGGAGCGCGCCGCGCGCCCGCCACGCCACGGGGCGGCGCGACCCTGCGCGCCAGGACAAGCGCCAGCGTAGCCGCGCGCGCAGGCGAGCTCAGCGA
>CAYXWB010000096.1:0-15914 GCA_964468515.1 uncultured Bradymonadales bacterium | reverse complement strand
GGCCGCCTTCGACGCCGCCGATCGCCTCATGAGCCAGCTCGCCAGCTGCCTCTATCAGCCCGACCCCATCGTCAGCGCGGGGCCGCGCCCCTCGCAAGGTGACAGCCCCTTTAGCGTCGCCTTGAACTTCAGCTACGCCTCATTCTTGCGCTACCCCAATGAGATCAAGCGCTACCCTTATGGCAACTACGGCCTCGGCCTTGGCACGCGCTGGCTGCTCACCCGCGAGTTCGGCTTGGTGGGCAACTTCCAGATGCTCATCGCCCAGAAGGACTACTCCGGCCTCGTGCTCACGGATGACTTCGCCACCTTTCGCAGCTTCTTTGGCGGCGAGCTTGGGCTGCTGACGGGTGATCTGGCTGTGGCGATTCAGGTCACCGGGGAGCTGACGCGCGTGTCACGCTTTGAGGTCTGGAGTGATGTCACCTGCCCCGCGCGCCCCAACTGCACCGATCGCCAGAAGACCACCTACGCGCATGATCTCATGCTCGGCGTCAACGCGCGCCCCGTCCTCTCCTATCGCATGTTCAAATCACTGGAGATCCTTGGCGCGGTCAGCATGAGCTACTTCTTCTATGCGACGCCTGACGCCTCGCTCAACTTCCCGCTCAGCGGTGAGCTGGGCTTGCAGTACAGGTTCTGAGCCTGTCGCTCAAGACCGCTTGAACAGGTCTAATTTGAGCGATGTGGCGGCCCCTTTAATCAACATCGCTCACACACAACCTCCCGCACGACACCTCGCACGTGCTGATCCTAAGCGGGGATCGTCCAAGTGGGCTGGTCACTTGCGGCCAACGCATCGGCGCGAGCGATCATGGGGGCGCGTCGGCAACAGGCGCGGCAGATGGCGTGACGGCGACGACGCGCGCCAGCGCGTCAAGCCGCTCAAGCTCCTGCAAAGCGCGCTGGTGGGCGTCGCTTGAGGGCGCGGCGCGCGTGCCGCTGACCGCCCGCTCCAGCAGCGCGCGCGCCTGCTCAAGCTCCCCCGCATCGCGCAGCATCGCGCCCAGCTCCCGCGCGCTCGCGAGCGCGCGCGGATGCTCAGGGCCGAGCGCTTCATCGTAGCTGGCGAGCGCGCGGCCCATCGTGGCCACCGCCTCCTCCACTCGCCCCTGCGCCTCAAGGGTCAGCGCCTCATCTTGGAGCGTGTCTGCCACCAGCGCGTGCGCTGGCCCAAGCGTCACCTCACGCAACGTCACCGCCTCGCGCAGCGCCTGGCGCGCGCGCGCTGGCGTCTCGCTCGCTAGCGCCAGCGCGTGCAACACCTCCGCGCGCTGCAGCGGCGCGTCGTCAGGACGCGCTTCAAGCTCCGCTAAGATCGCCTCGTACAACCTCACCGCCTCCTCAGGGCGACCTCGCGCGCGCTCAACCTCAGCGAGCGCGAGGCGCAGCCGCAGCTGCGGCTGCGCCTCGTCAGGCTTGTGCGCGCGACGCAGCGCCAGCGCGCGCGTCAGGTGCTGCTGCGCGCGCAAAAGGCCAGGGCGCGTGTACACATAATGCGCGCCGAGCGCCTCTGACGCGGCGATCACGGCCTCAAGCGCGCCTGGCGCTTGCGCCGCATGCGACGCTCGCGCGTCCTCAAGCGCGCGCGCCATCAGCGCCTCCGCCTCGTCGATGCGCCCTTGGCTGACGCGCACCCTGGCGAGCGCGAGCCTAGCGCGCGCACGATCCGCGCTTGGCGTGCCAGGGGGCGCCTCATAGTGCGCCAGGCTCGCCACCAGCTGCGCCTCCGCCTGCGCTAAGCGCCCCAAGCTGTGATACGACCCCCCTAACACCACCCCCAGCGCCGCCCGCTCCTCAGGCGCGCTCGCCAGCTCCACCTCCGCCGCGCGCGCGCCCTCATCCAGCAGCTCCCGCGCGCTCACCTCGCGCGCCGCGCTCACCCCAGGATCAGCCCCAGAGAGCATCCGCTCCATCATGCGCGCCAGACGCGCATGTTTGCGCGCCTCGCGCTGCGCCACGTCACGCTGCGCCGTGAGTCGCGTGGTCTGCGCTCGCAGCGTGACGCCATAGATCAGCGCGAACACGACCAGCAGCGCGGCGACGCTCACCGCCACCCGATGCCTGCGCCACAGCCGACGCGCGCTGTAACGCCACGAGCCGCGCCGCGCCGTGACCGCCTCGCCAGCCAAGTGCGCGCGCAGATCGCTGGCGAGCGCCTGCGCCGACGCGTAACGCTGCGCCGCCTCTGGGCGCAGCGCCTTCGCGACGATCGCGTCCAGCTCACCCCCCAGCTCACGCGCCAGACGCGCCCGGCTCAAGCCGCCGCGCGCTTCACTCACGCGTCGCGCTCGCGCCGCGTCGAGCCGCGCCAGCGCTTGTGCTGGCGTCAGCGCCTCGCGCTCACGCTGCGACACGAGCTCGCCCCAACTCGTCGCCTCCTCACCCCACGGCGACACCTCCACCAGCAGCGCGTGCAGCAACAACCCGAGCGCGTACACATCACACGCCGTGGTCAGCGGCTCACCGCGAAGCTGCTCCGGCGCGGCCCACGCGGGCGTCATCGCGCGCTCTTGCGTCGCCGTCTCATGCAGCGCCAAGCCCTCCCAGGGCGCTAAGACTTTGGCCACGCCAAAGTCCAGCAGCTTCACCTGGCCATCCTCACGCACCAAGACGTTGGCGGGCTTCAGATCGCGGTGGATGATCAGCCGCTGATGCATGTGCTGCACCGCGTCGCAGACCTGCAATAACAGCGCGATCCGCGCGCGTACTGATAACGCGCGCGCGTCTGCGGCCTGAAGCAGCGGCGCCCCCGCCACATGCTCCATCACCAAGTACAGCTCGCCAGAAGCCGCCACGCCGCCGTCAAGGATCGCCGCGATGTTGGCGTGATCGGACAGCCGCGCCAGCACCTGACGCTCCTGACGAAAGCGCTCCACCACCTCGGCGCGCGCGCGTCGATCGACGCGCAGCCGCTTGAGCGCGCCGCGCTGCGCGAAGTCGCGCCCCACGCGCTCCACCAGCGCCACCTCACCCATGCCGCCCGCGCCGAGCGGGCGTATCACTCGCCAATCACCGAACAGCGCGCCCTCGCCCAGCGCCTCATCTTGCGCAGGCCCGAGCATCGGTGCGTCGAGCGCGCTCAAGGCCGCATCGGCCGCCAGCAGCGCGTCAAGCTCATCCGCCAGCGCAGGATCGTCACGACGCACCGACGCACAGCGCGCCTCGCGCGCCTGCGCCTCCTCCAGGCTCAACACCTCATCCAGCAGCGCGTCCAAGCGCGCCCAGCGCGCGGCGTCCATCAGCTCACTCCGCCAGCTCGCTCATGAGCTGGCCGTCGAGCATCGTCATCAGCCACGCCCGCGCGCGGCGCCACTGACGCTTCACCGTCGCCTCCGACACCCCCTGCAGCGTGGCGATCTCCTCATGCGTCATCCCCACGAAGAACCGATACTCCACCACCTGCACCAGCGCCTCATCATGCTTAGACAGCGCCTCCAAGCCCCGATGCACCTCCAACACCAGCGCCGCACGATCGCCGCTGTCGCGCGAGGCGACCTGCACCTCGGGCGCGTCCAGTGACAGCGGCGTCTGACCACCGCCTCGCTTGAGCGCCATGCGCGCCTCCGCGTCATTGATCAGCAGCTGACGCATCGCGCGCGAGGCCGCCGCGAAGAAGTGCTGACGATCATGAAACTGCAACGCACCATGACGCGAGAACCGCTCATACACCTCATGCACCAGCGCCGTGGTGTTGAGCAGCTGCGCGCGCGGCATCTTGCGCCGCTGATGATGCGCCAGCTGGCGCAGCTCGCCATAGACGAGCGCCATCAGCGCATCAAGCGCCGCCACATCACCCCCGCTCACCTGCGCCAGCAGCGCCGTCAGCTCTCCCTCGCGCCTCTCCACCGCTGCATCGCTCATCACCGCCTCGCTCATCGCCGCCTCGCTCATCGCCGCCTCGCTCGCCATCGATCGCCGCCGCTCTCAGCCTGCATTCGCTTGAGGGACAGCGCCCTGATGGATGCAACCTGCATACCTTGACGTACGACACCCCCCTCATGTTCACACAGCCTAAAACTCATCCAGCGGCAGCAGCCGCGGCAGCGCGATGTCGCGCACGCCCTGATACGCGTCGGTCATCTTCATCGGCAGCTTGCGATACGCATAGCGCGCCATCTGCGCAGGATCTTCAGGCAGCCGCATCCCCACGATCGCCGTCTCATCATAGAACACATCCACGATGTAGAAGTGCGCGCTCTGGCCCACCTCCTCATACGCCTCAACGTTCAAGATCTGACTCTGCAAGCTCTCGTGCAGCTCATCCAAACGACCCTCCACAAAGAAGATCGCCTTGCCCATCCCGCGCGCCTCGGGGAACGGCGAGTCGGGGGGATTGGGCTCATCTAAGAGCGTGGCCACGATCGGCTCGCTGCTCTGCTCCCAGCGAAAGCGCTCCTCGGGGCCAGGCGCCTCGCAGCCTCCCTCGCTCGGGCACGCGTCATCGACCACGATCAGATGCGCCAGCGCATAGCGCGTGCGCCCGCTCGTGATCATGACATCCTCATTGGGCGCGGGGATCGAGAACGTCAATGAACCGCGCAGCCCGCGCGCGCCATCGCGCTGGCTGCTGTGCAGATACACCCACGGCTCGCTGCGATCGTTGGCCACCCACACCACCGCGCCGCCTTGACGCACACCGCGCACGCCCGCCCACAAGGTCGTGAACACCGGGCGGCGCAGCGCCCCGCTCTCGGGCGCCAACGTGTTGGGCTCACCGCTGAGCTGATCAAAGCTCGGCACCAGCCGAAACGTCCCTACCGCGTCACATCGATTGCTCGCCTCATCACGGCGCCGGATAAAACGCTTCGTCAACGTCTCGCCATCGCGCACCACCGACGCCTCCAGCTCGTCGCTTGAGATGAACCTCCCGCTCACCTCGCTCAAACTGAACCCATCGCTCGGCGCGCTGTGACCCACCAAGCGCAGCCGGAACGTCCCATCCTCCTCAGGCGCCTCACCTACCGAGGTCCACATGCAGCCCGTCTGACGATCAAAGCTGGGCGCCGTCAGCGGGGAGCGATACGTCCTCACCAGCGCCTGCGCGTAGTCCCCATAGCGAAAGAACTCCAGCGCCAAGAGCTGCTCCGTGCGCGGCAGATCATCCGCGTCCGGCACCTCCTGCCATGTCCCCGTGTAGGTGTCCTCATAGCTTGGACACCCCCACTGCGTCGCGCCCAGCGTCAGCGTCAGCGCGAGCGCGCGCCTAAACCACCGCCCGCCGATGCGCCCGCTGGAGCATCCTTGCTCCAGCCCCTCGCTCGCGTTGTTGTCTTGATGTGGAGTGCTCATACGCCAACGTTTGGGTCGCGCTGCTTCTTATGTTACACATGATCTATGTCACGCGCCCCGCTCGCCATTGTGCGTCGCGCGCCACTGACCCTCGATCGTCACACAGTTTGCACAGCCTCCTCACAGAATGCAAACGCAGGCAAGGTTCTTGCATTTGAACGCGTCGCCCCTCGCGGCCTCCTAAAAGCAGGACTTATGCGCACACCCTCATCAGCACCTCGTGCCACCTCCGCGCTGCTCATCGCCATGAGCGCCGTGTTGCTAAGCTGCGCCCTGTTCGCCTGCGCCGCTAACGATGACGGCCGCGCCGACTGGGCCTACGACGGCTTGCGCCCAAGGGCCTACGATGACCTGCGCCTCGTGGCCGCCGAGAAGCGCCTCCAAGCTCACGACCTTGAGCGCGCCCGCCTCACCTATCAGGCCATCCTCGACACCCCTGAGCAAGCCCCAGGCGCACACGCCACCGCGCGCGTCGGCGCCTCCCTCATGGACCTCTTGCTGCTGCCCGATCATCCCTCGGTGCGCGCTGTCCTGCGCGATCACCTCGGCGCCGAGAACCCTAACTATAGCACTCAGCGCCTCATCTGGGCTGAGCAGGGCATGCTCTCCTGGATCTCCACCAACGTCCGCTGGGAAGACTCCGGCATGTTCCGTGGCGTGCGCAGCCTCGTCGCCCCTGAGCTGCCCTGGGCCGTCTCGCGCCTTGAGAGCGCAGACGCCTTCGCCGCTCCCCTCACCCAGCCCCTCTCCTCCCTCGCCCTCTCCCTCATCCCCGTCGCACTGCGCCTCGCTGAGATCTCCGCTGCCCTGCGTCAAGCCTTCAGCGCTGACCACTTTGAGGCCATCTATCTGCCCGCTGAGGTCTTCCACGATGATCGCCTCAGCTTCACCCTCGGCGTCCAAGAACTTCGCCTCATCAGCGCCTGCCTCCACGTCGCTCAGGCCGCCATCTACTGGCTCGCCTCCTACGACCACGACTACTCCCTCGCTCAGCTGCTCTCCCCGGGCGCTTGGCAGCCCATCCTCGATGATCCCGCTCACCCCGAGCATGACCCCTCCCTCGCGCGCGCTGAAGATTACGCCGCCCGCGCCCTCGATCGAGGCCTCCTGCGTCAAGCCGAGCCCGCCACTCAGCGCCTCGCCGCAGCCTCGCTCGCCAGCGCCCTTGATTCGCTCAAAGCCATGTTCGCCGGCGCCATCGTCTACGTCTCCAATCGCTCCCTGCGCCTTGTGCAGATCTCTGTTGATCAATACTCCATGTTTAATCAGCTCTTCAGAGCGCTGCGCAGCGCGCTTGATGTCCCAACCCCCGTCCCCTTCACCTCCCCTACGCTGACCCTCAACCTCGCCCCCCTGTTCCAAGGGCGCACCCTCGACCCGGCCATCTCTTGGTGGCGTGACGTCGACCCCGCTGACCCCGACGCCCCCCGTGAGCTGAACCCCGAAGCGCTCCAAGCCCTCTTCGTCGACGGCGTCATCGTCTCACCTTCGCTCTCACTGCCTCACTCCGAGCCCTTGCCCACCCTCACCATCGCCGAAGATGGCTCCCTAGAGGCCGCGCTGCGCACCATCGCAGGACACATCGTCGACAGCATCCTTGAAGCCTACAACCTCCAATAGCCTCGCCAGCCGCGCGCACAACCTCACCCCACGCGCGCCGCTCCCCCTCATGGTATGCGGCTCACCAGCACCTCGCAGCGCCCGATGCACCCCTCTCCCACGGTGAGGATGCGGCGCGCTGCGCGCGCCTAGCTTGAGTCGGCGGCGCGCTGCGCGCGCCTAAAAAGACGTGAGTTCTGAGTTTGGGAGGGTCAAGCGCAGTGGGAGAAGGGAGCGTTTTCCAAGCGAGCAGCGCATCAGGCGCGTGGCAACCTCACCCCCTAGCCCCCTCTCCATGAATGGGAGAGGGGGAACCGAACAGGATGGATGTCGTTCAAAACCAACAGCTTACTTCAACAAGCGAAGGCACCTCATCCGCAAGCTAATCCCAATCTTACCAAGGAGTCACCTCCTCTCCATTTATGGAGAGGGGGCCGGGGGGTGAGGTCTGCTGGCGGCGTTACATCATGCCAAACCATCAACTAAGTTGCCGATTTTATTAAACATAAACTCAGAACTCACGTTAATCTAAGCGCGCCACATCGCGCGCGTGTCTCGCACCGTCTGGCCCGCGCCGTCCACCACGCACACCCGATGCGCCTCATCTTGATCAGGCCACTCGAACCCATCCAGCTGACGACGCAAGATGTTCTCCGGCACCGTATGCGAACGCGCGCGGTTGCGCTGCGCGATCTCCTCAGGCCCCACCCAGAAGCTCACCAACGTCGTGTGCGCGCCATAGTCGCGCCCCATCCTGAGCAGCTTTCTGCGCGCGTCAAGGCGCAGCGTGGTCGCGTCCCACACCACCGGCCGCTGCGCGCGAAGCGCCACCTTCAGCGCCTCTTGCGCCGCCTGGAACACGCGCCCGTTCTCGCTCTGATCCGCACGATCGCCCGCGATCGTCTCGCGCAGCGCGTCCATGCTCACCACCTCAAAGCCCGCGCAGTGCGCCCTCACCCACGCGGACTTGCCCGCGCCGCTTGGCCCGCACAGCACCACCAGCTGCGTGTGGCGCGCCTGCAAATTGTACGCGCGCGCTCGCGCCTCATGCCAGGTCACGAGCTGGCCCGCGTCATAACCCCACAACCCCTCCACCAGCGCGCGCTCGATCACGTCGTCCGGCCCCGTCTCAGCCAGCGCCTGCGCCAGCGGCGCGATCAGCCCCTCGCGCTGCGCCTGGCTCAGCCCCGCGCGCGTCGCCTGCCAGCAGCCCACCTCCTCGCAGCGCAGCCTAAATAAATCCAAGATCATCAGCTGCTCGTCGAGGTCGTCGCACACGCGCCCCCGCATGTCCGCGCGCTCCAACAAGAAAAGGCCGCTCATCCAGGCGCGTCGGGCGAGCTTGTGGTACAGCGCGTCCGGCGCGTCGCGCACCACGAGCTGCTTCGGATCGTGATGGTGACGCACCAGCGCCAGCACCTCAAACGCGACCTCTGGCGCAAGCCCCAGCCCGCACAGCCGCAGCGCCAGCCATGACGCCCCGCGCTCCGCGTGGCGCGGCGCGATGATCCGCGTCACCCCATCGCGCTCCACCGCCCGCGTGGTCAGCGGCTTGGCGATGTCATGGCACAGCGCGGCCAAGCGCAGCACCGCCCGCTGATGCGCGCTCAATCGCTCCCCCCAAACCTCCAGCTCCTCCTCCAGCGCCTCCAGCACAAGCCCCGTATGCGCCGCCACGTCGCCCTCGCCGTGCCAGATCGCATCCTGCGGCGTGTCGGCCAGCTCAGTGAGCAAGGGGAGCGCGCCACACAGGGCGTCGCGCGCTTGGGCGAAGACGATGGGGCGATCTTGGGCGATGATCTGCGCTAAGTAAGTCGTCGCATCACTCATGGCAGCTCCTGCGCGTCGGGCGCGAGCCCGTTGGCCACCACCGGGCCGTGCATCCAGTGCGTGTCTGTCTGCACGTGATTCGCGCGCACCCACTTGGCCACGCGCGCGCTAAAGTCATCTAAGGTGAAGCTGCCCGCGTCGCGCACCACGTAGCCCTCCTGGCGCGTCGTGTCGAGCGCGAGGCCGCGCAACAAGCCCTCGTCCCACGCGCCGCGATAGAGCACGGGCGCGCTCACGAGCCCCAACAGCGCGGCCCACTCCAGCGTGTCATCCCAGCTCAAGCAGCGGTCGGCGTCGTCCCAGATTGAGAACATGACAAAGTAAGAGGGCAGGGCGTCGTAGGCGATGGCGTGGCGGGCGAACAGGTTCTCACCGCACACGCGCCAGCGCGCCGGGATATGCGGCGCCACCTGATGGTGCAGCCGCTTGACCCAAGCGCGCGACGGGTGATGGCGAGAGTCGAGGCTGCGCGCGTGCACATGGTCGCGATACAGCGTCGTGTTCTCCCCGTCCAGCTTCTCGGTGACGACGATCTGGCGCCCCTCAAGCGCGCTCGCTCCGTCGCGAAGATCGTCCGCGCTCACGCCCGGGCTCCAAGGCAGATGCGGCGTGCGCGGATATTTGCGATGCCAAGGCTCCACGATGGGGCGCTCCTGATGCGCCCCTGCGCGTCAGGGGCGGATGTGATCCTCAATACACACGCCGCGATCGCACCGCGTGCCTGCGGGGCAGCTCTCACCCTGCGCGCACGAGACGCGCACGCAGATCCCGGTGGGGGACGCGCAGCCAAACAGCGCCACGGGGCAGACATTGTTCACGCAGCGCATGATGACGCACTGGCCGGCGCTGTTACAACTGCGCCCCGGCTCACAATCATCCGTGGTCGAGCACTCTCGTAAACACGACCCGAACTCACAATCAAAGCTGCCCGGCAAGCTCGCGCACGCGCTGCATGGTCCCTGACAAGCGCCGCCCACCGCCTCGCGGTTGCAGAGCAGGTCAGGGTGGCCGCAGTCTGCGGTGCTCACGCACTGGCCGCGCGGGCGCCCGCTGTAATCGGGCGCGGGCGTCATGTCCACGACCATGTCCATGTCTCGCGGCGCGTCCATGTCGATCGGATCGAGCATGTCGGCCTCATCGACCATATCCGTCGGATCGAGCATGTCGGCGTCGTGCGTCATGTCCTCCTGAGGCTCGCGCATGTCCGCGTCATCGCTGAGATCATGAGGCGCGTCCTGATCAGGCGCCGCGCTCATGTCATCGCCCATCTCCTCGCTGGGTTGATCCGGCGCGGCATCGCTCAAGTCAGGCTGGTCCTGGTCAAGCATGTCGGCCATGTCAGCGGGCGAGGTGGCACCTGGGGAGGTGGTGTTGGCGCCTGGGCGCTCATCGCTGCCACAGGCGCTCAGCAGCGCGAACACGAACATCACCAGCAGCGAACGACGCATCACAGGCACCTCATCAAAGACGTGATCCGAGCGCCTGTGAAGGCGCGAGGGGGCGCATCATAGTCATGGCGAGCGCCTGTGTCGAGCGCGCGCCTATGTCGAGCTGCGGCGCTGCTTCTTGGGGTTGTATTGCCGCGCGAAAAACGCAACATTACGGGTTGATTAGGCCTGTTGTATTGACCTCTTGCTGCGAGGCACCCCGTGCAACTTCGATCGCGCATCGCTCGCGTCGCGGCCCTAGCCGCGCTCCTCATGATCTTCGCCATCGGCTGCGGCGCGCCTGATGGTGACTCACCGCCTGATGGCGCGGCCTCGGTGAAGGTCTTGGGCCTGTCACCGCGCGCTGGCGCGACCAACGTGGCGCTCGACGCCCCGATCATCATCACGTTCGACGCCGCGATGGACCCTGAGAGCTTCAGCGCTGAGCGCGTGCGCACGGCGCCAAGCGTCACGCTCCAGCTCCAGTGGGACGACGCGCGCCGCGCGCTGACCGCGCGCCCCGAGGGTGGCTGGAGCGAGGCGACCACCTACACGCTCACGCTCGACGCCGCCCTGCGCGCCTCCGACGGGCGCACCCTGGGCGCCCCCTTTGGCGCGGTCTTCTCCACGGTTACACAGGCGCCGCCGCCCACCACCCCCGATGAGGTCTACGACGGCCCCAATGGCGAGCGCGCCACAGCGGTCGCACAGGGCGATGAGGCCTCATCGCGCGTCTACACCTTGCGATCCGATGCGCCGCTTCGCGACAACCTCCCCGAGGGCGGGCAGGTCACCATCGCGGAGCTGCCCGATCAGATGACGCTGCGCTCAGGCAGCGTGCTGTTTGACGCGCTGTTCGCCATGGCCATCGAGGAGGCGCGCCAGTGCAGCGTGTCGTCCATCTCCGATGGCGCCTTCAATGAGGGGCGCGGCGTGCCGTGCGACTGCTTCGAGACTGGCGAGAAGTGGCGGTATGTCTGGACCCGCGACACCGCCTACGCCATGGAGCTTGGCTTGGCCGTGTTCGACCCCCAGCGCTCGCGACGCTCGCTCGATTACAAGCTCAGCGCCCGCAAGGGCAGCGGTGATGACCTCCAGATCGTGCAAGACACTGGCTCCGGTGGCTCCTATCCCGTGAGCACCGATCGCGTGGTCTGGGCGCTGGGCGCGATGGCCACCATCAAGGCGCTCGATGGCGCCGAGCGTGACGCCTTCGCCGCGCGCGCCTTTGAGGCGATGCGCAACACCGCCGAGCACGATCGCCGCGTCGTCTACGATCCGACGGATGGGCTCTACCGTGGCGAGCAGTCGTTCTTGGACTGGCGCGAGCAGTCGTACCCCTCCTGGACGCGCGCAGACACCGTGGCGCTGGCCATGAGCAAGGCGCTCTCCACCAACGCGGGTCATCACGCCATGCTCAGCGCCCTCGTGCAGCTCGGGCCGCTGGTCGGTGAGGATGTCTCGCGCTATGCGCAGTGGGCCGACGCGCTCGCTGAGGCGATCAACGCGCAGCTGTGGCTTGAGGACGCGTCGCAGTTCTCGACCATGAAGACCTCCACCCTCGACCCCGCGCCCTTGCACAAGTTCGACCTGCTGGGCACCTCGCTCGCCGTGCTCGGTGACATCGCGGACCCGACGCGCGCCTCGCGCGCGGTCGCGAGCTACCCGCACGGTGAGCTTGGGCCGCCCGTGCTGTGGCCCCAGCAGCCGCTCATCCCGATCTATCACAACCGGGGCATCTGGCCGTTCGTCACCGCCTACGGCCTGCTGGCCGCGCGCCGCGTGAACAACGCCGCCGTGTTCGATCATGATCTGGAGTCGCTGGTGCGCGGCGCCGCGCTGAACCTGTCGCACATGGAGAACTTCGAGTTTCAGACCCAGCGCGCGTGGGTCGATGATGGCGAGTACTCAGGCCCCGTGGTGAACTCGCGCCGCCAGCTCTGGAGCGTGGCCGGGCACATGGGCGCGGTGTTGCACGGCGTCTTCGGCATGGAGCTGTCGCTTGACGGCGTGCGCTTTCAGCCGTTCGTCACCCCCGCGCTGCGCGCCAATTACGCGCGCGGCACGAGCCTTGAGCTGCGCGCCATCCCCTACCGTGGCAAGACCCTCGACGTCACCCTGGTCTGGGATGCCGACGCCCCCGCCGACGCCACGCTCGCCGTGGTCAGCGCCACGCTCGACGGCGCCGCGATCGATCCTCAAACCTTCATGACCCCGCAGTCGCTCCCTGAGCGGGCGGCGCTGGTGCTGACGCTCGGGACGCAAGGCTCAAGTCAGCAGCTCAACGTCGTGCGCGGCGATGACTTTCGCCTGTTCTTCGCCCCGCGCGAGCCCAACCTGCAAGAGGTCACCTTGAGCGATGATCGCCTGCGCTTGAGCTTTGACAGCGCTGGCGAGGAGGGCGTGCGCTTTAACATCTACCGCGATGGCCGTCAGGTCGCGGCGCGGCTCACTGATGGCGAGTGGACGGACCCGGAGTCGGGCGACCACGCGACGGTGACGCACTGTTACGCGGTGGAGGCGGAGTTCATCACGAGCAACAACCGCTCGCACCACTCACCGGCGCGCTGTTATTGGGGCGGCGCGCGCATCATGGAGCTGAGCGCGTACGCGATGCGCTTGGAGGGGCAGGGCCAGTGGTCCACGATGCATGGCCGCCCGCACTTTGAGGACTTCGGCGATCCCGAAGACGCGCTGGAGATCGGCCCGCTGCGCCCGCGCTGGCGCGGCGAGCACTGGATTCAGCTCGTCTATGGCAACGGCGCGGGCGCGATCAACACGGGCATCACGGCGGCCGTCAAGTCGGTCGTGGTGTGGGACGTGACCGACGCTGAGCCTGCGCTCGTGACGCGACAGGTCATCGTCATGCCGCATCTTGGCGACTGGTCGCGCTGGAGCGAGAGCACGCTCGTGCCCGTGACGCTCGACAGCGACAGGTTGTACATCGTGCGCATCGAAGATGACGTGAACATGAGCTACTTCAGCCACTTTGAGCCCTACACGGGCGGGCTTGGCGGCGGCCAGTCAGTCTACAACCGCGCCAACATCACCGCGCTGAAGCTCTTGCCCAGGCGCGGCCAAGACAGCGGGCGTGGCGCTCATCCGCTGGTGGCGTTTGACGGCTCAGACGACCTCGCCAAGCACGCCCCCTCGCAGCGCATCACGCCCGGCGCGCCCGCGCAGCCGTGGTCAGGCTTCGCGATGAGCTGGGACGCTGACGCGCTCTACATCACGCTGACCTCCGAGGCGTTCGGGGCGCCTTATAAGACGATGAACCTCTATTTAGAGGCGGCGCAAGGCGCGCTGCCTGCGGCCACGCCCTCACAGGGCATCGAGTACAGCGGCCTGACCCCGGCGCTGGCCTTCACCCCGAACCTGCTCATCAGCGCGCGCCGCATGAGCGAGGATGGCAGCGGGGAGGGGCCGTGGACGGCGCTGCGAAGCCGCGTCAATGATCAGTGGGCGCCGATCTATCGCCCCGAGCCTGGGCGCGACCTCTGGATGAGCGCGGATCAGCACACGCTCTCCTTGCGCATCCCGCGCGCGCTGCTAGGCGGCGCGACGCGCCTGCGCTTGGCGGGCCACGTCGTCAACGCCGAGCCCGCGCGCGAGTGGCAAGAACTGCTGCCCTATAATCACACCCCCTGGAGGGCGTCCGCGTCAGGCTACTACGAGCTTGATCTGAGCGGCGCCGGTGCTGTGAGCGACTGGCAGGTGCGCTGACGCGCCGCACACGCCCTCAAAGCGAAGGGGCCGGACTCGCCCCCCCCGCAGTCATGGGGGCGAGTCCGGCCCCTTCGCTTTGGCGCTTCGATGCGCTTCAGTCAGGATGAATGATAGCTTGCTTGTGCTCCCCCACTTTTAAGCGATGCGGCGCGCTCTTACAGAATTTGCGCTCACACACGACCTCCCGCGCGGTGCATCGCAGGCTCAGCTTTTATGTGTCGCTCGTCTCACAGAGCGGTGGATGGCAACGACGCGGGGCGGTTTTAGTAGATTTTGGCTTGGATCTTGCTATGTGTGGCCCGCTGACCCCGTCGCGCCCTCTCTAGCCCGCATCACGACCTATGAACCTACCTCGCCACGCCACGCTCAAGCTGCTCGCGACGCTAAGCGCGCCGCTGCTCTTCTTGCTCATCTTCGCCACCGTGGAGGCGCGCCGCGAGCCCGCCCCGGGCGCCACGCGTAGCGGCGCGCTGACGCAGGCAGCGAAGCCCGTCGTGCAGGCGCGCGGTGATCGGGGCCGCGTGGTGCTCGTCATCATTGACAGCCTGCGTGAGCGAGCGCTGCATGATCATATGCCCGCGCATCGTGCTCTGAGCCAAGGCGCTGATGGCGCGCAGCGCCCCGTGCGCACCTGTGGCGCGAACTTCACCGTGCCTTGCGTCCAGACCATCCTGGAGGGGCGTCAGAGCCCGTTCGCCGCAGGGTTGCACAACTTCACGGGCAAGCGCGGCGGCGAGCAGGGGTTCTTGGCGCAGGCCGTAGGCCAGGGCGCGCAGGTGGGGCTCATCAGTGACTTCACGCTCGACACGCTCTATGGCTGGCTGGCGAAGCGCTCCGTGAACGTTGAGCCTTGGCCTGGTGATTACCTGCGTCATGACCTCGACGCGATCGCGCTGGCGTCCTCATGGCTTGATCAAGGCGACCTCGACGTGCTGGTGCTGCATCTGATCGGGACGGACAAGGTGGCGCACCGCAAGCGCCCTGAGAGCCCTGAGTATGCGAGCCACTTTGAGCAGGTCGACGCGGCCTTGGCGACGCTCTATGCCAAGCTCGACCCCGAGCGTGATCACCTCGTCATCACGGGCGATCATGGCCACGATGAGCAGGGCCACCACAACCGTCAGTCCGTCATGCTCACGCGCAGCCCCATCCTCTCACCGCTGCTGCGCGCGCTGCCTCACGACCTGGTCATCGAGCAACCTGAGCAGGCCTATCTGCTGACGCTGGCAGCGCAGACGACGCTGCGAGACGACTATGAGGGGCGCTATTTGGGCTTAGAGGGGCAAGCGGCGCTCGCGCTTGAGGCGGCGGCGCGCGAGGCGCTGGGAGGCTTCGAGCTGCGTCAGATCGAGGCGCTGCGCGCGGCGACGCCTGACGCGCCCGAGGAGGCTGAGCTGAAGGCGCTGCTCCAAGCGCAGCGCGCCCAGCAAGCGCGCGCGCCGTGGCGCGCGCTCGGGCGCTTCGCGCCGCTGCTGCTCTTGTACTTGGCCTGGACGTTGTTGATGATCGCGCCGCCTCAGCACACGACGAGGCGCTTGGGGCGGACACGGTTGACGTTGGCGGGTGTGGTCATCGGGGGCGCGCTGTGGTGGGCTGGCGGGCTGAGCGCGTTGGTGCTTGGACCCGAGTCGGCCGCGTGGTTGATGGCGAGCGTTGCCGCGCTCATCGCGGCGTGGCTTGGCTGGGCGCTATGGCGCGGGCCGCTGCGCGTGGCCCGTGGGCTCGCGCTCTGGCTGCTCGTGCCGCTGACGCTGGTGGGGATCGCCGCCGCGCTGGGTCCTGATTGGGGGGCGCTCTTTCACAGCCGAGGCGGCTTCAATGCGATGATGTTGGCCCTCTTTGGCGGGCTGTTGGCGCTCGGCGCGGCGCTGTCATTTGCGCTGAGGGGACGGCTTGACAGGCTGCCTGAGGCGGTCGCTGCGCTGTGTGTGGTGGGCTTGCCGAGCGGGGTCTATTATTACCAGAGCGGCCAAAACTTGATCCGGGGGCTGATCCTAGGCGGCGCCGCGCTGCTGCTGTGGGAGGGCGCGGTGGGGCCGC
>CAYXWB010000095.1:0-15948 GCA_964468515.1 uncultured Bradymonadales bacterium | reverse complement strand
CATGACCGCGCACCAGCGCCACGACCGCGCGCGCGCGGTCGCGCTCACCCCAGCGCGATCGGGCCTTGCGCAAGACCTGCCAAGGGCCCACGAGCGCGGCGTATTGGAGCGCGCGGCGCGGGTCGATCGTCGCGCTCAGGTGCGCGCCTTGTACGGGGCCGAGCGTGATCCAGTCCCACACGGCCACGCGACAGCACCCTGGGGGCAGCCAAGGATCGAGCGCGTCATCGCGCCAGCCGCGGGCGTCTTTCAGCCACATGGTGGTGCCTCCGAGGCGGCCTGACGCAGCAGCCAGACGAGCCGCTCGCTCGGATGACGGGCGCGAAGTTGCGCCGCGCGCCGCAGCCCGCGCGCGCCGAACGCCTCCCGGATCTCAGCGTCGCGCAGCAGCCACAGCATCATGCTGGCCCAGTGTTTGGGCGAGGACGCCTCGACATAGACCCCCGCAGCACCGCATAGGGAGCGGGCGTGTGGCAGGTCCGCGACGAGCAACGTGCGCGCGCAGCTCATGGCCTCCATCATGGGGAGGCCGATCGTCTCCGTGAGCGAGGGCATGACCACGAGCCAGCTCTCCCCCAGCGCTTGCCACACCTGCTCGCGCGTCAGCGCGCCGAGGTAGCGCGCCCCAGGCAGCGCTGGCCCTTGCTTTAAGGTCAGCCAGAGCTGAGCGTCGGGCATGGCGCCATGCACCTTGACCCAAGCGTTATAGAGCGTGGTGAGGTTCTTGTAGGGCAGGTCGTGGCCCAGATACAGCACCACAGGGTGGGGTGCCTGCGGCGGCAGCGGGGGAGGGGTGGGCACATGGGGGGCGAGGAGCGCGACGCGGGCGGGGTCGAGGTGGAGCTGGCCTGCGGCGCGCGCGGCGATGATGGGCGTGTGCGCCAGCACGCGGGCGGCGCCTCGGCAGTGCGCGGCGGTGAGCGCGCGCATCAGGAGCAGCCTAGCGCGCGCGCGCGTGGGCATGGTGGCGAGCGCGTGGGGGTCGAACAAGAGCGGCTGCTGGAGCATCATCACGCGCGGCAGGTTGGCCTGAGTGATGCCCATCCCGTGCATACACAGCGCGACATCCGGTCTCACTGACCTGGCAAACTCACCGAAGCCGCCCGCATGCCAGGCCGCCCTCCCGACATCGTGCGTCGCGTGCGGCTTCGGGGCGACCTCAAGCTTGGGGTGCAAATCGAGGTCATCGGGCAGGCACAAGGTGGGGCTTGAGCACAAGGTGACGCGCGCGATGTCAGGGCTTGAGGTGAGCGCGCTGAGCGTGTCAGTGAGCACGCGCAGCCCGCCGCCCGAGGTGGCGCCGACGGCCTCGACGAGCACGTCAAGCGCGCGCATCAAGCAGCTCCTGATAGACGGCGTGGATCGCCTCCCAGATGCCCTGGGGGGCGAAGTCGCGTCGCACCCTCGCCAGCGCTGCGCGGCCATGCGCCTGTCGCAGCACCGGGTCGTCGAGGTACTGGGTGAGCGCGCGGGTCAGCGCCTCGGCGTCACGCGGGGGCACGAGCGCGCCGGTCTGGCCATCGACGATGGCGTCGACGCAGCCGGGGATCTGGGTCGCGACCACGGGCAGCCCCATCGCGGCCGCTTCCAGCGGCACGTTCGGGAAACCCTCGCGGTAGGTGGGCAGGGTGACGAGGTCCATGGCGCTGTAGAGCGCGGCGAGGTCGCGTTGAAAGCCGGTCATGTGGACGCGGGCGTCGTCGCGCAGCGAGGCGGCGATGTGCTCGGGCACAGGATCGCGCTCCTCGAACGGGCCGACGATGAGCAGCCGGGCGTGCGGGTACAAGGGGGCGAGGGTGCGCCACGCTTGGGCGAGCTCAATGATGCCCTTGTCGCGCACGAGCCTGCCCACAAACCCGATGACCAGCGCGTCGTGCGGGATGCCGAGGTTGGATCGTGCGCGCGCTCGGGCGTCATCAGGCAGGAGCTCGGGGTTAAAGCGGCCCATCGCGTCGACGCCGTTGCCGCTGCCGCCGCGCATCACGGCGAGCTTGTGGGAGGGGCAGAGTCCCTCCTCGATGGCGACGTGGCGCAGGGAGTGGCTGACGCTGATCACGCGGTGAGCGAGCCCGCAGGAGACGCGCTCGGTGGCGCGCAGCAGCGCGCGGCGCGATCCTGTGGCGGTCATCATAGGCAGGCCGCGCATGTGATAGACGCGACACGGCACGCCCGCCAAGGTGGCGGCCATCATGCCGAGCAGGCCCCCTTTGGGGGTGTGCGCGTGCACGATGTCGGGCTTGAGCCGCACCAGCAGCGCGGTCAGCTCAGTGAGCGCGCGCAGGTCGGCCAGCGGGGAGATGCGGCGCGGCATCTCGACGGCGTGACAGGGCACGTTCAGCTCGCGCGCGAAGTCATCAAGCAGCGGGCCTGGGGAGCTGATGGCGTGGACGCTGAGGCCGCGCGCGCGCATCAGGTCGAGCTGACCGCGCAAGAAGATGAGCGACTGAGGCACGGTGGTGACGTGGACGAGCGTGGGCATACGGGGCAGCTCCTGCGACGGGACGAGCGCGGCGGCGCGGATCTTAATGGCGCACAGGCGGCGCCGACAAGCACGCATTCATCAGGTCGGCTTGACGTGCAGGTGAGGTGAGGCACGCGCGCTTGGTGCGTCTGGCAGCGCAGGGGCGATCCTGCTACAAGGGTGGCGAGTTTTGAGCGTGTCGCGGCGCGCAGTACGCGGCGCTTGTTGTCATGTCGGAGTAATATATGCGTTATCTGGTCACTGGGGTCGCGGGGTTTATCGGCAGTCACCTGCTGGAGCGGCTGCTGCATGAGGGGCACGAGGTGGTGGGGCTTGACAGCTTCTTGACCGGCCATCGTCACAACATCGCGCCGTTCCTCAATGATTTTGAGCTGATCGAGGGTGATATTCGCGACCTAGACGCGTGCCATCGCGCCTGCAAGGGCGTGGATCACGTGCTGCATCAGGCGGCGCTCGGCTCGGTGCCGCGCTCGGTGGCCGATCCGATCATGGCGCACGTGATCAACACGACGGGCACGTTGAACATGCTCGTGGCGGCTCGCGACGCCGAGGCGCAGTCGTTCGTGTTCGCGGCGTCTAGCTCCTACTTTGGCGACACGCCGGAGCTGCCCAAGCACGACGAGATGCCGCCCAACCCGCTGAGCCCTTACGCGGTCACGAAGGTCACCTGCGAGCACTATATTAAGGTGTTCGCGCAGGTGTACGGGTTCAACGCCGTGGGCACGCGCTACTTCAACATCTTCGGGCCGCGCCAAGATCCGAACGGGCCGTACGCGGCGGTGATCCCGAAGTTCATCCAGTCGCTGCTCGACGGGCAGGCGCCGCAGATCCACGGTGACGGCGGCCAGACGCGTGACTTCACGTATGTGGAGAACGCGGTGCAGGCGAACCTGCGGGCGGCGTCATGCGCGGCTGAGATCCGGGGCCAGACGTTCAACGTGGCGTGCGGCGATCGCATCTCGCTGGTGGAGCTGTACGACATGATCGCGGAGCATCTGGGCTCGTCGATCCGGCCCGTGCATGGGCCGCCGCGCGCGGGTGATATCCGCGACAGCTTGGCGGATGTGAGCGTGGCCCAGCGCCTCATCGGCTACGATCCGCAGGTGGACGTGCGCGAGGGGTTGCGTCGCACGGTGGCGTGGTACAAGGCGCAGCACGAGGCGCGCTGAGCGGCTCTTACGATCGGGCGCGCGGGTTGTGTTTGGCACCCAAGCGCGCTTGGGTTCCCCCACTTTTAAGCGATGCGTCGCGCGCGCTGTGAGGCTCGCTCACACTGCCCTGTAGAAGCGAGCTCCAGCTCGCTTTGGCGCTTCGATTCACTACAGTCAGGATAGATGGCTGCTTGTGCCTTCACCCACTTTTAAGCGATGCAGCGTGCCTGACAGGACGCATCGCTCACACATAACCTCTCGCGCGGTGCGTCGCAGCGCTAGATTTTATGCGGGGATCGTCCAAGTGAGGTTGGCGTTTGCAGGCTGGGTGGCCTGACTGAGGCTTTGTCGATGGTGCCAAAGCGATCTGGAGATCGCTTCTACCAGCGCCGCGCATCGTGCCGTTGGCGCGTGTCTGATGCGCCTTGGGAAGGGGCTGATGACGAGCGAGGGCGCGCAGATGATGGTCTGCGCGCCCTCTCATATTCATCGCTGCGACAGTCAGCGTCAGAGCTTGATGACGTGGGGATGATCGCCCTTGACGGCGTCGCGGGTGTCGAGCACGAGCGAGGCGTGCTCGGCGAGCATGGCGTGGTCGATGGCCTTGTGGCGCGTGGTGACGATGACGGCGTCGTAGCTTGCGAGCGTGTCGGGGTTGAGCGGCTGGCTCTTGGCGTTGAGCGAGCGGATCTCCTCGACGTAAGGGTCGTGGTACGCGACATCGGCGCCCCACTCTTGTAGCAGGCCCCAGACGTCGAGCGCGGGCGACTCGCGCAGGTCGTCGATGTCGGACTTGTAGGCCATGCCGACGAGCAGGATCTTGGCGCCCTTGATGGCCTTGCCTTGGTCGTTGAGGGCGCGGGTGAGCTTCTGGATGACGAAGCGGGGCATGTTGCCGTTGATGTCGGTCGCGAGCTCAATGAACCGGTTGTAGAAGCCGAACGACTTGGCCTTCCAGCTCAGGTAGGTCGGATCGAGCGGGATGCAGTGACCGCCGATGCCGGGGCCAGGATAAAACGGCATGAAGCCAAAGGGCTTGGTGGCGGCGGCCTCAATGACGCGCCAGATGTTGATGTCCATGCGATCGCACATGAGCATCATCTCATTGACGAGCGCGATGTTGACGGCGCGAAAGGTGTTCTCCAAGAGCTTGACCATCTCGGCCTCGCGGGCGTTGCCGACGGGGTGGACGTTGTCGACGAACTGGCCGTAGAGGGTGCAGGCGAGCTGGGTGGAGGTGGGGGTGACGCCGCCGATGACCTTGGGGGTGTTCTTGAGCTGATAGCGGTCGTTGCCGGGGTCCACGCGCTCGGGGCTGAACGCGACGAAGAGGTCCTCGTCGAGCTTGAGGCCTTGCTCGGTGAGGTAGCCGACCATCAGCTCGTCGGTGGTGCCGGGGTAGGTGGTGGACTCCAGCGTGAGCAGGCAGGGCTTGTTGAGGTTGGGGCGGATCTGCTCCAGCGAGCTCTGGATGTAGGAGACATCAGGGTCGCGGGTCTTGCGCAGCGGGGTGGGCACGCAGATGGAGATGGCGTCGGCGTTGGCGACCTCGGCATAGTCGGTGGTGGCGCGGTAGAGGCCGCGATCGACGGCCGACTTCAGCTGGTCGCTGGTGATGTCCAGAATGTAGCTCTCACCGCGATTGGCTTGGTCCACGCGCTCAGCGGAGACGTCCACGCCGATGACATGAAAGCCAGCCTCAACAAGCTCCATCGCCAGCGGCAGGCCAACGTAGCCTTGGCCGATGACGGCCACGACGGCGTCATGCGCCTCGAACTTGCGCAGCAGGGCTTGGGCGGCAGGGTGGTCGTGCATCATCCTCTCCATAAGTGGTCATCATCACGCGCTTGGAGCGCGAGGTCACAGGGCGCGCGCGGGTGCGCCGCGTCCTACATACAGCAAGCCCGCGCGCAGCGCCTCATCGGCGTTGAGCGCGCGGCAGAGATCATACAAGGTGCGCCCGCGCATGGTGGCGGCCAGCGCGCCCAGATCGAGGTCGATCAAGGCTTGGTGAGCGACGGTGAGCACAGCGGCGTCAGCGCCTGACAGCGCCTCGTGCAGCGGCCACAGCGGCATGTCGAGCTTGGGCGCGGTGGGATCGTGCGCGCGCAGCTCCAGGTCAGGGCGCGTCTGGGCCCAGCGCGCGCACATGGCGAGCGCGGGGCTGTGGCGGGCGTCGGACACGTCTGCCTTGTAGGTCACGCCAAGCAGCGCCACCCGCGCGCCGTGAGGCAGCGCGGCGCTGATCTGATCGGCCAGCCGCGCGGGCTGAGCGGCTGCATCTTCGCGCTGGGCGGTGAGCCACGCGGGCAGCGGCGCGCGCGCGTGGAGCAGCGGCCCCGCGATCGGCAGGCAGTGCCCTCCCACGCCCGCGCCGGGGCGATGCAGCGCCACGCGCGGGTGCGTGTTCGCCAAGCGGATGAGCGCGTCGGCGTCGAGCTGCGCGCGCTCGGCCCAATCCGCCAGAGCGTTGGCCAAGCCGATGTTCACGTCACGGAACAGGTTCTCCGCGAGCTTCGCGGCCTCCGCGAGCTCCAGCGAGGTCGTGTGAAGCTTGCCGCGTGCGCCAGCGCGCTGATACAGCGCCGCCGCGCGCGAGGCGCAGCTTGGCGTGAGGCCGCCGATGATGCGCGCCTGGTCGCTCAGCTCGGCCAGCGCGCGTCCTGGCATGATCCGCTCCGGACAACACGCGATGGCCACCTGCTCGCCGGGATGTAACCCCGCCGCCTCCACCGCGCCCGCGACCTCGCGCCGCGTGGCGCCGGGCGACAAGGTGGACTCCACGATGATCAGCGCCCCAGGTTGAAGCTGAGGTAAAAGCGCGCCCATCACCTGACGCAGCGTCTCCAGGCCGTCATCACCCGCGCGCGGCGCGCGGGTGGGCGTGGCGATGAGATACACAGGCGCGCGCGCATCGAGCGAGGCGCGCATGGAGAGCGCGCCTGTGGCCTGAGCGCGTAGTATAAGCTCGCGCAGCCCAGGCTCCTCGGCGTCAGCGCGCCCGGCGGCGATGTCCGCGCGTCGCGCGTCGTTTGGCTCGACGCCGCACACGGCGATGCCGCTCGCGGCGAGCCATGTGGCGCATGCGAGCCCGACGCGGCCAAGGCCGATCACCACCACCTCAAAACGATCGCTCATACCGCACACCTCACCGCGCTCGCCAGGGCGGCGATGGTGCCTGGAGCGCGCCTATGACGCAAGCGCGGCATCAGGTGGCGCTCACGGCGGGGCCAAGCCCCATCCAGCGCGCCAGGGCGTCACGCGCGCGCGGGGCGGCGTCACCCTCACCGAACGGGGCGATGCGCGCGCGCATGGCCGCGTGACGGACAGGATCGCGCAGCAGCGCTCCCGCCAGCCGCGCGATGCTCGACGCGCGCGTGCCGATCAAGGCGCTGGTGTGCTGCTGGATGGGCTCCACGCGCTCAGTGACCTCGCGCATCACCAGCGTCGGCACGCCGAGCCAGGGCGCCTCCTCTTGCACGCCGCCGGAGTCGGTGAGCGCGAGCGCGGCGCGGCGCAGCAGCGCGATGAACGCCGGATAAGGCAGCGGCTCAAGCAGCCACACGTTGGGCAGGTCGTGCAGCGCGTGAGTGAGCGCCTGCGTCACCTCGGGGCTTGGGTGCAACGGGAGCGCGAAGCGCGCCTGAGGCGCATCCTGGGCCAACATGCGCAGGGCGTTGGCCAAGGATGCGCCGCCGCCGCCGATGAACGTCTCGCGCCGATGCGCGGTCACGAGCACCAGCGGCGCCTCAAGCGTCGGGCTGGACGCGCCCTGGCTGTGCGCGAGCGCGTCCAGCCAGGACGCGCCAGTCGCGAGCGACTGGCGCGTCTCGTCCGACATCGCGTCAAGGCGCGCGCAGCTCCAGCGCAGCGCGTCGATCACGGTGTTGCCCGTCATCGCGACCCGCTCAGGCGCGTGGCCCTCTTGGATCAAGCGCGCTTGCGCGCTAGGCGTGGGCGCCATATGCCAGCGCGTCAGCGTGGAGATCATGCGCCGGTTGGCCTCCTCGGGCCAAGGCTGCTGGGCATGATCGGTGCGCAGGCCCGCCTCCAAGTGCGCGACCGGGACGCCTTGATAATAGGCGGCCAGCGCGCCAGCTAAGGCGCTGGTGGTGTCACCCTGCACGATCACCACCTCGGGCGCGTCTTGCCGGATCAAGGCGCCGAGCTGCGCGACCATGCGCGCGAGCAGCGTGGTGAGGTCAGGGTGATCGTGGCCCGCGCTCAAGCGGTGCTCAGGGCGAAGCTCAAACCAGTCGAGCAGGCCGTGCGTGAGCGACGGATGTTGACCTGTGAGGGCGAGCTGCGCGTCAAAGCGCGCGTCATCGCTCAGCGCCCGCATCAGGGGCGCGAGCTTGATCAGCTCGGGGCGCGTGCCCGCGATGAGCAGCGCGCGCGCGCTCATGAGCGCTTGGGGACGGAGGGGTGTTGGCCCGTGATCGGCACCACGTTCGGCGGTCGCACCGGGTGCTTGTAGGTGGGGATGATCTGCTTGAGGTTGTGACGCACCTGCTCGTCTTGGCCGGTGATCGCGGCCGCGATCAGCGCGCCGTGGTGCCTGGCGAGGTTCTCAAAGCCCTCGACCTCATTGCGCGCGACGAAGATCTTGTTATGGCGCGTCTTGTCCACGCCATCATCGTCGATCGCCAGCTCCTCAAAGAGCTTCTCCCCGGGGCGAATGCCGCTGTACACGATCTCAATGTCATCCTCAGTCAGGCCCGACAGCCTGATCATATCACGCGCCAAGTCCGCGATCTTCACCGACTCGCCCATGTCCAAGATGAACACCTCACCGCCTTGGCCGAGCGCGCCTGCTTGCAGGACGAGCTGAGCGGCCTCGGGGATGGTCATGAAGAAGCGGGTCATCTCGGGGTGGGTGACGGTGATGGGGCCGCCGCGCTGGATCTGCTCGCGGAAGATGGGAACCACGGAGCCGTTGGAGCCGAGCACGTTGCCAAAGCGCACGGCGCAGAAGCGTGTCTTGTGCGCGGGGCGTCGCTGCGCGTCTTGGACCAGCAGCTCGGTGATGCGCTTGGTGGCGCCCATGACGCTGGTGGGGTTGACCGCTTTGTCCGTGGAGATCAGCACGAAGGCTGCGACGTTGGCCTCAATGGCGGCGTCGATGAGCACCTGGGTGCCCATGATGTTGTTCTTGACCGCCTCGCAGGGGTTAGCCTCCATCAGCGGGACGTGCTTGTAGGCGGCGGCGTGGAAGATCACATCGGGCTGATGGCGCGCGAAGATCTCGCGGATGCGATCGGCCTCACAGATGCTCGCAATATAAGGGATGATCACGTCGCCATGCTGGGGCTCCAGCTCGCGCTGGATGAAGAACATGGGCGTCTCACCACGCTCGACCAGGATGAGCGCGGCGGGCTCAAAGCGCAGCACCTGGCGGCACAGCTCGGAGCCGATGGAGCCGCCCGCGCCCGTGATCAGCACGGTGCGCCCTTGCAAGAAGCGGCCGATGGACTGCATATCGAGCTTGACGGGCTCGCGCCCCAAGAGGTCTGAGATGGACACCTCGCGCAGCTGCTTGATCGAGGCGGTGCCATCGAGCATGCTCTCCACAGCGGGCGCGATCTTGACCTTGATCTTGCTGCCACGCGCCAGATCCACGGCGCGGCGAAGCTGCGCCGGGGAGGCCGAGGGCATGGCGATGAGCGCGGTGGTCACGTTGTGCTTCTGCACCAGCTCGGGCAGCTGCGCCAAGGTGCCGAGCACGGGCACGTTGTGAATGCGCAGGCCTCGCTTGTGGGGATCATCATCGAGCAGGCCGACGGGGCGAAACGGCAGGTTCGCGTTCTTGTTGATCTCACGCAGCAGCGTCTCACCCGTGTCGCCCGCGCCTAACAGCAGGATGTTCTCAAGATCACGATGGGGCGCCAAGCGCGCGACCAGCGCCTCGCGCAGCAGGCGCAGCGCGCCGCGCGCGCCGCCCACCAGCACCAAGCTCAAGCCGAAGTCGAGCACGTAGATGGAGCGTGGCACGGGCGTCAGCTCCAGCAGCACGTTCACCATCGTGAACAGGCCGCTGGCCACGATCAGCGCCTTAAACAGCGCGACCACGTCGTACAAGCTGATGTAGCGCCACCAGCCTTGATACATCTGCATGATGCTGAAGACGAGCACCTTGATCGCGAGCACCAGCGGCAAGGTCTGCCACATCGACGCGCGCCAAGCCAGCGGCAGCGTCAGATCAAAGCGCACGAGGTAAGCGCAGACAAACGCAGCGGTGAACAGCGTCATGTGCATCAGCGCTACGAGCGCGATGCGCGCGGGGCGAGGCAAGGTGGAGAGCTTCTCAAGCCAGCGCAGATGGTCGGGGGCAGCCATAAGTTCAGACCTGGGGACGGTAGGGCGCGGGACACAGAGCTGACGCCAAGCCCACAAGGGTAGTCACCTTGCGTGCGCAGCCCAGAAAAATCAAGGCGCGGGTGGCGACGCGCTCTCACACTGGCGCCCGGCGCGCTTGAGCGCGGCTGCTTGGGCGCGGCGCGCGCCAGCGTTGTCCCAGCGCGCCCCGAGCTGACGCAGGGCCATGCAGCGGCCATGACGCTGCATCAGCGCGATGAGCGGGGTGATGTCGCCGCCACGATAGGCGAGCGTCTCTAACAGGCGCGCGGCCTCATCCACCTCGCCCGCGCGCTCCTTGCGCCAGGCCTCGCCTTGCAAGCAAGCGTGTGACTCACCCTCATCGCGCGGCGCACCACACAGCGTCTGATAAGCGGCCTCAACCTGCTGGGCGAGGGCGATGGGAGCGTCGATGGGGGGCAGCGACTTGAGGCGCATCGCGCGCATCGCGCGCGCTTCAGGGGCGCGCGTCAGCGCGCGCTGGAGCGCGTCTTCGGCGTCTTGCAGGCGCCCTTGCGCGCGCAGCGCGTGGATGAGGAACACATCGGCGCGATCGCGACCCTCGTCGCCCGTGTCGAGGCGCTGCTGTGCCATGAGCATCGCCCACAGCTCAGCGGCCTGCGCCTCACCGGAGGCCATCAGCTCGCGCAAGAGCAGCTCATAAGCGCTGGCGCTTGAGGGCTGTGTGGCCACATGAGCGGCCAAGAGGTCGATCACCGCGCCTTGCCCCTCGCGCTGACGCACGCGATGGATCACGCGCGCCCAGCGCGCATCAGTGGCGAGCGTGAGGGCGCGCGCGCGCGCGTTGGCGTCGGGCAGGGTGTCGAGCATCAGATCAAGCCACGCGGGCTGCCACAGCTTGAAGGTTGGCCCCAGCACCTGCGCGAACTCGGCGCTGGCCTCGTCCCGCTGGCCAGCGCGCGCGTGCGCGCTGGCCAGCATCAGGCGCGTGTGTGGCATCGGCGCCAGCGCCACCGCGCGCTCGGCCGCGCGGATGGCGCGCGGCGCGTCGTCTGCGGCGATCGCGTCGCGCGCGGCGTTCATATAAATGCGCTCATCGGCGGGCGTGCGGGTGATGTTCCCCGCTAAGCTCTCGGGCGCGACGCGCGCGAGCGCCAGCGCGCTTATGCTCAGCACACACACCGCGCCGAAGATGATCCACGCGCGCTTGGGGTGCTTGGTCGCGTCGCGACGCGTCGCGTCGCGCGTGCCGATCATCCACGCCTGCGTCAGCGTCACAAGCCCCGCGCCGATGCCCAGGGCGAAGAACGGGAAGTGCGCCTGCGCGATGCCCAGCGTGTAGAGCGCCAGCGCGGCCGCCGCGATGCGACGTCGCCCCAGATGCCCCTGCGAGGTCGCCAGCGGCACGAGCGCGCGCGCGGCCATCACGAAGCACGCGATGGCGAGCGCGCTCACAGGCCAGCCCAAGCACAAGAGCCACTCAACCCACTCATTCTCCACGACCGGGATCGTGGCGCTGTGCATCTTTGACCAGTCGAGCGCCGGATATAAGACGTGGCGCACCGCGCCCGCGCCTGCGCCCACCAGCCAAAAATCCACGCTGCGACGCAGCGCAGCCTCCATCACCAAGAACCTGGCCTCGCCCTCGCGCAGCGCCCAGCCCCAGAAGGTGGCGATGACGCCCAGCCGCCACGCGAGCGCGGTGGTGAGGGTGGTGAGGCCCAGCAAGAAGGCGGCGCGCGCGCGCTTGTCGCGCGCCATCCAGCCGCTCAGCGCGCGTCGCAGCTGCGGCTGCTGGCGCACAAACGTCACGCTCCCAAGCGCCGCGCTCACCCCCAAGGTCAGCGCCACCGCGCGGCTCTCATGCGCCATGCAGGCGGCCGTGAAGATCGCGATGAGCGTGCTCCACACCGCATACCACCAGCGCGGCGGCTTGTCTGCGTCGAGCATCGCCACCAGCGCCACGAGCGCGCACAGGCCGTAATGCGCGGCCGCGTGGTTGAGGTTCACAAAGGGCGAGGCGCCGCGAAATGGGATCTGTGCCTCGTATAAGCCTAAAAATCCAGGCAGCTTCAGCGCGAGGTTGATGCCGCCGATGACAAGCGAGAGCGCGCCGCCTAAGACCACCGCGCAGGCCAGCTGCGCGCGCTCGCGGCGGCCCTTGACCGCGTTGGCGGTGGCGAAGCACAGCGCCGCCAAGGTGAGCCAGCGCGCGGCGCGATCGGCGCTCGCGCTCGGATCAAGCGAGAGAGCGCGCGCGCCCTCAGGCGCGCGCTCAAACAGCGCGCGCCACGCCCCCTCATGCAGCGCGCTCGCCACGGGGCTGAGCGTCGCGAGCAGCGCTTGCGGAAGCGGCACCAGCTGCAACATCGCCCACAACGCCATCACCAAGAAGCCGACCGCGCTCCACGGCATGTGCGGCGCGGTGGTGGTGTCGCGCAGCGTGGCCGCGCTCGCCAGCAGGCTCAGGCCCAGCAGCAGCCCCACCACCGGCAGGTGCACCGCGCCCAAGAGCAGCGGCGCGAGGAGCACACACAGCCCTAGCAGCAGGATGGCGAGGCTCGGCACAGGCATCACACACAAACAACAGGGGTCGCGCCACGGAGGAGCGTGTGAGAGCGCGCCCCGCATAGAGGGTGCGTACGACAGGACCAGCGCCCGTCACTATAAGTGGCGTGACCTCACCCTGCAACCGCGTCGCGCGCCTGTCCATTGACGTTGCGCTCGCGCCTCTCTAGGATGCGCCTCGCTTCAAGCGATGCTGAGGGACAGGTGTGTCACTTGGTTTGTCGTGAGCGTCGGGGCTTGCATGTCGGAGAGCTTGTTCACAGAGAGTCACGCGAGCGCGGCGCCCCCTCAAGAGGGCAAGCCGCTCGATCAGCTGCTGCGTCAGTACTGGCAGCTCTTTCGTCGCTACTTTTGGATCCTCCTCGTCACCAGCGCGCTGGTGACCACCGCCGCCTACTTCTGGACGCAGCGCCAGCCGCGCATCTACAGCGCGTCGAGCAAGATCATCTTCCACACCTCGCAGTCCGGCGTCTTTGGCAAGAACATTGAGCGCGTGGACCTGCTCGACGCCGGCTCCAGCTGGATGTTCACCCAGTTCTGGAACACCCAGCGCGAGGTCTTGCGCTCGCGCGAGTTCGCGCTGCGCATCGTCGAGCGCGGCGACCTGCTCAACAACCCCAACTTCTCGTCCGCGCCCGCTGAGGCGTCGGCCCCAGCCCCCTCGCAAGACCAGCGTCGCCTCAAGGTCGCCACGCGGCTGCTCAGCATGACCACCGTCGAGCTTTTACCCGACAGCCGCGTCGCCATGGTCACCGTGCGCGTCTCCGACCCCAAGCTCGCCGCACAGCTCGCCACCCTCTACGCTAAGACCTACGTCGAGTACACGCGCGAGTTCCAGACCGGCGGCCTCAACCAGATGATCCAGTGGTTCGACTCCTACGTGCAGGGCAAGCGCGGGGAGCTGGACGCCGCCCAGCGCAAGCTCCACCAGTTCAAGCGCGATAACGCCATCTTGTCGATCTCGTTTGAGAGCCGCCAGAACCTCACCAGCTCCAACCTCACCTCCATCAACGATCAGCTCAACCTCTTGGAGACCAAGCTCGCGACCGAGGAGTCGCTGCTGCGTCAGATCGAGCAGATGGAGAGGGGCGGCGAGGACATGCGGGTGCTGGCCGAGATGGTCAGCGCGGCGACGCTGAGCGAGGCGTTGGCGCGTGAGGCGCTGCTGCGCGAGAAGCTCGCTCAGGTCAAGGGCAATGGCTACCTCGACGGCGTGCGCGAGGTCAAGGCGGTGGCTGAGGAGCTGCGCGTCGTGCAAGAAAACATCCGCGCTGACATCGACCGCATCAAGGTTGGCATCAAGGGCCGCGCCGGCACGCTGCGTCGCGAGCGCGATCGCCTCAAGGGTGAGCTGTCGAAGCTCACCGAGGCCGCCATGCGCCTGGATGAGCTGGGCATTGAGTACAACACCATGCGCGACAGCGCTGACTCACTGCGCCAGCTCTACGAGTCCGTCCTCAAGCGCTCCGAGGAGCTGGACATCAACTCCATGTACGAGAGCCAGAACATCCAGGTGCTCGAAGAGGCCACCGTGCCGGGCGGCCCCATCAGCCCCAACCTGCCCCTAAACCTCCTCATCGGTCTGGCGCTGGGCTTAGGCCTTGGCGCGGCGATCATCGTGCTCATCGACGCGATGGATAACACCGTCAAGCGCGAGGAGCACATCACCCGCTACACCGAGCGCCCCATCTTGGGCTTGCTGCCGCGCGTGAACTCCTCGGTGCTCAAGAACCTGCCCACCGTCGGCAAGCTCAACCCCGTCGACACCATCACGCACATCGCCCCGCGAAGCGCCTTCGCGGAGGGCATCAAGGCGCTTCGCACCAACCTCATGTTCATCGCCCCCGATCAGCCCCCACAGGTCTTGATGGTCACGAGCCCCGGCCCCGGCGAAGGCAAGACCATGACCAGCGCCAACATGGCCATCGCCATGGCGCAGTCTGGCCTCAAGGTCTTATTGATCGACGCCGACATGCGCCGCCCTCGCGTGCACACCGTGTTCGGCGACGACAACGCCAAGGGCCTGTCGGATCTGCTCAAAGGCGAGCTGACGCTGGAGGAGGTGCTCAACAGCTCGGACGTGGAGGGCTTGTCGTATATCACGAGCGGCCCCATCCCGCCGAACCCGTCTGAGCTGCTGCATCACCCCACCTGTAAGGCGCTGATCGCGACCTTGCGCGAGCGCTACGACCGCATCATCTTCGACTCACCGCCTGTGGGCGCCGTCTCCGATCCGCTGGTCCTGAGCCGCTCCGTCGACGGCGCGCTGCTCATCCTCATGATGGGCAAGACGCGCCGCGAGCAGCTGCGCCGCGCGCTGGAGCAGCTCGTCACCGTCGGCGCCCCGCTCATGGGCTGCGTCCTCAACAACATTGACAGTAGTAACTCCGAGTACGCGTACTCGTACTACCGTTATGGTTACGAGGAGCGCGGGTCGTGAGCTTGGCGTGAGCGTGCATCGCGCGCGCCCACATCGCTCCCATCCGCAAGACATCAGGGCGCGCCACACCTCGCGAGCGAGGTCGTGGCGCGTCTGCTTTGGGGCCAGGGCCAGGCCGTGCGGAATAGCGACGCGCGCCTCAGGCGTTTCGCCTGTGCCACGTCGCGCTTATCGCGCGCCATGCTTTAAGTGGAGGATGTCATGTCGCTCTACAACCCAACCCCCCATCGCCTCGATCGTGTGTCACGGCCCGCGTGAGCCCCGCGCTCACGCGGTGTTCGGCCTGTCTGGAAGCGAGCGAGCGCGGCTTTAGGCCACCTGACGGTGGCCAAAGCGCGCGCCTGCAAGACAAACACACCTGTGATCAAGCGCGAGTAGAACAGATGAAGAAGCGAGCAGATGAGAAGGCGGCGCGCCCCGATGGCGCGCTGATCGCGACCTTGTGCGCGCAGTGGCACGAGGGAGAGGATGGCGTCTCACCGCGCAAGCGCTCAGGCGCCGGTCCCTCCACGCGAAAGCTCGCGCGCAAGCGCGGCCAGCTCTGCGCGCAGATCGCGCAGGCGGCCAGCTTCGCGTTGGATGAGCTGGCGCAGCGCGACGCGTCGCTGCTGGGGCTGGTGGTGCAGCGGGTGGAGCCCGCGCCGGACGCCTCCACGCTGCGCGTGGTGGTGTCGCCGGGGCCGGGCTGGCCCGAGGATGAGCCCGTGCGGTGGGCGGCGCTGGAGGACGCGCTCAAGCGGGGCGCGGGGCTGTTGCGGCTGCGGGCCGCCGAGGCGATCCATCGCAAGCGGGCGCCGCAGCTGATCGTGTCGTTGGTGCCGGCCTAGATTGAGCGATGCGGCGCGCTTGAACAGGCGCATCGTTCATACACAACCTCCCGAGCGGTGCGTCGTTGCTCAAGATTCTAAGCGGGGATCGTCCAAGCGAGTCAGGTTGTCGCAGCCTGAATGCGGCTCGCGGCGAGGGCGCGAACCTAGACGCGAGCGGGGCGG
>CAYXWB010000094.1:0-15973 GCA_964468515.1 uncultured Bradymonadales bacterium | reverse complement strand
GAATCGTCAACCTCGCTTGACGATGGGGGAGGTGCGAGATGCGCTGTGGTACGAGTGTCCAGCCCCAAGAAGTTGATCCAGCAAATGTGAGACTCATGGCGGTGGCGAGAGGTACCAATCCCCTGCCTGCTTAGCCTGCTCCGCGTACGTCGCTGGCGTCTTCATCTTCAGCGAGCCGTGAGGTCGCACCTCGTTGTACTTCTTGAGCCATTGGCTGCACATCACCTGCGCTTCCACAACGTTCTCAAACACTTCCCGGCTCAATAGCTCATGCCTTAAGATCCCATTAAACCTCTCGTTCTTTCCGTTTTGCCACGGCGATCCCGGCGCTATCCACGCGCTCTCCACGCCACATGCGCTCAACGCTTTTTCTATCCACTTGCCCGTGAACTCGCTGCCATTGTCACTTCGCACCAGCTTGGGCGCGCCTCGCTCCCTAAACAACCGCCCTAACACACGCTGCACATCACGCTGACCCATGCTCCTGGATACCTCGACCGCTAATCCTTCGCGCGTGTACTCGTCGCTCACCGTGAGCATTTTCAGCGCCTTACCGTCTCTTGAGACATCCTTCACGAAGTCGATCGCCCAGACCTCATTGCCGCATGTCGCCTTGCGCACATGACAAGCGTTGTCCTCGTGGCCTGGTCCACGCTTACGGCCTGCTTTGGCCGCGCGCTGCTGCCAACCGTGTTCGCGCCAGACGCGCTCCACGCGCTTGTCGTTGAGCTTCCAGCCCTCTTCACGCAGCAACTGAGCCATCTTGCGATAGCCCCAGTAAGGATGCGCCACACGTAGCTCAGCCAGCTGCTGCACAAGCGCCTCCTCGTCCGAGCGAGCCTTGGCGCGATAACGAATGGTAGAGCGTGAGAAGCCCAGCGCAAAGCAGGCGCGTCGCTGTGAAACCCGTTTATTTTGATGCAGATGCATCACAGCATCGCGCTGTCGCGCTGGGCTCAGTAGTTTCCCTTAAGCGCCTCCTGAAGCAGGTCCTTGTCAAGGCTCAGCTCGGCCACAAGCTTCTTGAGGCGCGCATTCTCTTGCTCCAAGGCCTTGAGGCGCTTGACCTCATCGCGCTCCATGGAGCCATACTGCTTCTTCCAGCGGTAGTAAGTCTGCTCCGAGATCTGTTGCGCCACAACAGCTTGAGCGACAGTTTGGCCTTGTGCGACCAGTGCCTCGACTTGGCGCAGCGTGTTGACGATCTGCTCAGGGCTGCTGCCCTTAGGTCCTCGTTTTCCCATAGGATTTCTCCCTGTGAGTTGTCGCGGCGTTGCCGCTTACAAATTCTCTCACACCTTCTGGGTTCATTCTAGGGGGGCGGGACACACGCGCATGAGCATCACTCAGCGCGCGCGCGCGAGGGTGGCTTATCCCCCCTTCCACCTCAGCGGCGACGAGGATGACGCGCCCCAGCGCATCCTGATGCGTGAATTGTGTTTGCCATCGCGAGATCAACGCCGCGCCCATCGCGCCCTCGCGCACGCTTGGCTTCAAAGTCCCAACCCTCTCTCAGGCTCTCCAACTCATCACGGTTCATACATCTGCCCACACGTCTGCGATGAGGCCTGCCATGACACGCCCCATGGATGATGACGCCATTAAACCTAACAGCAGACGTTGCAAGGCGTCATGCGCAATGCATCTCCCATAATCAGAGCCCATACCGATCAGCTGAGTCAGGTGCAACCCACCAGCGCGCATCGAGCACCCCCGCATAAAATCTAAACCATCGGCGCATCGATCCAGAGGTTGTGTGTGAGCGGGCGCCTCATCCTACGCGCCGCATCGCTCGAATTAGACCTCCCCAAGCGGCCCGGTCAGCCTGACTGGCGCATCACACCACGCGCCAGTCAGCCCTGCGCTCACCGCGCGTCTTGGAACACCTGCTCACCGCGCAGCGGCGCGTCGCCGATCACTGCGTCGAGGCGGCTGTAAGCGACGCTCAGGAGGTCGTCGTCATCCTCATCATCCACGAACAACGCCGCATAAAGCGCGGGCGTCAGCGCCTCCTCAAGCAGCGCCAAGTGATCTTCTTGGAGGGAGGTGTCATGGCCCTCGCAGGCCAGCGGCAGGCGCGCCTCGCTCGGCGCGTCCGAGATGTCCATCCCATGCTCAATGACCACCTGCGCCTGCACGCTGCGTGCACCCCAGGCGCAATCGTACCAAGCCAACCTGACGTAATCACAGACGATGTCACGCCCCACCGCGAGGTCTGCGTCGCAGATCAGCGCGCAGCGCGCCGTGATGCACGAGCTGCGCGTGCGTGCCGCCTGAGATCGTCCACGATGTGGGCGCGAGCTTGAGGCCGTGGGTGAGATACTGCGCCGCTGCCAGCACGTTAGCCCGCATGGCGCCAGGGTAAGTGTCTGTGAGCACGTCCGCGAAGGATTTGGCGCGCGCTCGGCGTAAGGTGAGCTCACGCAGCGCGTCGAGGTCGTCCCAAGCGGCGAGCAGCTCACACAGCGCGCTCCAATTCTCCTGCGTGGGGCTGGCGAGCAGGCTGCGCAGCTCGCCCCCGTGTGCATGTGACATAGGTGGTCTTTTGGGAGATGAGGTGGAGGGCTGCTCGCCACATGGCGAGGCGCGCTATGTGACCTCACGGCGCGTCGGATGCAATCGCCGCGATGATCGTGCCACGAGCGATGACTGCGCACATGCGCGCTGACACGCCAGTTGTCAGGGCTCAACGCGGCGCGCATACTGGCGCGCTTCGCGCGAGGCGCGCCTGTGATGGATGAGGTGGAGTGTATGCAAGGTTACTATCGCTATCCGACGGTCCACAACGAGCGCGTCGTCTTTGTGAGCGAGGATGATCTGTGGGAGGTCGCGCTCACCGGCGGCCCCGCGCATCGGCTCACCAGCGGGCGCGGCGAGGTGAGCTTCCCGGCTTATTCGCCGGATGGGGCGTGGTTGGCGTTTACGGCGACCGATGAGGGCGCCACCGAGGTCTATGTGATGCCCGCCACAGGCGGCGTCGCGCGACAGCTCACCTTCGATGGCGAGGCCGCCCACACCATCGGCTGGACCCCGGACAGCGCCGAGATCGTGTTCGCCTCCACCCGCCAGATGCCGTTTGAGGGCGTGCGCGGCCTGTTCGCGATCTCAGCCGCAGGCGGCGATCCCAGGCCGCTGCTGGCTGGTGAGGCCGAGTGGTGGAGCGCGCAGCATGACGGCCCAGGCCGCGTGCTCGGCACCTATCGCACGGATCTGGCGCGCTGGAAGCGCTATCGCGGCGGCCAAGCGGGCCAGCTCTGGATCGACCTCACGGGCCAGGGCAGCTGGCAGCGGCTGCTACCCGAGGAGGTCGCGGGGATGGTGCGCCCCATCTTTGCCCAAGGGCGCGTCTGGTTCTTGAGCGATCGCGAGGGCCACGGCAACCTCTACTCTTGCACCCCGCAGGGTGAGGATTTGCGCCGTCATACGGACCATGAGGGCTTCTTTGCACGGTTCAGCCACAGCGACGGGCGCACGATCGTCTACACGGTCGGCGGCGGCTTGCGCGCCTTCGACATCGCCAGCGACACCGATCGCGCCATCGACGTGCGCTACAGCTCGCCGCGCGCCCAGCTCTTGCGCAAGTTTCGCAGCGCCACGACCGAGCTGGAGAGCTACGCGCTGCACCCGCGCGGCAAGGCGCTCGCCATCAGCGCGCGCGGCAAGTGCTTCAACCTCGGGTTGTGGGAGGGCGCCGCGCGTCAGACCGGCCTGGAGTCCGGCGCGCGCTATGCGCTGGCGAGCTTCTTGCCCGATGGCGAGCGCCTGCTCGTCAGCTCCGACGCCGCCGATGCCGAGCGCTTAGAGATCCACATGTGCGATGGGAGCGCGCCGCCTGAGCCCGTCACGATCGACGCCGAGATCGGCCGCCCCATCGATCTTGTCGTCTCCCCCCACGAGGATCGGGCGCTGGTGTTCAACCATCGCCAGGAGCTGTGGCACGTCGATCTGACCAGCGGCGAGGCGCGGCTGCTCGATCGCAGCGAGGACCAGGGCGCGAGCGCGGCGTGGTCGCCCGATGGGCGCTGGATCGCCTATGTGAAGCTGCTCAACCTGCGCTTAAGCCAGATCATGCTCGTGGACACGCTCGACTGGAGCCAGCACCCCGTCACGGATGGGCGCTATCGCGACGTGGAGCCAGCGTTCGATCCGGCGGGCCGCTACCTGTATTTCTTGTCGTATCGCAGCTTTAACCCGGTCTACGGGGAGCTGTTCTTGGAGCTGAGCTTCCCCACCGGCTACACCCCCTGCCTCGTCACGCTGCGGGCGGATGAGCCCTCACCCTTGAAGCCTGGGGAGCAGGCGCCATGGGAGGAGGAGGAGCAAGAGCACGAGGAGGCCGCCGCCCGCAAAGCTGCATCGCGCGCAGGCGCCTCGGCCTCAGCCGCCCAGGATGAGGGTGAGGAGGAGCTTGACTTAGAGGATCTGCCTGAGGGCGCGGTGCTGGTGCCCGCCGTGGAGATCGATCTGGAGGGCATCGGCGATCGCCTGCTCGCGCTGCCCGTGCCCGAGGGGCGCTACATGCAGCTCGGGGCGACGCGCGATCGCGTGTTCTTCATCGTGGCGCCGCCGCGCGGCGTCCTGGCCCAAGATGAGGCCATCGGCGGCACCAATCACGACGAGGACGCTGGAGCGCTGCGCTACTTTGATCTGAAGCGCCGCCGCCTGCGCCCGTTCGCGCGCGGGATCATGAGCTTTGACATCAGCGCCGACGGCAAGTCGATGGCGATGGCAAGCGCGGAGGGGCTGCGCGTGGTGAGCGCGCTGGGCGGGCCGCCCGATGATGATGACGAGGATGAGGACGACGACATTGAGGACTTCTCCAGCGCGTCGGGCTGGATCGACCTGGAGCGCGTGCAGATCGAGGTCGAGGTGCAGGCCGAGTGGCGCCAGATGCTGCGCGAGAGCTGGCGGCTGATGCGCGATCACTTCTGGATGGCGGACATGGGCGGGCTAGACTGGGAGCAGGTGTGGACGCGCTACGCCGCGCTGCTAGAGCGCGTGGGCTCGCGCGCGGAGCTGTCAGATGTGGTGTGGACGATGCAGGGCGAGCTTGGCACGAGCCACGCGTATGAGTTCGGGGGTGATTATCGTCACACGCCGCACTATCGGGCGGGCTCGCTCGGCGCGCAGATCGTGTGGGACCCCGACGCCGCGCGCCCCGACGGCACGCGCGGCGCGCACCGCATCACGCGCACCTTGCGCGGCGACTCGTGGCGGCGCGACGCGTCGAGCCCGCTCACGCAGGTGGGCCTGGACGTGCGCGAGGGCGACGTGCTGCTGGCGATTAACGGCAGAGCCCTCACCGAGCATCAGGGCGTGCAGCAGCGGCTGATCCGCCAGCTCGGCCAAGCGGTCGAGCTGCTGGTGTGGCGCGAGGGCGACGAGGCGGCGCGCCGCATCACGACCCGCACGCTGCGCGATGATCGCGCGCTGCGCTATCGCGACTGGGTGCGCGGGCGCGCGGCGCTCACGGAGCTGTGGGGCGGCGGCCGCGTGGGCTACGTCCACATCCCCGACATGGACGCCTCCGGCTACGCCGAGTTTCATCAGGCGTACCTGTCGCAGATGGGCCGCGACGCGCTGATCATCGACGCGCGCTACAACGGCGGCGGCCACATCAGCCAGCTCTTACTAGAGCGGCTGGCGCGCCGCATCAGCGGCTACGACGTGCCACGCTACGGCGCGCCGATCGCGCACCCGATGGACGCCACGCGCGGCGCGCTGGTGGGCATCACCAACGCGCGCGCGGGCAGCGACGGCGACGTGTTCAGCCACGGCTTCAAGCTCATGGGCCTTGGCCCCTTGGTCGGCACGCGCACTTGGGGCGGCGTGGTGGGGATGTCACCGCGCTATCCGCTGGTCGACGGCAGCATCACCACGCAGCCCGAGTACAGCTTCTGGGTGCCCGACGTGGGCTTTGGGCTGGAGAACTTCGGCACGCGCCCCGACGTCGAGGTCGAGCACCCCCCTGGCATCACCTGGGACGATGACCCCCAGCTCGCCACCGCGATAAAGCTCGCGCTGACCAAGCTTCAAGGCGCGCCACCTGGCCCCAAGCCCGGCCCCCTGCCAAGGCTCGTGCCCGGCCCGCTGCCCAAGCGCTGAGCGCGTCGTCAGGCCGCAAGTGAAGGTCTAGCTTGGACGATCCCCGCATAGAATCTGGCGCTGCGAGGCACCGCTCGGGAGGTTGTGTGGGAGCGAGCGCTCTGTAAAGGGCGCTGCATCGCTTAAAAGTGGGGGAAGGCACGAGCGACCATCCATCCTGACTGACGCCCATCGAAGCGCCAACGCGACAAGAGGTCGCCTCTACAGGTAGCATCTACAAGCGCTCACGAAGCGCATCAACTGCCCGGTGGCGACGTGATGCACGTCGCTGGTAGAAGCGAACTCCCGTTCGCTTTGGCACCCTCGCCAAAGCTCCAGTCAGCTTTGATGCCTGCAAGTGAAAGCCTAGCTTGGACAATCTTCGCATAAAATCTGGCGCTGCGATGCACCGCGCGGGAGGTTGTGTGTGAGCGGAGCACCTCGCGAGGGCGACGCATCGCTTAAAAGTGGGGGAAGGCACGAGCGACCGACTCTGCTGACTGGGGGCCATCGAAGCGCCAAAGCGAACAGGAGTTCGCTTCTACCGGGGCGTGTGAGCGATGCGGCTGAGAAGGTGCGCAGCGTGGCTTAAAAGTGGGGAAGGCATGAGCGACCATCCATCCTGACTGACGCCCATCGAAGCGCCAACGCGACAAGAGGTCGCGTTGAAAAGAGCGGGGCCACGCGCGCTAGCGCGCGTGGCCCATTGCTTGTAGATCCAACCGTTTTTATTTCGAATCAAAGCAAATCAAACGTATCAGCGATGATGGCGGACCATCGTCTCGCGGCGATTGACGCCGAGCGCCATGGCGGTGTCCGCGCGCAGGTCAAAGGCGGCAAAGCCAGGGGAGGTCTGCGCGCTGAGGTAGTGCTCGGCGATGGGGCCGAGCATGGCGGCGTTGTCGGTGCACAGCGCGGGGGGCGCGATGAAGACCTCGCGACGCTTCTGGGCTGCGGCCTCGCGCAGCCGAGCGCGCAGCATGCTGTTGCAGGCGACGCCGCCTGAGGCGACGATGTTGCGGACCTTGTGACGGCGCGCGGCCTCCAGGGTCTTCATCACGAGCACGTCGACCACGGCGGCCTGAAAGGAGGCGCACAGATCATGGCGCGCTTGACCTTCGGGCTGGCCGTGGGTCTGGAGGTGGTTGAGCACGGCCGTCTTGAGGCCCGCGAACGAGAAGTCGAGGTGCAGGCGCGTCCACAAGGGGCGAGGGAAGTTGATGGCCTCGGGGTCGCCTGTGGCGGCGAGCTTGTCGATCTCGACGCCGCCTGGATAGGGCAGGCCGAGCATCTTGGCGACCTTGTCAAAGGCCTCCCCGGCGGCGTCATCGCGGGTGCGCCCGAGCAGCTCATAGTCGCCCAAAGCCCGCACCAGATAGAGGTCGGAGTGACCGCCGCTGACGACGAGCCCGATGTAAGGGAAGCCTGGCGAGGCTTGGCCCTCAAGCTCCAGCAAGATCGCGGTGAGGTGACCTTCGAGGTGGTTGAGGCCGACGCATGGCAGCCCGCGCGCGTAGCTCATCGCGCGAGCCGTCTCAATGCCCACCAACAGGCTGCCCACCAAGCCCGGCCCCGAGGTGACGCCGATGCCCTCGATGTCATCGAGCGTGACGTCGGCTTCAGCGAGCGCCTGCTTGATGACGGCGTGGATGTCGTGGATGTGATTGCGCGAGGCGAGCTCCGGCACCACGCCGCCGTAGCGTCGGTGGATGGGGACCTGGCTTGCGATAGCGTTGGAGAGGACGTGGCGACCATCACGGATGACGGCGGCGCTGGTCTCATCGCAGCTCGATTCAAGGGTCAACGCGAGCATGGGTGTGATGTCGTGGGGCGCGAGGGGTGGGACAGGCGCGCCGCTCGCTGATGGGCGAGCGACGCGCCGCGAGCGCTACAGGCGGCTGACGAGGGCGCGGATGCCGGCAGCGTTCTTGCTGTTAGGATAGGCGCTCAAGAAGTCTTGGTAAGCCTTCTTGGCCTTGGCCTCATCGCCCGTGAGCTGATAGGCGGTGCCCAGATCGAGCAGCAAGCGCTCGCTCTTGTAGCCCTTGGCGCGGGCCTTGGTGAGCGAGCTGAGGCCTGCAGCGTGGTTGCCCATGCCGACCTCGGCGCTGCCCAGCAGGCCGATGACCTCGGCGCTGTCGGGCTGCTCCTTGGCGAGCTCGCGCAACAGCTTGCGCGCGCCCGAGAAGCTCTCACGCGTCACGAGCGCGCTGGCGCGACTGAGGCGCGCCTCAAAGGGCTCAGGCGTAGGCTCAGGCGTAGGCTCAGGCTCGGGCGTGGCCACCTGATCAGCGAGGTCCGCGACGAGCGCCGCTTGGGCGGCGCCTGCGCCTTGCGCCATGTCATCGGCGGCGGCCGCTTGGGCGTCATTGAGCGCCTGATCCATCGCCATATCAGCGGCCGCCTGCGCGTCCATGTCCTCCAAAGCCGCCGTCGCGGGCGCGGTCTGGGGAGGCTCGGGGACGACAGCCACGGGGGTGGTCGCGGGCTGGGTGGCGATGGTGTTAGGCGGCTGCGGGGTCTCTTGCGGGCCGGTGAGCTTGGGCAAGACGAAGACGAACAGCAAGAGGACCGCGACGATCACGCCGACGACGGCCAAGAGCCCCTTGCGGTTGAAGCCATCCGCAGGCGGCGGCTCACCGAAGATGTCCTCATAGCGCTCTTGCTTGAGGGCGGCGGGCTCGGGCTCCACCACAGGCGCGGCGTCTGCTTTGACCTCAGGGTTGGGCACGGGCACCGCAGCCGCAGCGGCCTCAGACGATGAGGCGACCACAGGCTCGGGCGCGCTCACCGCAAGGGCGGCGGCGGCGACCTCAGGCGCGACGACCTCCTCTTGCGCCTGCTTCGGCGCCACCCCCTCAGCGTCTGCTGAGGGCGAGGCCGCCTCACGCGAGGTGTCCTTCTTGAGCGAGACCTGGGTGGAGACGAGCTCATAGTTCTGCGCGGTGCGCTGGCTGATGGGCAGGGCGCGCTGCTTGCCGGAGGCGTCGAGCGCGGGCTCTAGCTCATCGTCATCATCCTCGTCATCATCACCGAAGCCGTCCTCCTCATCCTCGAAGTCCTCGTCTTCATCCTCATCAGGATCAAGCTGGCCCTCATCATCGGCGGGAGGCTGCACCTCCTCCAAGGTATAGTCGGGCTCAGCGGCGCGCGCAGAGGGCGACTCCCCGCGCTCCTTGAGGGCGCGCACATCCTCCTCAGAGACTCGCGGCTCGTCCTGATCCTCGGGAGCGCCCAGCGGGGTCAGGGGGCGATCTTGATCGAGGGTGTCGATATCATCCTGGCGTGCTGTGGCGGCGGCCTCACGCGCGATGGACTCAGACTCAGCCACGGCGGCCTCACGCGAGGGCGCCTCAGGGGAGAGCTCCGCGTGCGCGCGGCGCGCCGACGGCGGCAGCATGTCAGCGACCTCCGCCAGCGGGTCGCGCGCGTCGCGGCCCTCCTCGCGGTGTTGGACGGGCATCGCCAGGGGGGTGCGCTCACGCTCGCGATCAAGCTCGCGCTGGCGATGGGCCTCGATCTCGGCCAAGACGGCGTTGCGGTGCAGCTCCTTGGTGCTCTCACGCGAGACGTAGCCATCATCATCGGGATCGCTCGCGCGCTGCGGCTCAGGGGCGGCATCAGCGTCGCGCGGGACCGTGCGTGAGGGCTCCAGCACGGGGAACTGGCCGCTGACCTGCTCGCGGGCTTGCTGCTCTGCTGCGAGCCTGCGGGCCTCCTCTTCTTGACGCATCCGCTCCAGCTCGGAGAGATCGTCCATGAGCTTGTCGATCTCGAAGGTGTCCTCCACCGAGCGCTCTGGGCGCGGCCTCGCCACGGCCTCACCGCGCTCTTTATCCCAATGAAACTGCCACTGGGTGATCGTGTCGGTGGAGACCTTGGGGGCTTGGCCCTCCTCGTACTCGCGCGTCTCGGGGCGCGACAGCTCCTCCAGCGAGGGGGCAGCGGGCTCCACGGGCGCGGGCGCCACGAGGGGCTCGGCCGCCACAGGCTCGGGCGCCTCGTCAGGCTGAGCGGGGGCGGCGCGCGTGGGCTGCGTGGGGGCCGACTCCGTCTCTGAGGAGGGCGACAGCAGGCCTGGGACGTGCTGCTGGCCGGGGCTGGTAGAGAAGAGCGCGGGGTCGGCGTCTGAGTCAGCGTCTTCGTGACGCACGGTGCGGGCGGTGAGCCAGCTGGCGAGGTTGGTCTGCTGCGCGTTAGACGACAGCGCGGCCTCGCTGGGCGTGACATCCAGCAGCACGTCCTCATCAAGCAGCTTGCGGATGATGCGCAAGGTGGTGATGTCATCTAGGGGGCTGTCATCAATGACATCGCGCAAGGTGCGGTAGCCGTCAAACAGGCGCACGATGCGCCCAACCTCAGCGGGCCAGTCGCGGCTCAGCTCAGGCAGGCGCTGGTAGTCGGCCTCAAACGCGCGGTTGAGGTTAGGCAGCGTGACCACCATCTCATTCCAGCGATCCAGGCGACGCATCCCCTCCATGAGCAGCGCGGTGGCGTCCTTCTCGATGTGGTCCGCGCGCCGCACGAGGTCATGGTACTGGATCAAGAACCTGCCCGAGGGCCACAACATCAGCCGATAGATCGCCTCCTCACCTTGGAGCTTGCCGCAGCTGGCGTCGAGGATGTTGCCCTCGCGAAAGAACAGCGAGGCCTGGGTGCCCTTGCGCTCCAAGGTGATGGTGCCTGAGCGCAGCTCGCGCTCAATGTTCTGCAACAGATCGATCATAGTGATGTCGTCGAGGTCACCCTCGACCTGCTCCGCCTCGCCGTCATTGAGCAAGACCTTGGCGCGTCGCTGCAACAGCAGCTCCACGCGCGAGATCACCTCTTTAATATAGATGGGCTTGGTCAGATACTCGGCGGCGCCGATCTCAAACGCCCGCATCTTCTGCGACAGCGCGTCATCCTCGGTGAGGAACATGACGGGGATGTCAGCGAAGTTGGGGTTGTGCTTGAGCTGCTCACAGAAGGCGAACCCGTCGCCATCGGGCAAGGTCGTGTCACACAAGATCAGCTCAGGCACATCCGTGCCCAGGCGCTGGATCGCCTCACGGCGGCTGGCGGTGAGGATCACCCGATAGCCAGCCTTCTTGAAGCTGACCTCCAGCACCTTCTGACTCTTGAGGTCCGCGTCGACGACGAGGATCGTTTCATTGGCCACGACGACTCCTTGCAAGGTTCACAGCTCGTCAACACGCACAGCGACCGCGCGAGGTGCCCACACTGACAAAGCAGGTGCGTCTTACACAGGCCCGCGCCGTGACGATCGGCGCTGCATCCTAGACGCTTTACTTGTGAGGCACAAGACTTTGCCCGGCCCACTTTTGCCTACACCACGTCCTGAGGCGGCGATGGCAAAGAAATAACAGTCAGCACGCATCATCGCAGCGCATGAGGCCGATAACAGCTCGCGGGCGCCCGACGCGCCCACCCTCGCGCCCTGTTTCGCGCCCCTGTTATTGTGAAGGAGCCCCCATGACACACCGCCATCACACGCGCCTCGCGCCGATCCTCGCGCTGCTGCTCATCCCCGCCTGCATCTTCGCCTCGGAGGACGCGCCCCCAGCCGCGCCCCTTGAGCCCGACGTGGCCGACACCGCGCCTGACGCCCCGCACGATCCTGAGCCTGACGCCTCGCCAGACCTTGAGGAGATGACGCCCGATCCGGTCGATCCGGTCGATCCACCGAACCCCAATGATCCGCCCCCTTTAGAGGGCGAGTGTGACGCGCAGCGCCCGTGCAACCCGCAGCCCCAAGCCGAGGCGGCGTGTATCGACAACCTCTGCGTGTACACCTGCCAAGACGGCTTCAGCAGCCAAGATGAGCTACCTGAGGTGGCTGGATGCAGCTGCGAGATCGGCGCCGAGGTGTGTGATGGCCAAGATGACGACTGCGACGGGGTGCCTGATAACGGCCTTGAGCCGCTGCTTTGTGAGCGCCAGCAGGGCGTGTGCGCGGGCGCCGAGGTCGCGTGCGCGGGCGACGTAGACGCCTACAGCACCGCGTGCGCGCCCGCGATCTATGCGGCGCACAGCGCGCAGTTCACGGCGGAGGGTGATGAGCGCTGGCTGTGCGATGGCGTCGACAATGACTGCGACGGCTCAGCCGATGAGGCGTGCTGCCTCAACGGCGACTTGGCCGCGCGCATCAGCGCGGGCACGCGCCACACGCTCAACCTCGCGACCGAGGGGCGCATCGTCGCGATCGCGCCAGCGCTGGCGAGCGGGCTGCCAGGGCACGCCTACACGGCGGTGAGCGCTGGCAATAATCAGGCCCCCATGCGGCTGCTCGACGCGCAGGGTGGGAGGTTAGCGAGCCCGCACAACCTGTTCATTGATAACAGCGAGTACTACAAGCAGCTGCGCCTCTTGCCCGTCGAAGATGGCCACCTGCTGCTCGCGCTGACCGTCCCACAGACTTTGAAGTCACAGCCGCGCCACAAGCAATACGGGCGTGTGCGACAGTGGCACATCAGCCCCGATGGCCAGACGCGCCGCGTAGAGCAAGAGCTGTGGGACGCTAACATCATCGACTTCGACGCAGACATCGTGGACGATCGCGTCGCGATCGCCGCGCTGCGCCGCACCAGCAGCACCTACACCAGCGCGATCATCTGCCAGCAGCAGCGCGCGCCGATGCAGGCGCTCTCACCGTGCGATAACGCGCAGACGCAGAGCCTCGACACGACCATCCAGGCTGGCTCACCGATCAACGTCAAGCTCGGACCAAGCCCTGGCCAAACAGCGGTGGCATGGGCGAACCTGGGCTATCGAATCTGGGAGGGTGCGGGCCAGCCGTTCCGCTATGAGGAGGCCTCGATCGAGTTTTACCTGCGCAACAACCCGCTCAACCCGACCCCCAAGATCGCGCTGGCGTGGTTCAACGGGCGCCTGCTCGCGCTGACGTCGATCTACGTCCCACCAACCAGCCACGATCCTGACTACCAGGACACAGAGGCCCTCTGGCTGCTGGTGCCAAGCCTCGACAGGACCCTCCCCATGAGCAATCCGGAGGATGTGAACCCGAGCGGCCACACGGATCATCAGCCCTCGATGGTGGCCGATGAGGAGGGGATCTTGATGACGTGGAGCGCGCCTGGGCGACGCGTTATGGCGCGCGTGGATCGCAGCCTGCTCACCGACGCGAGCTTGAACACGCAAGAAGCGCTCATCCCCACGCAGGTTGTCTTGAGCGACACCCACGATCCCTTCACCACACAGCTGGTGCAGCACGACTACCGCCGACTGATCATCTGGACGCGAGAACTCGGCGGCCAGGTCAACCCAGTCACGCTCGCCACCAATCGCTTCGGCGAGCCCATCTGCTCGCCATAGCTGGTGTTCTTGCGCGTGAGCGTCAAGGGCTGGACAAGCGCCTCCGAGGCCGCTAGCTTGCGCGCGATTTTAGGATGAGCCAGCGGGGGGGCGATGTGACGCCACCTTTTTTGGCGTCAGCACGTCACATCGCGCGCCCAGTGGCCGATAACAGCTCGTGACCCCGCGTCTACCCGACGCGCTCGCATCACCCACTAAGCCCGGAGCGAACACCATGAGAACCCGCGCCCTCCTGACCCTGCTCACCTTGAGCCTGTGCTGGGGTTGCAGTGACCCTGGCGAGCTTGAGCCTGATCGTCGGCGCCGCCCCGATGCGCCAATTGATGTTGAGACAGATGTCCCTGATGACATCGATCCTGATGATGACAGTGGGCCTGAGATGCCACCCACCAATGACCGCGCTTGTCCCGGCAGCTGCCTCACCGCACCCTTTGTGGAGGTCTCCTGCGATGAAGCAGACGCGTGCGTCTACACATGCGAGGCCGGGCGCGTTGATCTGGATGAAGATCTTGGCGAGCCGCTGAGTAATGGGTGTGAGTCTGACTGCGCGCCGACCCCTGATGGTATGGAGGTATGTGACGGGGTTGATAATGACTGTGATGGCGAGATCGATGAGGGCTTTGATGTTGGCAAGACGTGCACAGCTGAGGTGATGTCATGCAGCTTTGAGGGCGTCTATCAGTGCGCGCCTGATAAACAAGGGGTGGTCTGCGTCACCACACAGGAGCCCACAGCGGAGCTGTGTGACGGCCGCGATAACGACTGCGACGGCGTTATCGACAATGGCTTCGCTGTGGGAGAGACCTGCACCGCGGGTGAGGGTGTGTGCCAGAGCGCCGCAGCCTATCAATGCGCGCCTGATGGCCAAGGCGTCGTCTGCCCTGCTGTGCCGCTCCCCTCTCCGGTAGGCTTCGAGGCTACCGAGACGCTGTGTGATGGCCTCGACAATGACTGTGATGGTCAGGTCGATGAGGGCTGCGACAAAGACAATGATGACTACTGTGACGCGGATCGTGAGACGCGCGGCACGCCAGCGGTCTGCCCCAACGGCGGAGGCGACTGTGACGACAACGACGCCACCGTTTATCCAGGCGCGCCTGGACGATGTGACGGCAAAGACAACGACTGCAATGGCGAGGTCGACGAGTACCGCCCCGTCGACGTGATGGGGAGCACGAGCGGCGCGGGCGACATTCGCCTGCGCCACCCCGGCTCAACCACAGCGATCCACGTGGAGCCTCGCGAGGTCGATGATGTCTCACCGACGCTGATGGCTGGCCCTCGCTCGGACGGTTTCTGCGTGGCGGCGATCGATCGCAACCAGAACAGGATCGTGCTCTCTCACCTCAAGACCGACCGCACGCTGAACAGCTGCTACGTGAGGTCTCCGATCTCTGGAAGCTATAACGCATCGGCGCGGCGCATTCATATCCATGACGTCAAGGCGGTGGGAAATTACTGCACGGCGATCTACTCAGACAGCAGCGCAGACGATGACAACCTGAGGTATTATGTAGGCGCTTGGGATGTGAACACGGCTTGCCCTAGCAATGGCATTGGCAGCGTCGGCAACACACCTATCTACACCTCAACGAACGGTCGCTATGACGATAATGGCACGATGCGAAGCGTCGCCTATCGAAGCCTATTAGCCTCACTTGTCCCTACAAGCACGACCGGCGTGACAGCTTATATGCTCGACTATGCGTCGAGCGTACGAGCTAACATCCTCTCTACATCAATCACCCTATCAAACTCCACATTTTTTGCCCCAGGCGTGCGTGTCGCAGCAGCAGCCAATCAACTAACTGGCTTTTCCACACACAATATAGGCGTCAACAATCAAGGCTCCTTGCATGCCCTCTCAGGCTATCTCTTCGTCACAAACCCCTCATCCTCATCAGCAACTTGCGTTGCTGGCACACCATGCAACTGTGTCATCGCGAATGTCACGCCTACACGTGCCAACAACATACGAGTTGGGCTCATTAGTCCCAATTACTGCCGTGGTTCGTACACCCCCATCGACTCATTCCTTCACCAAGGCAATCATTACACCATCTCTAATAATAGCATTATTAAATACAACCCATCATCAAATCAAGTTACGTTTGGCCCCTTAGAAAATATAGGCAATGACAGTGGAGCTATCTTTAGAAGTCGTAACATGTGGGGAGGCGCGCTCCCCATGCAAGGTGAGGAGCACTGGTTCATTGATCCCTCGCGCAATAGAGCTATGACGAGGCCGCTCGATAATTTCGGAATCTCCGGAGCCTCTGCACCAACCGACCGCCCCTTTGGCACCTACACGATGCGAGACCCTGTGGCTATTGGACGCCATGGCGACACGATGCACGTCCTCGACCTCAAGAGCACGGGCAGCGCATCAGCTGACACTGTCCTGAACCTGCTCCCCTACACCTGCTACTGAGCCTACCTCGCCGCTCCCCTGAGCGCTCATGAACATGGGTCATCCCGAATTTATCGGGATGGCCCATTTGTCCTCTGGAAAGAAGTCAAAGAGGCGGTCAAGTGCAGTAGTCATGCGGGCGAA
>CAYXWB010000093.1:0-16029 GCA_964468515.1 uncultured Bradymonadales bacterium | reverse complement strand
CATCCGTATACTTGCGCATGCTCGTGTCGCGGCACACCGCCATCATCAGCAGCTCACCGCGTACGTCACACAGCGCCAAGCGCACCTCCACGGGGAAGGTGGAGCCGTCCTTGCGGCGGTGTGTCCCCTCGATCGTGATCGGCTTGCCAGGCGTCATTCGGTTCCAGATCCCCGTGAGGCTGCCTGGCTTGACGCTCATCTCCACATCGGAGACTTGCGCCCGCAAGAGCTCCTCTCGGCTGTAGCCCAGCGCTTGACAGGCGGCCTCATTGACATCCACAAGGCGCCCTTGCATGTTATGCACGAGCACTGACTCGGCGACCTGCTCGACCAGCGAGCGATAGCGCGCCTCATCGCGCCGCAGCTGCTCAAGCGCCTCTCCGAAGCTGAGGTCTTGGGTGATGGCGACGCAGGTGAGCTGGCCGCGCGCGTGCGCTTGGATCCTCAACCAGCTGTGCCCCTCAGGCCCCTCAAACAGCAGCGGCAGCTGCTCAAGCCCCTCGACGCGCGCCATGTGCGCCAGCAGGCGCTCGCGCAGCGCCGCGTCCTGCACATGTCGCACCAGCGGCTCACCTTGCGCACCCTCTAAGCCGAGCTGACGCAGCGTCGACGCATCGCCCTCGCTCGCTAAGACAATCCCACGCGCGTCGAGCACCAAGCGGCAGGGCAGCCCCCAGCCTTCAGACATCAGCTCCTGAGCGCGCTGTCTATCGGTCATCTCTGGCCTCATGGCGAGCTGCCTTGGTGAGCGGGGCGCACGCTCGCCCGCTGCGCTGATCAAGCATAGGCGCATCCCAAGAAGAATTGTATATCAGTCTGATACATCGCTCAACATCGCTCACCCGCAGCTCCAGGCGCTCGCCTCGCGGCGCACCTGCCTCAAAAGATGCGCGCGCATCCAAACGCCGCCACCTGAAGTTGGGGCAGCGGTGAAAAAGATGCGCTCGCGCGAAAGAGGCGCCCAGCGGCGCAGGCTCACGCGCCCTCAACGGCCCTGATCGTGCGCGCACGCAAAGGAAGGCTTTGCTTGCGCGGCGCGCTGCTCTTACATTGCAGAGGTGCGCGTTCTCTTGTGAGCTTGATGAGGAGCATGATGCAGAGCTTGTGGTGCGGTGTGGTGGCCAGCCTCCTGGTGCTGACGTGGGGCGCTGAGGTCAGCGCTCAGTCGGCGCCTACCTGGGGCGGCGAGCAGGACAGCGTGAAGGTGTTTGACCTGGGGCGCATCATCGGCGCGAAGCAGCTCCAAGCGGAGCTGCGCACCCAGATGGCTGGCCTGGAGTCTAGCTTCGTGCGCGTGCGCTTGTTGTGGGTTGACCAAGACTCCGGCCAGGAGCGCGAGCAGGTCATCGTGGAGGAGGAGCGCGCCGCGCGCTTTGAGCAGTATACGATCAGCATTGATAAGCCCACCGGCTTGCTCCTCATCAACTACCCTTGCCCCACCACGCGCGGTGACTCCGAGACGCAGTGCACTCAGCGCTTCGCCCTCTATACAAGCTCCAAGCGCTTCGTCGACAAGGGCGTCGAGTCCACCAACCCCGTCGCCAAGTCGCGCGACGCGCTCATCGAGCAGATCCGCAAGGGCGACTTCAAGAAGGCCAAGGAGGGCGTCGCGCTGCTTCAGAAGAGCAGCAGCGCCTCAGGCAAGAAGCTCGACACCGACCCCTTCTTCGTCGCCGCCTTTGAGCATGCCTTCGAGCAGGCGCAGCGCGCCTATTGGGCCAAGGATTATCCCAAGGCCCACAGCATCATCGTCGACTTCTTGGAGAAGCCCCCCTTCGTCTCCTCGCAGCGCTGCCCTGACAAGGAGCAGCTGTCGATCTGTCTGCGCGGCAAGTGGGAGTGCGGCTGCAGCGACGACTTTGGCATCCTGCCCAACACGCCAAAGTATGCCGCGCGCTTGGAGTACGTCGCCAAGATCATGCACCGCGCCAAGGACTGGCAGAAGCTCACGCTCTTGATGGAGCCTGTCGCTCAGCGCCACCCACAGCAGCGCGACCTGCGCCTGTACTTGGCCGACGCTTACTGGGCCCTCGATCGCCAAGACAAGGCGCGCCCTCACTACGCCGCTGTGCGTCAGCTCGCGCTCGCCAGCGGTGAGCATGTGCCGCCTCACGTCTTCGAGCGCTTCCGCGCGCCCTGAGGTGAGGCGCGCGCAGGCCGCGCGCGCGATCATTCAGCGTCGCGCCTGAAGATCGCCATACAGGCGCAGCGGCGGCGCTTGGCCGTCGACCTGCAACCTGTCGCCGATGTCAAAGCGATAGCTGCTGTGCGGCCCATCCAAGTACAGGCGCCCCTCGTGCATCCGCGAGATGAGCTCAAAGGGCGCCTCCGGCACAAAGCGCCCGCGCCCGAGCTGATAGTCGCCCTGACGCAGCGGATACGGCTCGCGCACCAGATACTGAAATTGATCATCATCGAGCGGCTGCACCTCGCCGCCCGCTGAGCGTATGGCCCCCGTGGAGCCGGCAGGCGTCGAGATCCAGACGCCGCTTGAGCGCTGCGCCTCCTGCACATCGCCCACGCGCAGCAGATACGAGGACACCGCCGCAGGGTTGCTCTGACACACCAGCACGTCATTGAGCGCTTGGGCCACGGGCACGCCGTTGAGCACCAAGCGCAGCCGACGCAGCGCCAGCGGCGCCCACTGCCCTGACAGCGTCCGCTCAAGCAAGGCGCGCGCATCTGGCGCCGTCCCCGCACAGAAGTAGCCGATGCTGCCCTCAGGGTCCGAGTTAATCGCTAGCACGGGCGTCTGGCTGATCCGGTGCGACAGATCGAGCACCGTCCCATCACCCCCCACCGCCACGATCAGCCCATAGCCCTCCACGCTCTCCAGCTCGCCGCGATAGCGCACGTCATGCGCCACGCCGAGCTTGAGCAGCGCCTCAATGACGAGGTTGAGGCTCTGCTCATGCGCCTCATGGGCGCGTTGCAAGCGCGCGACGCTCGGGTCGTTGGCCTCGATGAGCTTGGCCACCGCCGCGTTGCGCTCCTCTAACACCCACTGCGTGTAACGACTCTTCTTATAGGTGACCAACACCTGGGGCGGCTCAGCCATGCGGCTCCCTCGCTGCTGCGGCGCGCGACGGCGCGCCTGACGTGTAGCCGTTGTATGTCACCTGCTGGTCGCGTGACAAGGCGCCACTGTTTTGGCGCGCGCCCGCGCCCGATGCAGCTGACGCGCGCACAACCTCGCTTGTGTCTGGTGCTTGGGCATGATACGTCTTCGGCCGTGCGCTGCGCCGCTAATCTAGTGAGCGCTCACTTGCTTCGTAACTAACCCACTCATCCCCCTGGCTGGAGGAACCTCATGGCTGATCAGACCGCTGCTGAGATCTTCAACGTCGAGATGCCCGCCAAGCTCAACGCTACCGCCGACAGCGTCAAGACGGTCAACGCCGTCTACCAGTTCGAGATCGACGGCGACAACGGCGGCACTTGGACGGTCGACCTCACCAAGGACTCCGACTTCGTCAGCGAGGGTGAGGCTGACAGCGCCGATTGCACCGTCCAGATGAAGGAGTCTGACTTCGTCGCGATGTGGAACGGCTCGCTGCCCGGCGCGCAGGCCTTCATGATGGGCAAGCTCAAGATCAAGGGCGACATGGGCCTGGCGATGAAGCTCCAGAAGTTCATCTGAGCCACACGCTCACCCCGCTGAGCTGACGAGGCCAGGCCTCACCTGCAACAGGTGGCGCTTGGCCTCGTCGCTTCTTGCGCCAACCCCCCTCACGAGGTGTGCCCTTATGCTCTCTGATGCGCTGCGCGGCGTGCGCGTGATCGACCTGTCGCGCCTGCTCCCTGGCCCTTTCTGCTCGCTGCTGTTGGCTGACATGGGCGCCGATGTGATCAAGATTGAGGCCCCCGAGGGCGGCGACTACGCGCGCTATTATCCGCCGCTCATCGGCGACCAAGGCGCGCTGTTCGCCTCCATCAACCGCAACAAGCGCTCCGTCTCGCTCCAGCTCAAGGATCCTCGCGCCCGTGAGCTGCTGTTGCAGCTCATCGAGGGCGCCGACGTCGTGCTGGAGACGTTTCGCCCCGGCGTTATGGCGCGCCTTGGCCTCGACGCCGACAGCTTGCGCGCCCGCAACCCCGCGCTCATCCTGTGCGCCATCTCGGCCTACGGTCAAGATGGCCCGCTGGTCACACGCGCGGGCCACGACTTAAACTGCGTCGCCCGCTCAGGCGCGCTCGACCAGCTCGGCCACGCCGACGGGCCGCCCATGGTGCCAGGCGTGCAGCTCGCTGACCTCGGCAGCGGCCTGTACGCCGCGCTCGGCATCGTCAGCGCGCTGCTGCGGCGCGAGCGCACAGGGCAGGGCGCCTCGCTCGATATCAGCATGACCGAGGCCGCGCTCTCGTTCGTCGCCCCGCTCATCACCGGCGTCGCCGCCACGGGCCAAGCCCCCCAGCGCGGCGCGGAGCAGCTCTCGGGTGGCGCGCCCGCATATCAGCTCTATGAGACCTTAGATGGCGGCTTCATCGCTGTGGGCGCGCTTGAGCCCAAGTTCTGGTTGAAGCTGCTCGACGCCATCGGCGCGCCTGAGCTTGGCCTCGACGGCGTCGACACCGGACCCCCAGGCCAGCTCGCCCGCGCCAAGCTCGCCGCCATCTTCAAGCAGCGCACCCGTGACGACTGGGACGCCTTACTCGCCCCCTTAGACGTCTGCTGTGAGCCCGTGCTTCGCCCCGATGAGGTCTTAGACAGCGCGCTCATGCGCGCCCGCGACGCCTTCTTCACCTTGGCAGGCGCCACCCACACGCGCACCCCCATCACCGCTCGCGACATGGCCCACCGCGCGCCGCCTGGCTTGGGCGAGCACACGGATGAGGTCCTCACGAGCCTCGGCGTCGATCCGGCCACGCTGGCGACGCTGCGCGCTGAGGGTGCCATCTGATCTTAAGCGATGCGGCGCGCTGGATGAGCCGCCACGCTCACACGCGGTCGCCCCTGTAGAGGCGAGCTCCTGTTCGCTTTGGCGCTTCGATTCGCCCCAGTCAGCGGGGGGGCGCTTAAACCTCCCCCACTTTTAAGCGATGCGCGCGTTCACCAACACGCTCTGCTCACACAACCTCCCGAGCAGGGCATCGCACGTCTTGATGCTAAGCGGACGTGAGTTCTGAGTTTATGTTAAATAAATTCAATGACTTAGGTGTTGGGCTGGCATGGTGTGACGCTCTGGGCAGACCTCACCCCCCAGCCCCCTCTCCATGAATGGAGAGGGGGTGACTCCTTGGTAAGATTGAGGCTAGCTTGCGAGTGAGGTGCCTTCGCTTGCTGAAGTAAGTTGTTGTTTTTGAACAACATCTATCTTGTTCTGCTCCCCCTCGCCATTCATGGAGAGGGGGTTGGGGGGTGAGGTTTGCATGCGCCTGATACCCCGTCGCTTGGAGAACGATCCCTCCTGACCCCTCGCTTGACCTTTCCAAACTCAGAACTCACGTTAAGCGGGGATCGTCCAAGCTAGGCCTCCGCTTGCAGGCATGGGGGCTGACTGAAGCTGAAGCGAGGGCGCCAAAGCGAACAGGAGATCGCTTCTACGGGCGGCGCGCATCGCGTCGCCTCCAGGCGCTTCATGCGCTGCGCGAGCGCCCTGTAGAAGCGACCATCTAACCAGGATGGTCGCTTTGGCGCTTCGATTCGCCTCAGTCTGGATGAAAGCATCACTTGATCTTCCCCCACTTTTTAAGCGATGCGGCACGGTGGATAAGCCGCCACGCTCACACACGATCGCGCCTGTAGAAGCGAACTCCTGTTCGCTTTGGCGCTTCGATGCGCCACAGTCAGGCTCTAGCATCACTTGAACTTCCCCCACTTTTAAGCGATGCGGCGCGCCTGCTGTGAGGCGCGCTCATCCACACAACCTCCCGAGCGGTGCCTCGCTGGCCCAGCTTTTATGCGGGGATCGTCCAAGCAAGACCATCACTTGCAGCGGCGCAAAGGCGCGCCATAAGCTAAAGCTCGCTCGGCCAAAAGGTCAGCGTGGGGCTCCACTCCAGGCGCGCCAGGTCGCAGCGCCCGCGCGCGTCAAACACGATCCCCTCCGCCTCTAATAAGGTCTGCTGGAGGTTCGCGCGCTCCACATCACCGCGCGATGAGATCGCCCCTTGGGCGTTGATGACCCGCTGCCAAGGCAGCGGATCATCCTGGGTGAAGACGCTGCTGCGCAGCGCCTGACCCACAGCGCGCGCGCCGCCGTAGCTGCCCACCAAGAACGCGATCTGACCATACGTGGCGACGCGCCCTGGCGGGATCTGTCGCGTGACGATCATCACCCGCTCGCGAAAGTCGCTCACCGCGCGAAAGCGCGCGTCGAACTCATCTTGTGTCATCAGCCACCGTGCTCCAAGCGCGCCCAGCGCGTGAACAGCTCACGCGCTGCACCATGCCATGACGCGCGGCGCGCGCGCAGCCCATTTTTTTGACCAGCCCTCAGGCCGCGTTACGCTCCTGCTCGACAAGCGCGCCCAGCGTCATTCAAGACACGTCGCTGGTATCCGCGCTTTCAAACCTGCGCTGGCGCCGCCCCCCGCGACGACAGCGCGCAGCACGAGGAGCAGGTCATGCACGTCACGCCCTCCACCATCCGCCGCCGCCCGCTGGCCACCCTCACCGCGCGCCCCTCGCTCGCTGGGATGCGCCGTCACGCCCGCAAAGACGCGCAGCTTGAGCTTCTGGTGCTCGACGAGCGCGGCTGGGAGATCCCCTTTGAGAGCGCCAACATCAGCCAGTCGGGCGTGTTCGTCGCCTCGGATTACCTGTTCGAGGCGGGCCTTGAGCACACGCTGGTGCTTCGCGATGGACGCGGCGCGCTGGTGCTGCGCACCCGCGCTAAGATCGTGCGCGTGCAAGCCGCGCGCGGCCTGGAGCCCTGCGGCATGGCCTACGCCTTCATCGACCCAAGCCAGAGCGCGCCCGCGCTCGACGCGCTGATGCAGACCCTCTGACTCACCTCGCCAAGACCTCACCCGCAGCGCGGCCCTCACGATGCTGAGCTTCGTCAAATACCACGGCCTAGGCAACGACTTCCTGCTGATCCACGCCGACGCGATGGCGCACGAGCCGGCGCACGTCAGCGCGCTGTGTGACCGCCGCCTCGGCGTGGGCGCCGACGGCGTGTTGTTCTGGCGCCAGACCCCAGACGGCGCTCAGCTCGTCATCTACAACCAAGACGGCAGCCGCCCCGAGATGTGCGGCAATGGCGTGCGCTGCCTCGCCCTCATGCTCGCCCACGACCACGACCTCCCCACACAAGGGCTCATCATCCACAGCGACGCGGGCCCGCGCCCGTGCCGCATCGTGAGCGCTCACGCCCCACAAGGCCAAGTGGAGGTCAACATGGGACGAGCGCGCCTGATGCCCGCGCGTGAGCCCTGGCGCTGGGAGGGCCGCGCCTTGGTCTGGCAGGGCGTGGACATGGGCAACCCCCACGCCGTCATCTTCGGCGCCGCGATGGGGCTGGCTGAGATCGACGCCATGGGCGCCTGGCTCAACGGCACAGGCCCCGGCCCTGGCCCGCGCCCCAGTGATTTTCCTTCGGGCGTGAACCTGGAGATCGTCCACCAGCGCGACGCGCAGACCTACGACGTCATCGTGTACGAGCGCGGTGTCGGGCGGACGCAGGCGTGCGGCACAGGCGCGTGCGCCGTCGCAGCCGCAGCGTGGGCCGCTGGGCTGGCACCGCCCGACGCGCCCATCACGGTGAACCTCCCCGGCGGCCCCCTCACCATGCGACAAGATGGCCCCCACCTCTGGATGAGCGGACCCGCCGCGCGGGTCTTCTCAGGACAGCTCAACCTCGACGCGCCTTGTCCCTCAAGCGCGCACACTCACCATCACGGATGAACCCCAAGAGGCGACCATGAATCGGACGCGCACCCTGACCACCACCCTGACTCGCTTCATTCAAGCCGCGCTCGCGCTGCTGACGCTCGCCACCTTGACCGGCTGCGACACGCGCGTGCTCGCGCTCGGCCAGCTCCTGAGCTTAAGCATGGCCTGCGCCATGTTCTGGGCTACCCTGAACCTTGATAAGGCGAGGAAGTCCTGAGGCTCGCCAATGCGCGCGTATAAGCGAAGACGAGGCCCCGACGCGCATGCGCGTCGGTGCCTCGTCTTCGCTTGTACGCGGCGCGCTGCTCAGGTTGGATCGCTGACCGTAGGCAGATGTGGGCCCAGATAGCCGATGATGACGACGCGCGCATCATGCGTCGCGAGCGGCATGAAGTAGACGCGCATCTGACCTTCACGCGCGGTGATCTTGCTGTGCCACGAGAAGCGCGCGGGCGCGTAGCCTTGAGGCATGGCGAAGTCACGCTTTGGACCATAGAAGCGATGATTCAAGGTCTGCGCTGACTCCTCGCTGTAGCGGATATGTTGGGCAGGTTGAAAGGGACCAGTCACCCATTGCGTCACGCCCTCATGCAGCGCGCTGAGATGCTCCACGAGCTTGGGAAACCATGTCTCATGCCCTGTGAGCGCGGCGAGCTGACGCGTGGCGTCGGGACCGAAGATGAGGTGGGGGAAGCGCGCTTGTTGGCTGTTCAACACCGCAGCGCCATCGCGCAGCGGCGGATAGACCAGCTCACGCAGGCGCGCCTCGTGCGCGTTGAGGTGCGCCTGGGACGCGATGTGGCAGATGTTGACCTGCCACAGCTCTTCCTGTGATGTCTCATCAACGCTCGTGAGCGTGACGGGGATCGTCGCCGCCTCAAAGCCTGGGGCGCCATCCAGCGAGAGCGCGACGCCATCAAGGAGCGCGACATAGCCGAGCGCGAGCGCGGGGTGTGTCTGGTAGCGGGCCTCCATGGCGCGAGCACCCTCAGCCTCTTGAAACAGTGACTCAAGATAAGGGGCGCGGTCGATCGCGCGTGCGAAGCGCTGCCTCTCATCGCGATCGTGCAAGAGCTTGAAGATCGCTTGTTTGAACGTATGCTCGTGGGTGAGCGGGCGCGCGAGCGCGGCTGCGGTGTGACGCAGCGTGCTGCTGAACCCGGCGCGCGTCAGCGCGAGCGCGAGCCTCGCGAGCAGCTCCAAGCGGCGTCGCGCCTCATGATGATCGTCCTGTGTGTTGACGATGGACAGATCATTGAGCACGGGCTCAAGGCGCGCGCTCACAACAGGCGCTCCAAGGCGATGTCGAGCTGATCGAAGAAGCCATCAGGCCAATGATCGAGGCGTCCATCCGCGTCGATCTGTGGGCTGATAGGCTGAGACATGATGCGCTCACGCTCAAAGACGCGCTCAAAGTAATGAATGGCGACATGCTCATGAGACAGCGCGCCTGACTTGACCGCCAAGCGCACGCCGTTGAGCACATGATCGGAGTGTGTCTCTAAGATCACCTGCGCGCCGGAGGCGGCGGCGCGTGCGGCGAGCTCTCCCATCGCCATCTGCCCGCGCGGGTGAAGGTGCGCCTCGGGGTTCTCAATCAAGATGAGGCGCGCGGGGCTTGCGCAGACGCAAGCCACCACCACAGGCAGCGTGAACGCGATGCCAAAGCCTACGCTTGTGGGCAGATAGTGCCTGGTGCTGGCCACGTTGTTCGCATACGCGTAGCCTATCTCCGTGAGCTGAAGCTCAGCGTGTCGAGAGAGCTTGATCTGCAGATGTGGCGAGATCTCACTCATCCACGCCTCAACCTGCACGCGCAAGGTGTCATCAGACGTGACGCGTTGCAGTGGCAGAGCTACTGCATCGCTCATGTGCGCGTGGAGCCATGCGGGCGCGAGCAGCCCATCTGCGGCGAGCCCTGCGCGTTGCACGGCGTGAGACGAGCTGGGGTAATAGACGCGTGGTCCTGCTCGTTCCGCTGATAGGTGCATCAATCCATCGTCAAACAACGGTAGCTCAAGCGCCTGGTCATCGCCGCGCGCAATGCTTGAGAGCAGGTCCCCTTGTGGGTAGCGAGAGAGCAGATCGGCGTCAGCGTCGCTCGCGTCAAAGCGCCAGCGCGACTCGCCAGCGCTATGGACAAGCGCAATTTCGATGAGGTCTTCCTGCGCGAACTCAAAGCGCACATCACGCGTGGTCCCCAGCGCGACGTGTGCGCCGTTGAGCAGCAGCCCCTCATGGGCGAGCACATGGGCCAGCTCGCTCTGACGCAGCGCCAAGAGCGCCTGGAGCGCTGTGCTCTTGCCGGTGCCATTGATCCCAGTGAGCAACGTGAGCGGGGCGAGGCGCAGATCAACGCGCTCAAAGGCTTTGAAGTTGACGAGCTTGAGCCGCTCAATCATCGGCGAGCCTCGCTCAAGACTGTCTCGATCATCTGTTGCACACGCTCAAAGCGCAGCTTGAGCTTGCCTGGATCATTTGTGCCTTGGCTGACCGCGCTCTCAAACTCGTGATCTTCGCTCAGGTGCTCTATCTGCAGAGCGCGCAGGCGATCCTTGCGCGCGATCAGCAGCGTCAGCGCCTCTTGGTTGTAGTGGGTTGGCGAGAGCCAGTAAGACCACGACTCATAGAGCGCTCGGTTCACGGGCTTACGTCGCGTCTCATTGAGCTGGTATTGCTTCCTGAAGGTCTGACGGCCAAAGAGCTGATAACACGTCTCCATCGACGCGATAAACTCCGCTGACAAGCGCTCGTGGGCGAGCTGGTCTTGCTGGTTGAGGGTTTGTAATGAGCGCGTTAAGAAGTCATCCATGTTACCACGATAGCGGTGCGGGCCGTGCATCGCGAAGGCCATGTAGCGTAACACCAGCTCACGATCCAACATGCGCCTGGGGTTAATCGTGCCACCCGTGGCGTGCAAAAATGCCTCGCTCTTGGCCAGCTCATGGAGCAAGGCGAGCGCGGGGCCTGGGTTGAGGGCGTGGCGAATTTCTTGCGTGGAGAGGATGAGCCCGCCTGTGTTGATCCGCTTGAAGATGTTGTATTTGACGCGCGCGGGTGTCCCTGGTCGGATGATGTGCAGGTGAACCTGCGTCTCCTCTATGCGACGCTGATAAGCCCGCGATAACTCGCTAAACGTCTTCCCCTCAAGCTCCGTCAAATACTCCAGCCGCCTCAACCGCAAGCCCTGGCCTTGATCCTCAACGATGAAGCGCTTGAAGGTGCTGAGCCGCTGCAACCCATCGACCACCAGCCACTTGTCATCGTTCGTCCCATCAAAGTAGAACGCGGGCAATGGGATGCGCAGCAAGAGGGACTCGATGAGCTGGCTCATCTGGGCGGGGGACCACAGCTCAGCGGCGCGCTGGAAGTCGGGGTGCAGCTCGATCTCATCGTGCTGGATCCGGCGGATCAGCACGTCGAGGCTCACGCGATCGGAGTCAATGCGCGTCTTCGAAGGGTCATAAGGCTCAAGGTCCTCATCGACATGACCTTCCTCATCGACCACCTCAACACCGTCTTCCTCGACAACCAACTCTTCCTCGCCCGCTGCATGTGGAAATTGCAGCTCATTTTGGAGGCCTTGTTCAGCGGCCATCGCAACCTCTCCGCGTCGCATCACATGGGCATGAAGAGAGCCACATGAAGCTCATGTGGCTCTCTCGTAAGCAAGTCTGATTTAGAAGCTAGACACGCTCACTCTAAGATCACCAGCACCTGCCCCTCATCCACGCGATCGCCCTCGCTGACGAGGATCTTGGCGACGGTGCCGTCGCCGCTGGCCTCCACGGGCATCTCCATCTTCATCGACTCCAGGATGATCAGCTCATCCTCATCTTCGACCTCATCGCCCACTGCGACGACGATCTTCCAGACGGTCCCGGTGATGTGGGCCTTGATCTCTTCTGCCATGAGCGGGGCTCCGTGCCTAGCGGTTGGGGTGGGCAGCGCGGGCTGCTGTTGCGAGTGGGGAGTTTACCTCACAGATCACAGCGCGCACAACCTCTACGCCTGAGCGCGCCGTGATGTCTGCGAGCGGGCTCACGCGTACAGCGTCTCAAGCCAGCTCGTGTGATAGTCTGCGTCGAGGAACACCTGCTCATCGAGCACGCGCAGATGCATCGCGATGTTGTGCGACAGACCGCCGATGGTGTAGCCGCCCAGCGCCTGCTTCATGCGCGCGATGGCCTGGGCGCGATCGGCGCCGTGCACCGCGACCTTCGCGATCATCGGATCATAATAAGGCGTGATCTCCCAGTCGGCCTTCACGCCGGAGTCCACGCGCACGCCCTCGCCAGACGGCTCCTGATAGTCGGTGATGTGACCGGGCGCGGGCATGAACTTCTTGTCGGGGTTCTCCGCGTAGACGCGACACTCAATGGCGTGGCCGTTGATGCTCAGATCGCTCTGCATCATCGGCAGCGGCTCGCCAGCGGCCACGCGCAGCTGCAATTCGACAAGGTCCACGCCCGTAATAAGCTCCGTGATCGGGTGCTCGACCTGCAAGCGGGTGTTCATCTCGATGAAGTAGAAGTTGCCGGCTTGATCGCTGATGAACTCGATCGTGCCCGCGTTCTGATAGTTGGCCGCGCGCGTGAGGTTGAGCGCGGCCTCCGTGAGGCGCTCGCGCATGCCGTCGATGCGGCTGACGAGCGGGGAGGGCGCCTCCTCGATGACCTTCTGGTGGCGACGCTGCACGGAGCACTCGCGCTCGAACACATGCAGCGCTTGACCATGCGCGTCCGCCAACACCTGCACCTCGATGTGGCGCGGGCTCTCAATGTACTTCTCAATGTAGACGTCCGCGTTGCCAAAGGCGGACTCACCGCGCCGCTGACACTCCTCAACCGCGCGTCGCAGCTTCTTCTCATTGGTGGCGATCTTCATGCCGATGCCGCCGCCGCCGCCGCTGGCCTTCACCAGCACGGGGTAGCCGACCTGCTCTGCGAAGGCGACGGCCTGCTCCACGTCATCGATCGCGCCAGGCGTGCCGGGCACGATCGGCACGCCGACCTGCTGCGCGAATGAGCGCGCGCGCGCTTTGTCACCCATCAGCTCCATCACCTGCACGCTCGGGCCGATGAACGTCACCCCGAGCGCCACCATGCGCCCCACGAACGCGGCGTTCTCGCTCAGCAGGCCATAGCCCGGATGCACCGCGTCGACCTGCGCGTCGCCCGCGATCTTGGCGATGGCGTCGACGTTCAAGTAGCTCTGCGACACATGCGCCGCTCCCACACAGTAGGCCTCATCGGCCAGCAGCGTGTGCGGCGCGCCCTCATCCGCCTCGCTGTAGATGGCGACCGTCTTCACCCCCATCCGCTTGCATGTCCGAATAATCCGCGCCGCGACCTCGCCGCGATTGGCGATGAGCACCTTCTCAAACATCACAAACTCCCTGCTTTATGGTGGAGCGCGCCACAAGCGCCGCGCGCGTCGGGCGCAAGCCTACTCGCCAGTCGCTTCGCTCGCAACCTCAGCGCCGCACCAGCTGCGCCGCGCTGTGCGCCGCCCGCGCGCCCGCACCATACGCGCTCGCCACCGCTCGCAAGGGCAGGTGTGTGACGTCGCCTGCGGCGAACAGGTTGGGGGCGCTGGTGGCCTGCGTCGCGTCAACGATCAGGTAGCCGCCCGCATCGGTGGCGGGCGCGGGGGTGATCTGCGGTATCAATGGCGCGATGCCGACGCGCACAAACAGCGCCGCCACGCGCAGCGTGGACGGCCCCGCGCCCGACGCGCCGCGCAAGCGCAGCGTCAGCGGCGCGTCGGGCGTGGGGCCGCCCTCGATCGCGACGACCTGCGTGGGCACGGGCCAGCTCGTGATGTTCGGGTGCGCCTTGACCTCGCTGATAAAGGCCGCGCGCGCGCGCTCGGGCGAGGGCGCGTCACGACACAGCAGGTGAACCTCGCACCCGCGCGCGGCCAAGATGAGCGCGCCCTCTAAGGCCGCGTCTCCGGCGCCGACGACGGCGACGCTCTGGCCCGCGACCTGCTGCGCATCTGCCGACACGCTCTGGCTGACGCCGCGTCCCAAAAGCGCCGCTTCGCCGGGCACCTCCAGGCGCCGATAGCGCGTGCCTGTGGCGAGGATCACGGCGCGCGCGCGGTGCGTGGTGTCATCGTCGCAGCGCAGCAGCCAGTGATCTTCTTGCCAAACGAGCGCGCTGACCTTGGCCTGGGTTGGGCCGGGGTAGGGCGCCTGCGCGAGCCGGTCGCGCAGGGCCTTCGCGAGGTCTTTGCCGCGCGCGTAGTGCTGCTCTGGGTGCTCACGCAGCGGGTTGTTTACGCGGTTGAGGATGCCACCCACAGCGCCATCGGTGAGCCACAAGGGGCTGACGTGATAGCTGTGCATCCAAGCGGCCGCGTTGACGCCTGCGGCGCCCGCGCCGATGATGGCGCAAGGCCAGCGTGTCATAGCGTCTCCTCGTGTGTGAGGAGCTGGCGCAAGATCTCCTCGCGGGCGGGGCCGTGGGTTAGCGTGCCGCGCGCGACTGACGAGATGAGCACGCCGCGCTTGCGCGCGCCGCGCAGCTCCATGCACATCTGGCGCGCGCGACAGCGCACCAAGAGCCCGCGCGGCTTGAGTTCTTGCTGTAAATAGTCGGCGATCTGCGCGACCAAGCGCTCTTGCATCTGCGGGCGCGCGGCGAAGTAGTCGATCACGCGGCTGATGCTGCCAAAGCCCACCACCTGAGCGCCTGGCGCGTAGGCCACATCTATGGTGCCAAAGAACGGCAGCAGGTGATGCACGCACATGCTCTGAAAGGGCAGGGCGGCTAAGATGACAGGTTCTTGAGGCGGCGCGTCGAAGGTGCTCAGCACGGGCGGCGGCTCGTGCATCCCCCAGAACAGCTCGCGCAAGAGCACGGTGAAGCGCGCGGGCGTGTCGGCCAGCTCGACGTCGTGCTGGGGCGTCAGCGCCAGCGCGTTGAGCATGGCCAGCGCGTGCTGGCGCGCGTCATCAGCGTCTCCTGTCATCGTATCGGCTCCGGGGCGAGTGAGGTGGCGAGGCGACTCGCGCTAAGATGCAGCTTGGCCTCCTCATTGTGCGCGGCGCGTGCGCGATGGGTCAAGCCGCCTCGGCGCGCGCGTCATATCCCGATCATGGGGTCCAGGGGCGCTAGCCCCTGGTGGGTGCAGGGCGAAGCCCGCAAAGCGCGCCTCCACCACAGCGCGCTCATACGTCCTCCCCCCAAGCGCCGCCACATCCTCGCCGCCTCAAAGCTTCACCTTCATCCAGCAGGACCTCGCGAAGCTCATCAGCCCAGCGGGGCTCCTCGACGCCAAGCGCTTTGAGGCCGAGGTCGACGCGCCCGCGCGCGCGCTGGTCTGCCAGAAGACGCTGCGCGTGGACATCCTCGCCACGCTCTGCACGCGGCTGATCAAACGCCTGCTCAACGGCCAAGTGAAGCTCAGCAAGGCGCAGCTTGAGAACCTGAAGCTGTTTAGCAAGCTGGACTTTTTGCCTAACGACCTGCGCTACACGCTGGCGCAGGCGCTTGCCAGCGCCCCGAACCTCCACCTCAAGGCCCTCATGACCGCTCCGACCCTCGCCAAGCTCCTGCTCACGAAGATGTGAGCGCGTTGACCGGGCGTCAGCGCCTCTCTCTTCGGCCCCTTGTGCTCCCCCACTTTTTAAGCGATGCGGCGCGCTGTCTCAGGCGCATCGTTCCCATGCAGCGATCCTCCTCGAATGCGATGGTCTTCGTTGGATTGAGCAAGAATCGTCCTCGCACAACCTCCCGCGCGGTGCATCGTAGCGCTTGATTCTAAGCGGTGATCGTCCAAGCTAGGTCTTCACTTGCACATGTGGGAGCGCGCTCGGGCGAGGGCGCGCCGCCACAAGAATTTTGCGCGGGCTGGTCAGCTGAGGCATCCTGCTGTATAGGCGTTCAGGCGCCGCGCCGGTCAAGGACGATCGTGCGAGGACGCCTGCGATGGAGCAAAGCCCGTGATCGTGATAGGCATCGACCCCGGCTCGCGTTACACGGGCTACGGCATCATTGAGAAGACCGGCAACAAGCTCACCCGCTTGGCCAGCGGCCGCATCGTGGCAGGCACCAGCGACGATCCGCTGGGTCAGCGCTTAGTCAAGATCCATGAGGGGTTGGCTGAGCTGTTGAGCGCGCACAAGCCCGAGCACGGCGCGCTGGAGGGCATCTTCACCGCCCGCAACGCCATGAGCAGCCTCA
>CAYXWB010000092.1:14046-16057 GCA_964468515.1 uncultured Bradymonadales bacterium | reverse complement strand
ACAGCAGCGCCAAGCGCGGCTGCGCGCGCTGCGCGCGCGCGGCCAGCGCGTCGGCACGCGCGCCAAGATCCTTGGCGGGGCTGGCCATGCGCACGGGCGCGGGCTTCTCGCCGGGCGCGGGCTCCTTCGCAGGCGGCGCCGCCTCAGCTTCAACCGCTTGCTTGGCCTGCGTCGTCAGCAGCTCTTCTTGGTCACGCGCGATGCTCAGGCGCACCTCCAAGTAGTTACGCCACGCGCGCTGATAGGCGCCAAACTGCGCCGTGATGTCGGGCAGATCGTTGGCGTAGCGGTAGCCCGGCGCGTCTCCTGCACGGGCGAGCGTCAGGCTGCCGAAGTACTTGCCCTGGCTCATGGGCTCGACGAGCGGCACGTTCTCGCGCCACATCGGCGTCTGCGTCATGCGGTTGGAGCCCGACGCGATCACGGCGTCCACGCGCAAGCCTTGAGCGCGCAGCGCGCTGACCACATCAGCGCTGCCCTCCACGCCCTCATTGCTCAACAGCACCACCGCGTCCAGCTCGCCCGGCAAGCTCGCCAGCGCGGCGCGATAAGCCTCGACAGGCTCCAAGGTCGCCACGCCGCGCGACGTATAATAATCGGCCTGACGCGGCTGACGCTGGATCAAGCCGATGAACCCCACGCGCTTGCCGCCTCGCTCCATGAGCTGCGCGGGCGGCGCGATGGGCTGCTGCGTCTTCGCGTCGACGAGGTTGGCCGAGATCCAGGGGAACTTCGAGCCCTTACGCAGCGTGGTGAACGCGTCCAAGCCGAGGGCCAGATCGAGCGTGCCGATGTTGGCGACATCCGGGGGTGATGCGTTCATCCCATCGCGCGTGGCGACGGCTTGCTGTTGGGCGAGCTTCTGCGCGGCCTCAGGTTCTTGCATCAGCGAGGGCCGCGCGAACAGGGCGTCGCCCGCGTCGACGTAGAGCACCGCGCTGCTTGGCGCGAGCTTGGTGCCCCAGTGCTCCTCCACGTCGGGCTGGGAGGGGTCGCGCGCCAGCGCCACGAGCGTCGCGCGGCGATCTAGGCCGCCCAGCGGGTTGCCCTTGCAGCCGCAGTCTTCGCGCTCACCGTGATTGTTGCCCGAGAACAGCAGCGTGATGCGCTGCTCGGGGCTCACCTCAGGTTGCACGCTCTGCGCCGCATCGCGCTCACCCATCAGGTCCGCTTGCGCCTGAGCGAGCGAGGGCGCGAGCGCCTGACGCATCGCGCCCAACAGCACGACCTGCGCGTTGAGCTGCGCGATCTGCACCTCGCGCGCGCTCAGCTGACAGCGGCGGCGCCTCAACCTCGGGCGCGCTCGTCAGGTTCGCCTCCACCGCTTGGGGGGAGGGCTTGGAGGTGTCGCATGCGGCGAGCGTGAGCAGAGCGCAAGTGATGAGGATTGACAGCTTGAGGTGCATGAGGAGGATCTCCGGCGCAGGGGTGACTCGCCGGCCGATCATAGCGCGCCTGCACGCGCGGTGACAGCGCCGACGCCTTTATCGTGTGTTCAGGGGCACTTGCCCGCCTTCACTTGGCGCAGCTCCGCTTGCGCCTCCGTGGCCGCGCTGGAGCGCTTGTGCTCCTCGACCACGGAGTCCAAGAAGATCTCCGCCTCTTGACACTTGCCCAAGCGTCGAAAGCCCTGGCCGATGCGCAAGGTGGCGTCTGCGACGCGGCGCGAGCGCGCATAGTCCTTGAGGATCTTCTGATACTCAAAGATCGCGCTCACGAACTGGCCCTCCCGATAGAACGCCTCACCGATGCCGAAGATCGCCTCATCGACGCGGCTGTCCTTGGCGTGACGCTGCGCAAATAAAGTGAAGGCTTGGCGCGCCTCGCGCGTCTTGCCGCCCTTGAGCTGGGATTGGGCGAGGTTCAGCAGCTCCGTGGCGTCCTCGGGCAGGGCGGTCGTGGGCTGCATCTTGCCTGCCATGCGCAGCTCCACGTCCTCTTTGTAGAGCTTCAGCTCCTCCTCCAAGCGCGAGATCTTGAACTCGGCCTGCTCCAAGCGGCCGATGGCGGC
>CAYXWB010000092.1:0-13946 GCA_964468515.1 uncultured Bradymonadales bacterium | reverse complement strand
AGCGCGCGCGATCGCCTCATGTTCATCACGTCTGCTCCATCACGATCATCAAGCGCCTCGGAGTGAGGGCGCACAGGGACACATCACACGCCACGAGATAACGCACCGAGGCCGCCGCGCGCAAGCGCCACATGCGCCTTGCCCCTAAGCCAAAGCCTGCATTACACAGGAGGGCGCCGCGCATAGTCAGCACGCGCGCCTCGCCAACCCCGTCGCAGCAGAGGTCCTCATGGCGCTGAAGGTTCACCCCGCGCGCATTCGCCAGCTCAGCGTCATGGCCGCGCCCATCGTCATCGCGATGTTGACCCAGACCTTTATCAATGTGGTGGACACGTTCTTCGTCGGCAAGCTCGACCCCAGCGTGAGCATCCCCGGCCAAGCGGCCTTAGGCTACAGCCTGCCGCTGCTGTGGGCCATCAGCGGCTCGCTCGCTGCCATCGGCGTCGGCACCCAGGTCATGACCGCGCGACGCTTCGGCGCAGGAGAGCACACCCAAGCGGGCGTCGTGCTTCATAACGGCCTCATCATCGCCCTCATCAGCTCCCTGCTCATGAGCCTCGCCGCGTGGTTCTTCGTCCCCCACATCTTCCAGTTCTTATCCCCCAATGAGGCCGTGGTCGAGCTAGGCGTGCCTTACGCCCGCGTCAGGATCGTGGGCGCGCTGTCATTCGTCGCCACCATGGCCTACAAGGGCTTCTTCGACGGCATCGGCAAGACGCGCGTTCACATGATCGCCGCCATCGTCATGAACCTCGCCAACATCATCCTCAACTACCTGCTCATCTTTGGCGCGGGGCCGATCCCCGCCTACGGCGTCACGGGCGCGGCCATCGCCAGCCTCATCTCCACCTTCATCGGGCTCGCCGTGATGATGGGCTGGAGCGTCGCACCCGCCTACCGTGAGTATGGCATCTATCGCCTGAGCAACGCCAACCGACGCACCCTCTGGGAGCTGATCAAGCTCAGCGTCCCCAGCGGCTTAGCGCAGGTCTTCATCATGTCCGGCGTGCTGATGTTCTTGAAGATCATCGGCCACCTCGACGCCGACGCCATCACCGCCGCCTTGCAAAGCGTCGACTACTATCAGGCCCCCTTTGAGGTCGCGCGCGCGGGCAACGACGCGCTGCGCGAGGCGCAAGGCTTGGCCCAGCCGCTGCTCGTGAGCGACTGGGGCGCCACCCTCATGGCCAGCCGACCGCCGCTCTACAGCACCGCCGCCAAGCTCATCATCGACCTGCTCAGCCTCACCTTCGTCACCTGCATCGCCTTTGGCACCGCCACCGCCACGCTCGTCTCACAGTCCATGGGGCGGCGCGACTTCGAGGCCGCCGCAGGCTACGGCTGGGACTCGGTCAAAGCCGCCATGTACGTCTTCGGCGCGCTGGGCGTCGTGATCATGATCGCGCCGGGGCCATTTCTGTCGCTGCTGAGCGACGACGCGCTGGTCATCCAAGCGGCCACCCCGGGCATGCGCCTGATGGGCGGCGGCCTCATGTTCACCGCCATGGCGCTCGTGCTCACCCAGGCCCTGTTTGGCGCGGGCGCCACCAAGTTCGTCATGCTCGTGGAGCTGCTGTTGCACGGCCTGTGCTTGGCACCGCTCACCTACCTGCTCGCCATCGCCCTCGACATGGGCTTTATGGGCGTCTGGCTCTCCGCCAGCTGTTATATTGGGCTGCTGGCGACGCTCATGGCTTGGAAGTTCTGGGGCGGCAGCTGGGAGTCCATTGAGGTCTGATCTGGCGCTACCACCGCAGAGCCTGACGCCATGCGCTCTATCGCCCCGCTCATCTGTTGCATCCTCGCGCTCGTGGCCTGCGGTCCGCTTGAGCCTGGGCCCCCGCTTGACGCCGACGGCGAGCCCATCCCGACGCCGCCGCCTGGCGAGCCGTGGCTCAAGATCGCCGATGTCTCCCCTTCCGGGGAGACATGGAGTCGCCGCCCCAGCGTCGCCATCACCTTCAGCGAGCACATCAACCCTCACACCATCTTGAGCTACGCCGCCGCCTCGCTCGGCAGCGGCGGCTTGAGCGTCGGCGGTCAGGTGCGCCACATCATGGTCCGCAGGCAGCTCATCTGGCGCGCCGATCGCGACCTCACCCCTAACCTCGACTACACCCTGCGCTTGGGCAACCTCGCGGGCCTTCGCAGCGCCACCGGCGCCCCGCTGTGGCCCCAGCTGCCCACCATCACGCGCCGCGCTCAGGCCGACGCGGACGACCCTTGGCGCTTCGACCTCGACGACCGCCCCCGCACCTTTGACGCCGACGTCGCCCCGCTGCTTGAGGCCCGCTGCGCCTCGTGCCACGCCGATCCTCAATGGGGCCTCAACCCCCTCAGCTATGAGGCGCTGCTTGAGCTGCCCTCTGCCCAGACCGAGCGCCGCCTCGTGCGCCCGCTCGATCCGGCGCGCTCCTACCTCATGCACAAGATCATCCCTGACTACGTCGATCGCCGCTTCACCGTGCAGCCGCCCCCTTGGGGCGATGATCCCACCCCGCTCACCGTGCAAGAGCAGTGGACCATCGAGCGCTGGATCGCGGGAGGCGCCAGGCGCTAGCGCCTGGCGCCTGGCGCGATCCAGCTGTCCGCGCGCGAGCGCGCGTCTAGCTCAAGCGATGCTTGAACCTCGCGCTCGATGCTCAAGCATCGCTTGAGGTGTGACGCACAACCTCCCGAGCGGTGCCTCGCAAACCCCGATGTTAAGCGGGGATCGTCCAAGCGAGCTTGGGCTTTGCTGTGGCGACGCCGTGACACAGAGGGCAACCCAGAGGTTGGCGCTCTAATCTTCATCAACCTCTGCGTCATCCTCACCGTGCAGGTCCGGCTCCCATCCGATCGGCAGCTCGCGCCAGCGCGGCTCATGCACGTCAAGCCACGCCTCCAGGCGCGGCAGCGGCGCGCCTTCTTCGCGGCGAAGCCGCGCTTGTCGGATCAGGGCGCGATGGGCGCGCTCATGCGGCACGTCGCGCCCGCCGAGCGCCTCCCACAGCCCCTCAAGCTCCGCCGCGCTCAAGTGGCGCACCTCGCCATCGCGCAGCGGTCCAAGCCACACCGGCCCAAGCCTCACCCGGTGCAGATGCTCCAGGTGCAGCCCCGCCGCGCGACACATCCGCCGCACCTGCCGATAGCGCCCCTCATCAAGCGTGACGCGCATGTGCGTAAACCCAGGGCCGCCGCCGCACACTTCGGCCCCGAGCGCGCGCACCACCACGCCTGCCCCGATGTCCACCCCCTCGCGCAGCGCTTGTAGCCGAGGATCATCGGGCCACACCTCCCCGCGCAGCCGCACCAGGTACACCTTTGGCACGTGAAACCAAGGCTTTAATAAGAGATACGCGAGATCGCCGTCGTCCGTCAGCAGCAGCAGGCCGGTCGTCTCACGATCCAGGCGCCCCACCGGGAACACCCGCGCGTCCAGCGCGTTAAGCCACGGCGCCAAGCAGGGCCTCCCTTGCGGGTCAGACGCCGTGGAGATGATCCCCGCAGGCTTGCTCAAGATCGCGTAGATCGACGCCGCGCGCGGCGTCACACACACGCCATCACACCACACCTCATCCTGCGCGAAGATGAGCGTGCTCAGCGGTACGACCTCCAGCGGCCCTCCGGCCAAGCGCACCTGCACGCGCCCCTCCCGATGCGCGCGCGCCAAGCCCTTGTGCGACAGCGGCGTGGACTCGCTCAAATACTTCGACAAGCGCCTGGGTAGCATGTTGAGGCCACCTCAAAGTGTGGGTAGTCTGTCGGCGCCGTGAGGCCCGAAGCCTCGCGCCCTCATCGACGAATCGCCCCCTTATCATAGAGAGCACAGCTCATGCGTCAGCTCCAAGCCTCCTGCCTCGCCGCAGCGCTCATCTTCTCCGCCTGCGCCTCGACCCCACCGCCAGCGCCAACACCTGAGCCCGAGCCGGTCGATCCTGTGCAGGCGCGCATCGCCCAGACCGTGCTCGACGCCATGGACGCCAACACCGCCCCTTGCGAAGATTTTTATCAGTACGCGTGCGGCGGCTGGGAGGCCAGCACCGCCATCCCCGACGATCAGTCGCGCTGGACCCGCAGCTTCAACGTCATCGCGGAGCAGAACCGCGAGGTGCTGCGCGCGCTGCTAGCAGCGCCTATCCAAGCCCCCGACGCGCCCGGCGCGCGCGCCCAAACGCTCTATCAGGCATGCATGGATCTGCCCACCGTCGAGGCGCGCGGCCTGGAGCCGTTGCAGCCCTGGCTCACCCGCATCGACAACCTCAAAAGATCTGATCAGCTCATGGCCACCCTCGGCGCGCTGCATCGCGAGAGCGTCGGCGGCCTGTTCGCCTTCTATGTCAGCCCCGACGCCAAGGCCCCCGAGCGCAACATCGCCATCTTGTCGCAAGGTGGCCTCGGTCTGCCCGATCGTGACTACTATTTAGAGGATCAACACGCCGAGATCCGCGCCGCCTATGAGGCCCACATCGCCACGATGTTCTCGCTGGCGGGCGTCAAAGAGGCCGACGCCGCGCGCCAAGCCAAGGCCATCCTGGCGCTGGAGACCGCGCTGGCCACCCCCATGCGCCCGCGCGCCAAGATGCGCGACCCCGAGGAGACCTACAACAAGCGCACCCGCGCCCAGCTCACCAAGATGACCGGCAAGCTCAACCTCGACGCCTACCTCAAGGCCCTCGGCGCGCCCGCCTTTGACGAGGCCGTGGTGCGCACCCCCGAGACCTTCGAGGCGCTGCCCGCCCTCATCAAGAAGACGCCGATCGACGCGCTGCGCGCTTACCTGCGCTGGAACCTCTTGCGCGCCAACGCTGACATCCTGCCCGAGCGCTTCTCACAGGCCTCGTTCGCCTTCTATGGTCAGCGCCTCAACGGCCAAAAACAACAGCAAGAACGCTGGAAGCGCTGCGTCAATCTGAGCGACGGCCTGCTCGGTGAGGACGTCGGCAAGCTCTACGTGGACTCGCGCTTTGCAGGTGACAGCAAGACCATCGCGCTAGAGCTGGTGCGGGTGATCGAGGAGGCCTTCCACGACAACCTCAAGCAGGTGAGCTGGATGGATGAGGTCACCCGCGCCAGCGCCAACAACAAGGTCGACTCCCTCTATAATAAGATCGGCTACCCCGATCAGTGGCGCGACTACAGCGCGCTGACCATCCCCAGCGGCGATCTGTTTGGGGGCGTCGTCGCCGCGCGCGCCTTTGACACCGAGCGCAGCCTCAACGACATCGGCCAGCCCGTCGACTTAAAGCGCTGGTACATGTCGCCCCCCACCGTGAACGCCTATTACACCCCGTTTGGCAATCAGATCGTGTTCCCAGCGGGCATCCTGCAAGCGCCCTTCTTTGATCGCGACTTCCCCATGGCGATGAACTTTGGCGGCATCGGCATGGTCATCGGCCACGAGATCACCCACGGCTTTGACGACAAGGGCCGCAAATTCGACCCGCGCGGCCAGCTCACCCCCTGGTGGCAGCCCGACGCCATCGCCCGCTTTGAGGAGCGCGCGCAGTGCATCGACCAGCACTACAGCGCCATCGAGGTCCAGCCCGGCCAGCGCATCAACGGCCAGCTCACCATGGGCGAGAACATCGCGGACTTAGGCGGCTTGAAGGTGGCGCATCTGGGGTATCAGCGCTGGCTCCAGGAGAACCCCGAGACGCCCAAGATCGGCGACCTCACGGGCGATCAGCTGTTCTTCGTCGCGTTCGCCCAGTCCTGGTGCGCGCTGACCACCCCCGAGAACGAGCGCATGCGCCTGGTGCGCGACTCCCACTCTCCGCCGCGCTACCGCGTCAACGCCACCCTCCAGAACATGCCCGCGTTCCACGACGCGTTCCAATGCGCCCCGCAGACCCCCATGCGCAAAGATCCTGTGTGTGAGATCTGGTGACCCCGCGTTGACCCTTGGCCCCTGGCTTGCTACAGCTAGGGGCATCCCTCCCACCGCTTCAGCCATCTTCTGCGTGAGGAGCTTGCGCTATGGACCTGTTCTCTAGCCCCATGACCCCCGCCCTCACCTCGCCAGCGGCCATCGCCGCAGCCGCCATCCCCACCGCGCACCTGGACCTCGCGCTGTCGATGCAGCTCGCCGTCGGGTGGGCTGGTGAGGGCGGTGAGGAGCCGCGCTTGGCGTGGTGGCGCTGTGATCTCGCCACGGAGTTTGGCGGTGAGGATCTGTTCAAGCGCCTGCTGCCGAGCACCTGGGCGTGGGCCACCTTGCAAGGCGCCCGCGAGGCCGCCCGTCGCAAGGACGCCGAGCTGCGCGCGCAAGATCACAACCCCGATCGCTTGCTCTCACTGTTCAACCTCGGCTTTGAGATCAGCGAGCGCGTTGAGGAGCGGCTGCGCGACCTCAAGCACGGCGGCAAGCCCCCCCATGAGGCGCTGCCTGTGCTCAAGCAGGTCCTCACCGCGCGCTGGCGTCGCGAGGACTTCGCCCAGTGGGTCACGAGCTTTGGCCCCATTGAGACGGTCCCCACGCTCGCGGGCCGCCGCATCAAGGGCGAGGCGCCCGAGGCGCTCGACGCGCAGGTCCGCAAGCTCGTCGCGGGCCTCGCCCCCCTCAGTGAGAAGTACCCCATGCCCCACTTCCAGAGGTCGGTGTGAGCGCTGCTTCCGATGCACAGGCGCGCCCTCGCGAGGTCACGCAGGTGCACACGCGCCTGCTCTCGACCACCCTGGAGACTGAGGACGCGCGCGCCTACTGGGCGCGCGCGCCCCTGGAGCCTCACGCCAACGCTCAGCGCGCTTTTGATGATTACTGGTTTGGCGCCCGCAGCCTCGCCCGCGTTGAGGTCTTGCTGGCCGTCATGCGCGCACGCTTCGACGCCTTCCCCCCCGCGCTGACCGTGCTCCATCAATGGCAGCACATGGCGCCGCCCACCCGCCAGCTCATCTGTCACTGGCACCTCCAGCTCGCTGACCCCCTCTATCGCCGCTTCACTGGCGAGCACTTGGTGGCGCGACGCCTGAGCGGGCGCGACACCATCACCCGCGATCATGTCGTGCGCTGGGTCATCCAGCACGGCGCCAGCCGCTGGGGCACCGCCACGCAGCTCCAGTTCGCGAGCAAGCTCATGTCCGCGTCGCTGTCCGCTGGCCTGCTCGGCTCAAACCGCGACCCGCGCCCCCTCACCACGCCGCGCGTGCCTGATGACGCCCTTGATTATCTCATGCACCTCTTGCGTGAGGTCCAGTTTGAGGGCACCTTGTTAGAGAACCCCTACCTGGCCTCCGTGGGACTGGACAACTTCACGCTCGATGACAAGCTGCGCGGCTTGTCCAGCATGGCGTTCAAGCGCCAGGGCGAGCTGGTCGAGCTGGGCTGGCGTCACGCGACGATGGCCGATTGGGCCGACGCGCATCATCCCACCGCGCCACGCGACGCCGAGACGCTATGACCCTGTCACAACGCAACGCCCTCCAAGAAGCGTTCACCGCGCTGCGACGCGACCTCATCCACGATGACGGCCCGCGCATCAGCACCATGCGCAACTACCGCTTCGCCATCGTGCAATACGATCCTCCGCAAGAACTCGCGCTGCGCGAGCAGGTGCAGCGCTTGAGCGCAGACCTCGTCGCGCACGGCTGGATGGTCCTGTCGATCAACCTCCAGCAGCTCTTGCTCGACCGCGTCCGCGCCCAAGGTGATGACTGGGTGAGCCGTGTGATCACGATGGAGCGCGCCATGACCGCGCGCGATCCCGAGCGCGGCCTCAACTACCTCAAATCGAAGCTCTCTCCCCTCATCGAAGGCCCCGACGGCATCGCCGCCGATTGCAGCCGCATCATCAGCGACTACGCCGACGCGCACCCCGACGCCATCGACCGCACCCTCGCCCTCATCGGCCGCGCAGGCGCCATCTATCCCTTCTTTCGCTCCTCCGCGCTCTTGCGTCACCTCGACGGCAACACCCGCCACGTGCCCGTGGTGCTGCTGTACCCTGGCGCACGCCAAGGCCCCACTGGCCTGTCGTTTATGGGCATGCACCCGCCAGACAATGACTATCGACCACGGATTTATCCATGACCGACGCGCTCCTCATCCGCGACCTCTTCAGCTCTGAGGTCACACGCGATATCCCCCCCGTGGTCTATTTTCACGAGCAGGCGCCCGATAAGATAGCCGCCGAGGTCTCCGAATATATCATCACGGGCGGCTGGCCCGAGGATCACCCCAACCATCGGCGCGTCCCCAGCGGCATCCATGAGCAGTATGTGCGCCTGCTCACCCACATCGCCGATGAGCTGGACAAGCCCGGCGGTCCTGACCTGCCCAACGCCTGGATCTCCGGCTTCTACGGCTCCGGCAAGTCCAGCTTCGCCAAGCTCTTAGGGCTCGCCCTCGACGGCGTCGCCCTGCCCGATGGCTCCTCACTGGCAGAGGCGTGGCTGCGCCGCGACACCTCCCCCAAATCGGCCGAGCTTCGCGACGCTTGGAGCCGGCTGCGACAGCAGATCGATCCGCTGGCTGTCGTCTTCGACATCGGCGGCATCGCCCGCGACAATGAGCACGTCCACGCCGCTACCATCCGACAAGTCCAGCGCCGCCTCGGCTATTGCAGCACTGAGCCGCTGGTCGCTGACTTTGAGCTGCGCTTGGAGCGCGATGGCGCCTGGGACCTCTTCTTGAAGACCGCCCGCGAGACGCTCGGCGTTGATTGGGACAGCGTCAAAGACAACCAGCTCGCCGAAGAGGACTTCTCCCTCATCATGTCGGTCATGTACCCCGAGCGTTACACCGATCCGATGAGCTGGTTCATGAGCCGGGGTGGCACCCACGCGCGCGCTGAGTCCCCCGAGGAGGCGGTGGCCGCCATCCGCGACATGCTCAAGTTTCGCCGCCCCAACGCCACGCTGTTCCTCATCATTGATGAGGTCTCACAGTATGTGCTCACGCACCAAGATCGCGTCGACAGGCTGCGCGCGTTCGCCACCGCGCTTGGCGCCTCACTGCGCGGCAAGGCCTGGCTCATGGCGCTCGGCCAGCAGAAGATCGACGAGCAGGCCGATGACGCCCTGCTGATCTGGGCCAAAGATCGCTTCCCGCCCAAGCTGCGCGTTCACCTGGCCGCCACCAACATCCGCGACGTGGTCCACAAGCGCCTGCTTCACAAGCGCCCCGAGGTTGAGGGCATGCTGCGCGAGCGCTTCGAGCAGCATCGCCCCGACCTCAAGCTGTTCGCCTACGGCTGCGAGGCCATCACGCCCGATGAGTTCGTCGAGGTCTACCCGATGCTGCCGGGCCAGATCGACCTCATCTTGCAGATCACCAGCGCCCTGCGCACCCGCTCCGCACGCGCCCAAGGCGATGATCAGGCCATCCGTGGCCTCTTGCAGCTGCTCGGTGAGCTGTTCCGCGATCAGCGCTTGGCTGAGCAGCCCGTCGGCGCGCTCGTCTCACTGGATCAGATCTATGAGGTCCAGCACACCGCGCTCGACTCCGATGTGCAAGCCTCCATGGCCCGCATCCTGAGCCAGTGCGCCGATGATGACTCCGGCCTGATGGTCCGCACCGCCAAGGTCGTCGCGCTGCTGGAGCTTATCCAAGACGCCGTCCCCACCGACGCCAAGCTCGTCGCGCAGTGCCTCTATGATCGCATCGATCGCGGCAATCACACCGCGCAAGTCAGCGCCGCCCTGGAGGAGCTGCGCCGTCGCAACCTGCTGGGCTACTCCGAGAAGCTCGGCTACAAGCTGCAATCTTCCGCCGGTGAGGAGTGGGAGCGTGAGCGGCGCGATCTCACGGCCTCGCGCGAGGCCATCAGCGAGATCGTGCAGCAGAGCCTCAAGTTCCTGCTCGCGGAGCCCGATCGTCCCAAGCTCCAAGGCCGCGCGTTCCCCTGGGCGGGCCTGTTCAATGATGGCCGACGCGCCCAAGACGTCGCCATCGTCGATCCGCGCGACCACGCCTCGCTGCGCGTTGATCTGCGCCTGCTCACCCGCGAGGAGCGCAACCCCACCACCTGGATCAAGAAGAGCGCCGAGGCCGCCCTCCACGAGCGCCTCATCTGGCTCGCCGGAGACAGCGACCAGCTCGACCAGCTCGCCCGTGAGCTGGTCCGCTCCCGTGGCATGGTCCACAAGTACAAGCCGCGCCGTGAATCACTCAACCCCTCGCGCAAGCTGCTGCTCCAGAACGAGGAGAACCGCGTCGAGGAGCTGGAGCGTCGCGCGCGCGATGCCGTCGCCGCCGCATGGATGGCCGGCGCCATCTACTTTCGCGGTCGCACCATCAAGCCCCACGACCAAGGCGCGAGCTTCCCCATCGCGCTGCACGCCGCCGCCACGCGCGTGTTGCCCGAGCTGTTCCCCCACTTCATCGCCACCCAGATCCAGCCCGCCGAGCTGATGCAGCTCGTCGAAGCCCAGCTGTCTGGCCCCTCGCCAAAGTTCTTGGTCGGTGAGCTTGGCATCTTGGAGCTGGACGCGGGCCGCTACGTGCCCACCTGCACGGGCGTGGTGGCGCGCCGCGTCCAAGAACAGATCGAAGCCGAGGGCGGCCTCAGCGGCACCACCCTGCTCGCCCACTTCGGCAGCCCCCCCTACGGCTACACCGCGAACGTGATCAAGGCGTGCGTGATCGGGCTCTTGCGCGCCAGCAAGGTCCGCCTCCAACCCGAGGGCGGCGCCGAGCTGACCGCCATTCGCGACGCGGGCGTGCGCGACCTCTTTGATAAAGACCGCGCCTTTCGCGCCGCGTCTATCTTCCCCGCTGGCGAGGATGACATCGGCTTTCAAGCCCGCGCGCGCATCTGCAAGCTGTTCGAGGAGCGCCTCAATCACCGCATGGACCGCGAAGATCACGCCATCGCTGACGCCGTCGCCGCCTACTTCCCCAACCTCGCCCAGTCCCTGCGCGCCGTCCAGAGCAAGCTCAATCAGCTGCCCGGCGAGTCTCATCATCCAGAGGTCTTCCCGAAGCTTGGGGACGCGCTTGAGCAGTGCATCCGCTCCTGCCGTCAGACCAAGCCCACCGTGCAGCTCGTCAAGCGCCACCTCGACACCCTGCGCGATGGCATCCAACTGTTAAAGCTCTACGAGGCCGAGCTGAGCGACGACGCGCTACGCGCGGTGCGCCGCGCGCACGACGTGCTGCGCCATCAGCTCCAGCAGCTCCAGACGCTTGAGCGCCAGCCCACCGACCTCGACGCCGCCCGCACCCGCATTGAGGCTCAGCTACAAAGCGAGCGCCCCTGGCGCGAGATCGGCGCCATTGAGCTCGATCTGGAGGCCAGCCTGCGCGCCTATGGCGCCGAGCGCCAGCGCCTGCTCCAGCTGCAAGAACAGCAAGCGGAGCAAGCGCGCAAGCGCGTCAAAGCGCGCGACGGCTTCAGCACGCTCACTGGCGAGCAGTCACACCAGGTCCTGCGCCCCATCACCCTCGCCATGACCGACACCGACGCCGACGCCATCTCCCCCACCCTCCACGACCTGCGCGTCAGCTTCGCCCGCAAGCTCCACGACGCCGAGGAGCAAGCCAACGACGAGCTAGACGCCCTGCTCAGTCGCGGCGCACAAGCGCCCATGATCAAGCGCCTGAACCTCCACCTCCACAACCGCGTCATCAGCTCCGAGGCCGACATCGACGCCCTCGTCGACGAGATCCGCAAGAAGCTCACCGAGCAGCTGCGCGCGGGAATCAAGGTGCGGTTGCAGTGAGTTTTGGAGGCGGCGGTGCTAGCAGATCACACGCCGCCTCACCCTCAAATCCTCAACCACACACAGGGAGGCACGCCATGGAGTTTTTTCGCAAGCTCGCTGCAACGTTCGCTGACGAGCCTGAGCCTGAGCCAGAATCCGAGCCCGTCGAAGAAGAGGGAGCGGTTCGTTGGATGAACGAAGATCCTACGATCCCAGCGAATCCGCTCGACTTCATTGAGCAATCAACAAATCGATTCTCTGGCCTTATCTTCACGCAATTCTCTGACTACGTACATATCCCAAGCCCTCGCCCCACCAGCGCCAACATTCATATCCACACCTTTGACGAGATGAGCAGAAAGAAGCGCTCCGACGACCCAGAAGAATATAGCAAAATCACGCTAGGCGCACACGCGCGCTTCATCCTCCTCATGTACTCATCACGCGTTGATCTCGATCATTTCAAGATCTACCTCCTCACTGACGATGACAGGATACGTATCGACGCCAATCACATCAACGTCAACCGTGATGAAGATGTCGAGACACCAAACACTTACTATGAATATGTCATCTCGGTGCCTACCACGCTCTATGAGCTTCTACAGCTCGCTAAATCGAGCAAAGTTGAATACCAGATCAAGAGCGATGGCCTAGAGAGCGAGCATGTGCTCAGCGAGACCTTTCACCAAAAGCTCATCCCCGCGCTCCTCACCAAAGCCTTTGGCCCTGACTATGAGCCGCTGATCGAGGCATACGAAGCGGCCCGCAAGCTACGCGCTGCGTCCTCAGAATGCTCCTCATGCGGCTGTGGCCACTGAGCCCCGCTCACACCCCGAGGAGGCGCGCACAGCGCGCCTCCTCCGAGTCAGTACAAGCTCCAGCGCGTGCGCTTCAGCTCCGCACATTCTCTGCCCGCTCAGCACGCACCGATGGCTGCAAGTAACCGCGTGACTTAGACGATCTCCGCTTATAATCAAGCGTATCGACCTGCCGCTCGGGAGGTTGTGTGTGAACAGGCGCCTTGTCAGCCCGCGCCACATCGCTTAAGCTAGGCTTGTCTTTATCCATGCCGGGGGGCGCATCGTCCGGCGATGATCGTGGCTGAACTGTCCCCTCAGCCACACAGCCGGGATCAGTCATGAGCGAACACACACGTTTTGGGGAGCTTCGCAGCGTTATGCATTCGCTTCGTGGCAAAGCGCGCTGGGAGGCTGTCTGTGAGCTGTTGCAGCGCTGGTCCGATGCGGCTCATTTACAAGAAGTCGTGCTCCCCTACCTGCGCGGGCTGTTCGCGGATGATGACACCCTCCGGCTCGCCCCCGACGCGTGGTGGACTTGGAGCGCGCGCGACGCGCTCATCACGATACACCCCGCGCTCACGCTCGCCACCGGCATCACCTGGCGCGCTGCTTATGACGCAAAGTCCATCGAAGCGCAGCTTCGCAGCCTCGATCACGCGGGGCTGCGCTGTCACGGGCTGTGCTGGCGTGGCTCGATCGCGACCTGCCTCAACCTGCTCCAGCGCGATCTCCCGGCGCTGACGCAGCTTACCACGCTGAAGCTCCGCTATAACAAGAGCCCTGCCGCGGACATACTCGCGCTGGTCAGCTCGCCATGCTTGGCCCCCCTCACCGCGCTTCACCTCACGCAAAACGCGATCGGTGATGCGGGCGCACAGGCGCTGGCAAGCTCTCCGCATCTCACCAAACTCACCACCCTTGACCTCGCCAGCAACAGCATCGGCCCCGCCGGCGCCGACGCGATCGCGAGCGCGCCATACTTGGCGAACCTCACCTCGCTCAACCTCAGCTGCAACACGATCGGCTCGGAAGGCGCGACGGCGTTGGCACAATCACCACAGCTGAAGCGACTCACCTCGCTTGACCTCAGCAGCAATGAGATCGGCGCGACTGGCGCGACCGCGCTGGCACAATCCCCCGCGCTAAAAAACCTCGCCTCGCTCAACCTCTACCACAACACGATCGGCGATGTGGGCGTCGCATCATTGGCTCAGTCGCCTCATCTCAAAGCCCTCACCTCACTTGACCTCGGCAAAAACGCGCTCGGCGATGATGGCGCAGCAGAGCTCGCGCAATCGCCCTATCTGAAAAACCTCACTGACCTTAACCTCGGTCAAAACAATATCGGCCCGACAGGTGCCGCCGCGCTCGCTCGCTCGCCAAACATCGCCAACCTCACCGAGCTTTACATCTCTAACTATCTGCTCGGCGATGAGGGCACCGTCGCGCTGGCACAATCGCCCTATTTAACTGTAGTTAAGGTGGGATAAAGTAGGAGAATGTAGGCATAGCGATGGCCCA